>JALGVI010000025.1 GCA_029838215.1 Candidatus Helarchaeota archaeon | reverse complement strand
AATACTGCAAACGCTTCGTTGTCCGAAGTGGACGTTTATGCACAAATCGAAATAACGAAGATATACTTCTATACCAGTTGGGACGACGATTTTGAATTACCCGAAGGTTTCATTTCAGGATTTGACATTTCTGCAGAAATGTATGATCCACTGGATAGATATGATCCATTTGACAATACGACTTGGCCTGGTGCAAACTTCACGATTTCATACAACGTGTATCCGAGAGTTACAAAATTACAGGATTTGGCCGCTTACTTGCCCGGTAACTTTACGATCGATGGAGATGGCTATCTCGTCAATGATACTCTGTTAGCCTCGAAGATATATGTCCGGCTAGAGATGGAAGATTCTGTTGTAAATGACGACGTGAAAGGTGCCCGTGGAGACGTGCTCTATGATGATGCAAACCGTCCATTCGGAACGTTATGGACTGCACTAAACTCATCATTCCGTCCGTTTATCATGACAAATATCACGTCGTTTGATCTTGAAACGACTTATCAGATAAACGTGTCAATCGCAAGCAACCAAGCTCTCAAGTCCTACTATCTAAATCTTACAATTGGTAACCCGCGCGGATATCTTCAACAAAATATTGAACGATTAACGCAGTATATTGTTGGAAACACAAAACTAAACAGCAAGATTTCTCTATTCGCTCCAAAGTCAATAATCAGCTATAATAACGATACGGGCACTGCTTGGGCAGAAACCTATCGGTTGGGAACCACGATCGACATTGATCCATATTCATCGTCTTACACAATAGTCTATAATCTAAGAGTTCAAGCATCGCCATCATACGTGCATGCATGGAATGAAAATCCTGCTGTAGCACCAATTCGTATCTACTTTAGCGGCTGGTGGAAAGAACCTGAGTCCACCTTCCACGTCATAAATAGGTACGATACTGAACCGCTATCAGAAGGATGGGGCGGACAATCACAACCCTACTATCGTGAGATTTACATCTCGACAACCGGTACAATACAGTAAAAACCCAAAAAAATCAATCTTTTCTTTTTTTTTTCTAAATCTGAATTTCAGACCTGATTTGTGTTTCTTTTATTTTTCTGGCAGTTAACTACAACTTTTTTATATAGAATTTCGAATTTCTTCACCAGTTTAAGGTTTAATGTCAGGTTTTTGGACCTGTTTGAAAAATATATGGATAAAACAGGCACGTGATACTTTCATTTATAATGGTTTCAGCACTCATTAGTAAAGGATCGTATCACAAGCTTAAAGAAGATTAAATAAAAAATATTGGATGAGAATCATGAAAAATTGCAGGTTTTACGGTATATCATTCACAGCCCTAATTTTATTAAGTTCAATATTAATCCCACTTGCTTCTCAAATGATTTTTAGTATGATGGCAAGTAATTCATTCATGTCGGGCAATTTTTCCCCTGTAAATGAACCGACTGCCGTTCCAATAACTGGATTATCTGATCCTCCTTCATCTTTTTATGACAAGGACATTATCCAGCAAGCATTTAATCCTGATTTTGCTCCATTACAAATTTTAACGGTTGTGCATCAAAATGATTCGAGTTTTTTTGATGAATTGGCTTACCTGAGCATTCTTCCTAATGCGATTTTTAACGATTCTGGAATTTTTAAGATTTCTCCAATTATATATGATTGTTTAGATGAGAGTACACGCCTATTACTTGATGACTGGAGACGTTATAACAATTATTTCATGGAAGATCGGAGGGGTTCCGCCACAATTAGAGATGGTGGTTTGAAACGAATCCTGTATGTTGGTGATGTTCCAAATAATGTTCGAAATGAAATTGAACCTGCCCTTAATTATTCTTATATCGCAGGTGATGAACTTGCTCCCTTGAATTTTTCTGTTGAAAACATTTTCGACCTGTCAGCATCAATTGCAGATTATTTTTGGTTCAATAATTCAAAAATAATTGTCGCATTTGGTAATGAAAGTCTTAGTGATGGCGCAAATGAAACGTTATCATTTTCGGGAACTGTTAATCCTTTTGAAACACAGAATATCCTTGGAAGCCTTGACAGTTCGGGGTCTACTTTGCAGCAATATAACTCCAGTAACATGACAATTCAAGGGGAATTCTTGTTCATGCGAATAAATAACACGCAAAATGATTTATTTGGCTTAGAACTTATTGGAAATGGCTCACAGACCGTTGCTTCGCAATGGGTGTTTGATACAAATAATTTTACATCAAATGATTACGTGTTCTTTCCCAACGTGACGCATCCTGCCAATAGCTCCGATTGGCTGTTAAAGGTCTATAATAAAACGGCATTTTCTGGAATTGAATATTATAATCTGACTTTTTTCAATTCAAGCGGTGCTTCGCATCAATTTAACATTGACAATTCAAATATTAGATTACAATTTAGTGTTAACGATAGCCGCTGTCAGGTTTGGTTATTGGATCCAAATGGACAGTTAGTAGAACGTTCGAATGATGGTGGAAGCATTAGTGTTGAACATCCTTTAAAGGGGCAATGGAATTTATATATCACGTCAAAAGAACTGGAAACGAACAGTTTTTCTTACAACATCACGGTAACTAAAACAAATCTCTCATCCATAAAAGAAGATGTTGCACTTTCTGCGTCGAATGCAGCGGTGATAGCATCCTTGTTACACGTTCCAATTTTATACGTGAATGATTCTTCCATTCCTTCCGAAATGGTCCAACAAGTGATTGAGAAATTGCAACCCGATGAAGCAATATTCGTAGAACCCGGAAACACCATCAATCAGACTATTTTCACTCAATCATTAGAATCTTGGAACCTTACTACAATAACAGCATTAGAAAACATGACATCGATAATTGAATTCATCTATAATCTCAGCAGTGAACATGATGTTATTCTATCATCCTTGGAGGATGGTCATTTCGCTCCTGCTGCATTCTTGGCTGCATATCATGGTGGTGTAGTATTACCTTGTGTCAATGAATCAAATACCGTGTATCAACAAGCATATCAGAATTATCAATTGCTTAATACAACGTACTTTCAATATCCCTTCTCGGGTCCGGCTCCTTTATATGAAGACATGGTCAATCTGTCGACCACTTTCGAATCTTGGATGAGTAATCTTGATAAGGCAAACCCTGATGTAAAGAATCGAACCGTGATCATCGTATCTCCCACGACTGATCTCCGCCTGACGCTTGACCGTGCAATAATAGGGCTGGATAAATTCATCGTGGGTCGATTTCCGGGTGAAACTGGTGTAAATAACTCAATAGAAATTCAACGAAGTATCTTTGCTCCTCTTTTTATCTATCGTGAATTATCACCCGATTATAAAGAAATCTATTTTCCCACGAATTTGACTGGTGAACACGCCGCAGGAATTCAGACAAGTCAAGGAGTGCCAATTGAAGGCACGATCGAGAATACATACGAAAACGATGGGAGTTATTATTCTTGGTTGAATGACTCGAATGGGTACATAGACGTTCCTTTCTATATTGACCTTGATAATGGAACGCGAGATCTCAACATCAATAAGGACAACATAACCCAGATCTGGGTTCATTTAAAAGCCAAAACAAATCTAACTGAAAACGTGACATTTGCTGGCGTTAGACTTTGGAATTGGACGAATAATGACTATGATGTCATTAATGATTCCATATTTAATTCAACTTCTGATCAACAATATGAAGTGATCTTGCTTCAAAATTATAACATTACTGATTACGTTGGGAATTTGACAAATCAAATAAAAATTGATTTTTATTTTAATGCATCTAATTCGACCGATTATATTAATGCCAGTATAGACTTCGTGCAATTCAACATAAGCTATGATAAAGGTCCGTTTGCCCGTCAAAGAGCACTTTTCTCTTCCGTATCCTATTGGCATAACTTGACATTTGACAATAGCCAACATAATTATTCTTCTGAAATTCCGGAGATCTTATCAACTGCAAATTATGATGTTTGGAATACGACTGGTTATAATAATATTTTAGACAACTTTAGCGTGGGACCTGCTCTATGGTATCATTGTGGATATGGTGTGAAATCGAATGGTAATGATGGCGAAATGGGTGCCATGAATTTTCTTGAAGGTGCTATTGATTATTGGAGAGGATTTGATGACGGAAAATCTGCCGACGATCCACTCCTAATCAATCCTGTAAATAATTCAAATGGTTTCTTTAAAAATGAAAGTGAGTTCATTTCCGATTCACCGCCAGAAGGGATAAATGTAAGCATCATTCTGTTAAATGACGATTATTTAGCTGCAACAACCTTGCCCAGTACGTTCATGAGTCTTGGGACATCTTCACTCATTGCAAATTATCGTGAAAACATGCTGGGTTATTCCGAACAAGTATTTTCCATTTTTCTACAGCAAGCCATCCAAAATAATAATACTATCGGAATGAGTCTTGCCTTAGGATTAAATTCCACTTCCCGGGTATATTCACAAAATTGGAGAAATGACATCCAAGAGGAAAGTGGATTTCCCGATAATAGTGAGGACTATCATCAATTCGTCTTGTTTGGGGATCCCGAGCAGAGAATCCCGAGCGCGGGTGAAGAATTGTACATCCCAGGGAACTATAAAGTATTACTTCATGACGTATTTTCTTACCTACGACGAAAAAACTATCACATAGCAACTCCAGGATCTGAAGTTTGGGCTAATGTTACGGATATCGATGATTACATTGATCCGAATAATGATCCTTATACCAAATTTAGAATTTATATTAATGGAACGGTTTTCCAACCGAGTACCCGATATATATTCCAGACCTTTATTCATAATTATACTGACACTTCTATTTCGGATGATTTTTTGCCCGAGAATTTTAGCGGTCGAGAATACAATATCGTGATAAAAGCTCCTGTTGATACTCTAGGTCCCGGTTTTCATACTGAAGACGGTGCAAAACTCGGTCCAGTTCGTTATGATTGGTTATTTGTTGAGAGTTTAGGAAATTATGATGACCTACAAGCATTTTCACATAATGTTACGTTAATATCCGCCAGACCTGAAGTCAAAACTGGAGGGAGTTATCCTGATACCGCAATTCATATTCGATATAATGCAACAAATTATACTCAAGTTACAAATCCTGAGAATCAGCACATTCGACGAATAAATGAAACACTAAATGTTACTGCAGTGATTGCTGATCTTGATGACGATCGATATCGTGATAATGACGACTACGAATTTAATGCGACTTTATGTTTGAAATCAGCTACAATGGACCATTGGATAAACAAATCAATGGATATGTTAATGGACATCGAAGACTATTCTTCACCTTACAATACTTACTGGTATAAAAGTCAAAGTTGGTGGAACTGTTCTTACAATTTTACCGAATACGACCCCGTTGGGCGATATGACATTTATGTTGAGGTTCAGAGCTATGATGAATATGGAGAATCTGCCATCTCAACAGCTCTCCACGGTGCTAAATATATCGGTTATGTATATGTGGATAATTGGGCTCCAGAAGTTGAATCATTCGAGATTGAAAACACTACCGTTTATCGCGTGAACGAGACTTTTTCATTAAATACTACCTTGAAAGATATTGACGATTTTATTGCAAGTGATGTTAATACTTCTTTACAAATAGATGGAAACGCCTCTATTCTTGAGACCTCGGCTGGCATCTTCTACGGACGTCATGAAAACACTTTCACCGATGATTCTGTTTATCATTATGCTGAAAATGATTCGAGCGGTTTTGTATCCATTCCATATTACATTAACCTTACTAATTACGGATTCGATCGAAGTGGCATTGGTGGGATTGAAGTGACCGTGCAAGCAAAAATTAGCCAGACCACAAACGTAACTTTCGCAGGTTGGAAAATCATGAATTGGACAACCAATCAGCCCGATCTCATCAATGGAACTGTATTTAACAGCACGTCTGACGTTACGACAACGGTTAATTTTACGGGTAGCGAAATTACTGATATAATTAACAACGTCCAAAACAACAGGATTGAGATTTTCTTCCAATTGAATACGACTAACCTTACAACTAATGGATACGTAGATTTCATTCAGATTCAAGTATTGAATTATAATAAGACAGGGGTTTACGCCGAAATTCAATTATTAAACATCGAACATGATATCTGGTTAAATCGAACAATGAAATTCGTGAATGACGTTGGGGGTGCAAAGTATAACACGTCTAACTGGACATTTTCATATGTATTTACATCTCTTGATCGTGCCGGATCTTGGCTTGTATTCCTCTACTTGAGAGATCGTGAGAATGACGCCCTTACTTTTAATACTACTTCCATCATTACCGTGGTGAATCACGTCCCAAACATCGTTGAAATTTATCAACCTGCTTCTAGCGTGTATCGGACTCAAAATATCACCTTTCTTGCAAATGCCAGTGATATTGACGTATTTAGTAGAGGAGCGAATCTCACGGTAAATGCAAGCCTTTATTGCTACAAGAATAGCCAATGGTATAACATTTCTATGGATTTCAACGCGAGTTCTAATTCTTGGTATCTGGATTGGACACCCCTGACCACGTATGAAACTGGAAACTGGACATTTTACGTGACTGTTGAAGATGAAGAAGGTGGAATTAATGAAACAACGACATCCTATAATTTCACGGTAGTAAATAATGCCCCAATTATTTCATTACTCCAGATTTATCCTCCTAATTATGATTTTTATGAGGGTATGACATTGACAATGCAACTTAACTTTTCTGACCTTGAAGGCTTAAAAGAATTTTCCATTCAAATTGATGACAATGATGGTGGTCTTGAAGAATTAGTTAATACATCGGTCACTGGAAATTCATCTATTATTTATTATGAATTTGACGAAGATGATCTTGCTGATTTATCTTACAATACAAGACAATGGACTCTTCGAATCGTTCTCGTTGACTCTGATGATGAAACTATGAGTTTTGTCTTCCAACTCACTGTCACGCCACGACCTCCCGTAATTCCCCCTCCATATATCCCGTGGGAAATATTTCTGATTTTTGGAGTCATCATTATCCTTGTTGCGGGTGCTATCATGATATATCAGTTTCGCAGGAAGGAAAAACCCGCAATTCCCGCGAGCAAGGTTAAATCAATCATCAAGCAATTATCCGAACAGCGAAAGGAAGAAGAATTAAGAGAGCAGAAGTTAATTGAAGAACGCATTGAAAAAGAAAAGAAAAAAGCACTTAAGAGCATCAAAACCGTAAAGAAACCGAAGCCAAAGAAAAAAGTCCCTGTAGAAACAAAACCTCTCAGTAAACTAGAACGTAAGAACTTGGAAATTCAATTATCCGATCTTTTAGGTGATGCTCGATTCGAAGTAAGAAAAAACAATTATACCAAGGCTGGACAGTTGTACAAAAAGGCAGCTCGGGTTGCTTCTCGGTTAGGATATACTGAAAAAGTCAAGAGGTTCTCGGAGCAAGCCAACTCTTATCTTCGCAAGGCTAAGAAAAAATGATCTTCTCATTTCTTCTTTTTTCGTGCTTATTCGATAGTAAATATTGGAGCATGGCAAGCAAAATCAGAAACTATTAAAAAGAATTTTGAGTAATTAAAATTATTATTTGTTATTGACAATTTGGATGGAAAACCATGACGATTTCTAGCGTATTTCGAAAGGAATTAAGCGAGTCGGAAATTGGGAAGACTATCAATTACTGTTATCAATGTGGCACGTGCACGGGAATTTGTCCTGCGGCGCGATTCACCCGCACTTTCAATCCACGAAAGATTGTTGAAAATGCTCTTTTAGGATTCAAGGAAAAAATACTAGATGACCCCGTATTATGGAACTGCACGACGTGCCATTCCTGTTTAGAAGTTTGTCCCCAATCTGTTTTAGTATCCGAAATCATGTTTGAATTACGCAATTTATCTGTCGAACGTGGCCATTTGCCTGAGGTATTTCGTGCTGAAGGTGAAGGCTTTTACAATAATGCTCTTAATATTCCCAGCAGTCCTGCCATTGCTCGGCGTCGGAAGCAGCTGGGGCTGGATGAAAACATCACGCGTCCAAACGTAGAAGACTTCAAGAAAATCTGCGAATTAACGGGATTTGTCGAATATATTAAGAAAAAAGAAGAGCCTGCAAGTCAGGAGGTTGCAAATGAATGAGCGATGAATATGCCTTATTTGTCGGCTGTTTGATTGCAAATCGTTTCCCCTATGTTGAAATTGCCGGTCGAAAAGTGATGGATAAATTAGATATAAAATACAAGGACGTTCCTGATTTCGGATGTTGTCCGGATCCCGTGGGAATGCATAATATTCGGGAGAGCACGTGGCTTGCTTCTGCAGCCTACAATCTGTGCATTGCTGAAGAAAAAGAGATGGACATTCTCACAATGTGCAATGGATGCTTTGAAACGCTCAAGACGGCTTGGCACGAATTACGGCACGATGGACAGAAACTTGAAGAAGTCAATGAGATTCTTTCAAAAGTTGGCAAGGAATATAAGGGCACGATAGAAGTCAAACATCTCTTGGAACTCTTGCATGAAGACATCGGAATGGAAAAAATCACGGAAGCTTCTTCAAAAGACATGTCGGGTCTCAGGATTGCAACTTTTTATGGTTGTCATTATGGTCGCCCTAGTTATATCTTGAACTTTGATGATCCCATAAGACCCACGTCTCTTGATAAGGTCATAACCGCAACAGGTGCTAAAAGCATTGAATATCTCAAGAAATATCAGTGTTGTGGTTCTGCAATTTCTGGGATAGTTGAAAGTGCACAGTTGAGCATGCTTGAATCAAAACTTAAACAAATAAAACGCATGAATGCCGATGCACTCGTTGTCATTTGTCCCGCTTGTTATTCCCAATTTGAAATGGGTCAATCAAAAGTCAACAAGCAATTCGAAGGTGCTGATTACAAGATACCTGTTTTATATTTTGCCGAGTATTTAGCACTTGCATTTGGTGAAAAACCTAAAGAATTGGGTGTGAAGTTCCATAGGGTGAAACTGAACCCACTATTGGCAAAAATTGCCTAAAAAATACTTTTCTTTTTATCTTTTAAGAATAAAAGAAGAAAAATTGAAGTTTTTTATTAGAATAATGGATATTTTAGTATCTACTACCTCTGCTTCTTCCACGGGGATTTCTCCGTTGGTATCTTGGAGGTCCTCTATCTCGTCGATCTCGACCATAACTGCCTCCAGGTCTCGGTCCTCTTTGAAATCTACGTGGACTTTCATATACTTTATCAGATAAATTATTCTCGGTATTGACTGTTTCGATTTCTTCATCTGAATCTTCAAGTTCGCCATAACGACCGAGATTTAACCGTAAAGATCCTCGAAAGAGAGACGTGTAACTATTTTTAACGACGTATGAATTTCCAATCGTAATACGATCGATCGTGTCATCCCAAATCGTAAGTAAAATCGATCCGGTTTCATCCCCAATGACCGCTTCAGTTACGCGGTGAGTGCTTCCATCACCACGGGACGTGACCTCTCGAACCTCATTGATGCTCTCACATTTCGCTTTTACATTAATATTTTTCATTCTCGGACCAAGTTCTGATACAACAGAAAATTCTAAGGTTTCTTCCATAAAAACAACTCTTGAATCTTTCCTTATGCTTATTTTTTCCTTTTTTTTAATTCTTTTTATTTTGTAATGGGCGTGATTTCACCCTAACAGACTAAAAGACCTTGAAAAATAGATTTTCATCGTATTTTTTTTAGATAGGAAATTTTAATCTGATTGTTTGGAATAGTGTAACTTAGCTTTTAAATGTTTTTTTCCAAATCATCGAGAAGACCAGCTTTGATTACCATGTCGAATGAAATAAACATCCTTGCATTGATTTGTAATGAATGCACTTATGCGGCAGCAGACTTAGCTGGTATGAGCCGTTTTGAATATCCTACTAATATTAAAATAGTAAGAGTGCCTTGCACTGGACGGGTGGATTTGCCCCTTATTTTAGAAGCATTCGTGTCGGGAGCAGATGGTGTAATTATTAGTGGATGTTTAAAAGATCAATGTCATTATGAAACGGGAAATAACTCTGGTGGTAATTATCGTGCAGAACAACTCGTAAAATTCGTGCAGGATATCTTTAAAGAGATTGGCATCAGCCCCGCTCGAATTGAAATGCATTTTATCAGTGCAAGCATGGCTCGAGAGTGGGTCAAAGTCGCAAGTGAATTCACGAAGAAAATATACCAACTCGGAAAATTGGAGAAGAAAATTAGAGAACGAATACCAGAAAACCCTGAAGTTTAGATTATTTGTTGGATTTGGTCATGAAGTTGATCATCCCGATATGTTTTTAATTGACATGCTCCTGTAGGACATGCCTGCATGCACATGCCACATCCAACGCATTTCAGTGCGTGAACTACGATTTTTTTTAGCTTATCGTGTTTTGTTAATGCCGAAAAGTTGCACGATTCAACACAGGTACCGCAAAGAACACAAAGGTCTTGATTTATTTCGGGAATTTCAAGATTTTTCTTTATAACAGGATTACTGAACGTTGCGATTACCTTGGCGGCAGCCGCTCCTCCTTGAGCAACCGAATCAGGGATATCTTTTGGACCTTGTAAGGCACCGCAAACGAAAATTCCTGCAACCTTTGTTTCTACAGGAGCTAATTTTGGGTGCAACTCTGCCACAAACCCCTCGGCATCAACATCGATACCTAATATGCGTGCGAGTTTCTCCGTATCTTTTGACGCAACAGTAGCAGTAGATAACACGACCAAATCAGTCTTGATTGAAAATAATTTCTGTAGTTCTTCATCCTCAACCCTGACAATCAACTGATCCGAGTCGGGATCTTCTAAAACCTCTGAAGGTCTTCCACGGATGAATTTAACTCCGATTTCTCTTGCATTCGTAAAATATTGTTCATGTCGTTTTTTTGGTGTTCTCATTTCTTGATGGCAGATTATGACATCTATTTCTGAATCATGTTCCATCTTTGCTAATTGAGCGTGTTTCAAAGCTGCCATGCAACATACCGTGCTGCAATACTGGTTATATCGTTTATCTCTAGATCCAACGCATTGAATCATGACGATTCTTTTTACCGATTTTCCTTCTGCAGTCAGAATTTTTCCATCAGTGGGACCAAATGGATCCAATAATCTTGCGAATTGAAATTGAGTTATCACGTTTTTATTTTGTCCGTATCTATACTGTACTATTGGCGACGGATCCCATTCTTCCCAACCAATGCTTGTAATGATCGCTCCAACTCTTAATGTAATGGTTTGTTTGGTCTCCTTCAAGTTTATCGCGTTTGTAGGGCACTTCTCTTCACATTTACCGCATTTCGTGCAATTTTTTTCATCGATGGCGGGACAGGAAGGGAGTGCTTGGGCAAATGGCACGTGAATTGCCTTCCGAAATCCCATGTTTAATTGCCATTCATCGAGGACTTCAACTGGGCAGATTTCAATGCATCTTCCACAATTAATGCATTTTTTTTCATCGACAAACCGCGGATTCTTTTCAACGGTGACCACAAAATTGCCGAGAAAGCCATCTACTTTTTTCACTTCAGACATTGTATGAATCGTGATGTTGTCATGACTTCGTACATCGTTGAGCTTTGGGGAGAGAATGCACATGGCGCAATCATTTGTCGGAAATGTTTTTTCCGTGCGAGCCATGTTGCCTCCCAGGCTCACGTATTTTTCGATAATATGGACCTTGGTTCCTGTATCTGCTATATCGAGAGCCGCCTGTATTCCTGCAATCCCGCCACCAATAACAACTACTTCACGAATAATGGGTACTGTAATGACTTCAATGGGTTTCAGATGTAATGCTTTTCCAACGGCTCCCTTTATTATTTTAATTGCTTTTTCAGTTGCTTCATTAGGTTTGCTCTTATGAACCCAAGAACATTGCTCTCTTATGTTCGCGATTTCTACAAAGAAAGGATTGATACCACCTGCAGCCAAGCATCTTTGAAATGTCTTTTCGTGGAATTTGGGGCTGCAACAGGCCACGACGATTCGGTTGATCTTCTGTTTCTCAATTGCCTTTTTAATGAGCTCTTGACCATGCTCTGAACACATGAACTCATAATGTCTCACGACATGAATATTATCTGCCCGTTGTAGTTCATTCACGATTCTTTTTACATCGATCACGCCTGCGATGTTGGTTCCGCAATGACAAATAAAAACGCCGATTTTGGGTTGATCTGAACTCGTCATTCTTGATTTCGATCTCCTGAATCTTTGTTCGATACTCGGTCTTTATAGGATTTTCGAAATTCTGTCATATCCAAAATCGCTTCAAGTTCTCTCATCACACTTTCCGGCAATTCTTTATCACATTTTGGTAATTCATATCTCTCACGTTTCAGCTCCGTGAGTTCATCAACCTCTACGACGCGACCGCTCTTCATGAACTGCTTAATGCGATGCAATACCGTAAGAGGGATATTGCCTTGTCTTGCAGCTAATCTTTGTATTCCTAAAATGATTTTATATGGCTCAATGTTTTGGGTGCAACGTTCTGCACATTTTCCACATTCCGTGCAGAACCAAATGAAATCGCTTTCGAGCAATTCATTCCTAAATCCCCAAATGGCTAATTTCAAGATTTGGCGAATGTTGTAACCGAATGGTGCTGAAGGACATCCTGCCGTGCACATTCCACATTGAAAACAAGCAAGGATTTCATCTCCAACCATTTTTTTTAACTCGATGATGAAACTTGAATCTAATTCATCGTAATTTACGACCTCTTTTGGAGTCGTCATCCTATTTTCCTTCCCCCTCTTTTCCATTCATTTCTTGAAATTTTGATAAAAATGATTTAGTCTTGACAATGTGGAGACCGAATCCCAACTCCTTGGGTTCCAGTCCCAATAGCAAACCCAACATTTCCGTGACCGTAAGAATTGGGATGTCATATTTAACGCCTCTTTCTTTTAAAATTTCTTTTTGTCCAAACTCAAATTGGAAAAAGCAAAAGGGACATGCAAGAATCACGGCATCAACCGATTTTTTTTTCAAGCTTTTCAATTTAATGTCTAATAATTCAAGGCTAATTTCGTCATTAATGGTTTTTAATGGGCCACCACAGCAGTCCAACTTGCCTTCATAATCAAGACTGGTGCCTTCAAACTTTTCGATAATGGAATCCAGACTTCTCGGAATCTCCGGGTCATCAAACTGGGAAATGTTGGATGGGCGTATCAAGTGACATCCATAATAAGGTGCAATTTTTAATCCTCGAAGTGAATGTTTAGCGCGCTTTTTTATGGTTTCGATCCCTATATCATCCATTATTACTTCCATCACGTGCTTGACCTTGACTTTTCCTTCATACCTTTTTCCTGTTTTTGAAAGAAAGTCATTTATCATGTTGACTTTACTTGGATCCTTACTCAACTCATCTTGGACTTCTTTCAACGATTTGAAACAACCCGAGCAAGGCGTGATGATCGTGGCATTAATTTTTTCTGCTACAGCCAGATTTCTTGCACCAACATGAAGAGCCGTCTTTGGATTTATTGTAGAAATAAAAGAAGGTGCACAACACGTGAATTCATCTGTATCGATCAAGGAAATGTTAAAAAAAGCAAGCAATTTTCGTAATGATACTTCGTAATTTAAAGCCCGAACGGGCGTAGTGCATCCTAGAAAAAGTACATAAGAGATTCATTTAACCTCCTAGTTCTACTTGTTTTTTAACTCTTCATTTATTTTTTTTACACGTTCAATTTCTTTTAATTGCCATGTTTTAAAATGTTCTGAACCCGGCGCCATTAACTTGTCGGTTTCCTCTTCGATCTTTGATGGTTTTATTTTCATTATCCAACCTTCACCATAACAATCCTGCTTGATCAAGGCAGGTTCGTCATCTAATCGTTCATTTATTTCCACTATTTCACCCGTTAATGGACTGTATAACGTGATCGATCCCTTGCCGCTAGCCAAAAGCGCACCGAAGGGTCGATTATATTTTGCCTGCTCACCTTCTTCGAGAACTATTTCTACAAAGGTAATGCTATCTAAATTCTGTTGCGCAAAATCCGTGATTCCTATTGCATAATTCTCTCCGTCAGGAGCCGGCTTCGTCCATAAGTTGTGTTCATTTATCAACACGTCTTCGGGGAAGTCATATCCATCAATCGCTGGCATGGTTATCATGCATCCTTCTTGCAGTAGATTTTCAAGATTACAAGGTTTTTTTATTTATAAAGCATGATGGGACTTTGGTTGTACTTCTCAAAAACTAGTCCTAAAATAAATAAATGGGCGAGAAAAAAATTAAATTTGCTTGATTTCTTCTTCTGCCCATGCTACAACGTTGTCGCCGTGTTTTAGTGCACCGAGTTCAGAATCCTTATCCCCTGTCGGCTTGATCACTGCAAGCCAGCCTTCTCCGTAAGGATCTTCATTCACGGCTTTTACTTCTCGCCCGCCTGCTTTTGGATTTGTTTCGACAATCTCTCCTGTAACTGGAGCAACCAAAGGAATGACCCCCTTTCCTGCTTCACCAGTCCCGAAATTCTTGCCTGCTTTCACTTCTTTCCCTACTTTTTTAACGCGAACGAAGATGATCTTGCCGGCTAGTGCCACGCCAATGGCATCTACACCAACTCGGACGTTATCTCCTTCGACTTTCGCCCAAGTATGCTTATCCGTGTAATACAGGTCGTCAGGAAGTTCATAATCACCTACTTTTACCATGAACATTCACCAAATTTGATTTTCAACGATTATTAAAAAAAATTTGGCAAGTGATTATTTAAGTCATTTCGTGAAATTCATCGAATTGCGTTTTTAAAAGAAAAGAAGCGGCAAGAAATCACGGATGATTTCCCGTTTAAAAATGAATTAAAATTCTATTCCGAACCGTGCATCGATTCCTTGGGCGGCATAGTAATGCTTGATGACTCGCATGTTCGTGACGAGGTCTGCCAGCTGTAGCAACTTCGGGTGCGTTTCTGGACCACCAGTCATTATGACTTCGACTTTTTCAGGACGATTCTTTACTATTTCGATGACATCATCCACGTTTATGATGCCCATTCCAATTGCAACTCCAACTTCATCTAAAATAACGATATCATACTCATCGCTATTGATGATTTCACGAGCACGATCAAGAGCCTTCTTACCTTCAACGATATCTATCTCTTCGGGTTCTGCAATGAGATCCTTGCGTCCAAACTGCTCGATCGTGAAATTATCGAACTTTTGAACCGATTTAAGCTCTCCGTACTTAATATTGCCTTTCATCCACTGAATCATGTAAACTCTAAAACCATGTCCGCAGGCACGAAAAGCCTGTCCCAGAGCCGCCGTGGTTTTACCTTTTCCTCTTCCGTAATAGACTTGAACCATGCCTTTTTTAAGCCTTATTCTTGATATTTTTTATCCCCCCTATTTTAATTTCTCAAGATATTCATCAAAAATATCATATGCCGCCTCAAACATTCCCACTTCTTTTTTCTCGATTCTTTTTAGGACTTCTTCAAGTTTTTCTTCATTAATTATGTTCTTATTTATGTAATCTTCGATCGTGGTAAGGATGATGTCGTGTATCTTCTTCTTGATCTTGTGTCTCTTTTTCTTTTCAAGGATGTCGGTAAGTTCGATATGGCGCTTGTGGTTAAAGATTTCTTCGATTAACAGGTCGACACCTTCTCCCGTAATGCCATTGGTCATTACTACGGGTGGGCGCCACCCCTGTCCCATTCCATATGAAAATACGTCATCTAACATCAGGTCTAATGCCACTGCAACATCTTCTCCACCGAGGTCCTTTTTATTCACGACTAAAATGTCTGCGATTTCAATGATGCCTGCTTTTTGAACCTGTATCTGGTCGCCCAACCCCGGAACGCTTACGACTATTGTAGTGTAAGCCATTTCAAAGATATCCACTTCCGATTGACCCGCTCCAACTGTTTCTATGATTATGATATCCTTACCGTATGCTTCAAATAATAACGTGATGTCAAATATTGCTCTGGAAAGCCCTCCAGAAACACCACGCGAAGCAATACTTCGCATGAACACGTTTGGGTCACTTGCAACTGAATGTTTCATGCGTATTCGGTCGCCTAAAAATGCTCCACCGGAAAATGGCGATGTTGGGTCCACGGATATGATGCCAACAGATTTTCCTTTTTCAACGATTTTTTTTGCCATGATGTCAACCAAAGTGCTTTTTCCCGCACCCGGAGGACCTGTTATGCCAACGACATAGGCCTTTTCCAACAAATTATTAAAATGCTTGAAAATTTCCTTAGCAAGGATGGGATCATTTTCAACCAATGTGATTAAGCGTGAAAGAGCTAATTTTTTACCTTCTTTGAATTGTTTTATGAGCTCTTCTAAATCTGGCTTCTTTCCACTCATTCTTAAACCTCGAATAGTTCCGATCGCACTAGTTCTTATCTTAAATGTTTTCCCTTGAAGGGAAATTCTGAAAATCCAATTGAGAATTTTTAATTAAATGTTTCGTAATTTGAAGAAATCTTGACACTTTAATTGCAAGACAAGTCCCTTTCATTCATGCTGAACATGTCCGTTAAATGCTCCAGTCCATTCTTTCAGAATCTAAAGGATTTTTATCTTTTTAGTGCCAACTCTTCAAAACTTGGATGTTTCTCAACAGATTTCGACCACGAATTTGAAACATTTGTGATAATTGAAAACTTTAAAAAATGTAATCTTGGTATAATTACACAATTTGGAACTCTTGTTTCCTTTGATATTATTCATGACTAATGTTTTTGGCTTGATTATCATGTTTGATCAACAAAAGATAAAGGAAATTGAAGAAAAAGAAAAAGAATGGCTCGAGAAAATAGCGAAGATGAAACAGCGCGATTATCATTTCGAGACTGATTCTGGCATCAAGGTGAAGCCGCTATATACCCCAGTGGACATTAAGAATCACGATTACTTGAGAGATGCTGGATTTCCCGGACAAGAACCATTTGCACGGGGACCTTATCCCACGATGTATCGCACGAGATTCTGGACCATTCGGCTCTTTTCTGGTTTTGGAACACCCGAAGAGACCAATCAAAGATGGCACATGCTCTACAAGGAAGGTGAGACTGGATTTAGCGCAGCGGTAGATGCCTTGACTTTTAATGGCATTGATCCTGATGATCCCAGAGGTGATGCTGAAGTCGGTACTTCTGGAGTACCTTTGTATTGCATTGATAGCTTATATGCCTTGACTGAAGGTCTACCCATTGAAAAAATAAGCGTTGCACTTGTTGTCGAACCTTTTTCATCAGCACCAATTTGTGCGATGTATTTTAACATGGTGAAAAATAAGGGATTAGATCTTTCAAATGTCATGGGGACGTGTCAGAATGACATTCTGACTCAAACCATTGGGTACACGTGCTACAAGAATTGTGCACCCCCGTATCTCTTAAAACTCGCCTGCGATCTAATTGAGTGGACTGTAGCGCAAAAGAATGTTCCAAAATGGCATCCCATCAACTTTACGACTTATAATTATCGTGAAGGCGGGATTGACGCAATTCAAGAGCTCGGCTTTGGTTTTGCGAATGCCATCGAACACATTGAAGAATTGATAAGACGCGGTTATAAGATCGATGATTTTGTAGGAAGACTTGCATTTCATTTATCTGCAGCAAAAGATTTCTTCGAAGAAATCGCTAAATATCGGGCAGCTCGTCGAATTTGGATGAAACTTATCAGAGATAAGTATGGCTCAACAAACCCAAGAAATTGGGGTTTCAGATTCCACATCCAAACTGCTGGAAGCTCTCTTACTGCTCAACAACCCCTGAACAACGCCGTCCGTACCGCTTACCAAGCATTAGCGGCTGCACTTGGCGGATGTCAATCAATGCACACAAACGGTTACGATGAAGCATATTGTCTTGTCAGTGAACCCGCCGTAATGCTTGCGTTGCGAACCCAGCAGCTCATTCAAGAAGAAACCAGAATTGGAAACACCATTGATCCACTTGCCGGTTCTTATTACGTTGAGTGGCTTACTGATGAAATTGAAGATCGTGTCTGGAAATATTTAGACCGGTTTGCAGAAGCTGGTGGTGTAGTAAAAGCCCTTGAAAGCGGTTGGATATACCGTGAAATGCGAGATGCTTTCCGCAGACGAGAGCAAAACATTGCAACTGGACACGAGGTTGTCATTGGTGTCAATAAATATGTCATGGCCGATGAAGTCATAGATGACGTGTTCCGAACAAACGAAAAGGCGGCAGCCATTGAAACTGAACGTATTCGCAAGTTGAAAGCCAAGCGCGATAATAAGAAGGTTGAAGAATGCCTCAACGCTCTCCGGCGAGCTTGTGAAAAGGGCGAAAATGTCCTACCTACAGTAATGGACGCAACTAAAGAAGGCGCAACTGTCGGTGAAGTATGTAACGTCTATCGAGAAGTATGGGGCACGTGGGACCCACCGATTGTAATCTAAACGGAGCTGGTACAAAAAATGCCAGAAAAAATCAGAGTGCTAATGTCTAAACCCGGAATTGATGGTCATTGGCGAGGAATCGTAGTAGTATCACGAGGACTACGCGATGCAGGAATGGAAGTCATCTTTGGTGGTTTCCAAACGGTTGAAGAGATCGTTGAGACTGCAATCCAAGAGGATGTTCACATGATAGGACTGAGCATTCACTCGGGAGCGCACCTCAAGTACACAAAGCGTGTCATCGATCTCATGAAAGAAAAAGGGATCAAGGATAATGTCATCGTTCTAGTTGGTGGCGCAATTGCTAAAAAAGACTATGATCCATTGAAGGAGATTGGTGCTGCAAATGTCTATGGTCCCGGGTCAATGATTCCCGATATCGTGAACTTCATTCAGGAAAACGTAAAGGCTAAATGACCTCGCCTCTTTTTTATTTTCTTTTTCTATTCTTTTTATTATACAATATATTATGTGTCGAAATTTAGGTGGAAGATTTGATTTTTACGATAAGTATTGTTGGGCTCCATGAAAGTGGAAAGACGACTCTCATTGAGAAATTAATTACCCGTTTAAAAAATAAATATCGCGTTGGCAGTGTTAAACATTCACAAAAAAACATCGAATTTGACAAAAAAGGGTCTGATTCTTGGAGGCACGTCAAAGCAGGAACAGAACTGACGTGTGTTTTAAGCGAAAATCAATTTATCCTGATCCAGAACATCAAGCACGACATTTCGCTGAAGAAGCTCCTATATCTGATGGAACGTGCAATGCCAAAATTGGACATCATTCTCATGGAAGGATTCAAGAGGGAAAATATTCCGAAAATAATCCTGACAAAATCTCCTGATTTTTTGAAAGAATTCAAACCCGATGAAATCCTAGCAGTCGTCAATGATGGGTCCTTCGAAAGTGGATACCCTCAATTCACTCGAGATGACATTGACGGTATTCTCCAAATCATTTTAGATGCTTTTCATGAAAAAGAATCTAGACATGTTTCACATGAAAGAATGAAGGTAAAATTAAAAATCAATGGTGAAAACGTTGCGTTTAATCGTTTCGTTGCAGATGTTTTGGGCAATGCCGTGTTAGGTCTGACTGCGGTATTGAAGGGTGTTGATAACGTCAAAACACTCCTTGTTAAAGCTTCTTATTCCCATTTTGACTTGGTCAAACGTGATTCCGGTCCTGACATCGTTCTCAAATTGTTCGTGAACGATAAGGAGCTCCCCTTAAGAGATTTTGTTCAACATCAATTTGCCAATGTTTTAAAGGGTATAATTTCATCTATCAAGGTCGATTCACCTCCAAGAGAAGTAGAATTAATTATTAATTGGTCGGAGACCCAGCTAACCGATGCTAAATGATAATATCTCACTAATAGTTCTGGCAGGTGGGCAGGCAAGACGATTCCAACGATCCGATAATGAATGGATCGATAAACTCATGATTTCAAATCCAAAATGGGATGACTTGCCTATAATCGTGTATCAAATCAAGAAGTTAAAACAACTTTTTTCAGAGATCCTTTTAGTAACAAGTGATGAGAAAAGAAAAATTCGTTATGAAACAGTCTTGAAAAATCACGGCATTTCGGATATTCAGACATGCATGGATAAACGCACGTCTTGTATTGGTCCCCTTCGGGGTTTACATTCAGGCTTGAATCTGGTTTCTTCTTCCAATGTGTTAATACTCCCGGGTGATGTTCCATTCATAAAACTCCACGTATTGAAATACTTGCTGGATTCATCGAATAAACACGATTTGGGCTTCTATTTTCACTCAAATGGTAGGTTGGAATCTTTAGTTATTAGCATGCACTTAAATCCTGCCCGTAGCGTGATTAATTGTCTTTGTCATCTACATAAAAGACGAGTTACCGATCTTATTCGCGGAACAAACCGCTCTTTATTCATCCATTATACCAAGAAATTTCAGGGAATGGACGGTTGGGAACGAAGTTTTGTAAACATCAACACGCCCGAAGATATCATTCAACCAGAATTGATAAAAATTGCAAGTAACTCAACTCCTGAAGCAATAACTCTTCAATGCAACCATTTATCGCTTAATGATTTTCAGAAAATACAACACACGTGTCTCGACTCGATCACGGAACACCCAAAATACGTTCAATTCTTGGAAGAAAAAGAAGCATTCTTCTGGTTGGGTTCACTTTTCGAACAGAAGGCAAGAAGTTCGAGTGATGGTTCATCTAAAAGGGATGCCTATAATCTGGCAGCAGGATATTATGAGAAAGAGTTAAAGTATTTTAAACGTTGTCCAATAAAAATTTTAAAGCAACACGTCTTGAGTGACGTGAAATGGTGTAGCGATCATGCAAAATGATCATTGCTTGTAAAACTCATACAGAATATCTTCTCCAACATGCAGTAGGACGTCTGATTTTACAAGATTGACATTGAGACGAATTTTTCTTTTAAGAATTATCTTTTCCGTCTCTAAAGAATCGTGATACCAATGTTTTATTAAACCAACACGCGCCGTGTTACCCGATGCAAGTAATTCTCGAATAAATTCCATCCAGCTTTCGACTTCTTTCTTATATTCTGGGAAACTTGAATGATTTTCTAATTCTTTAATCATTTTTTTCATTTTTTCAACTAACCATTTCTCAACTTCACGTTTGGACCATTTTCTACGTAGGATGCTCCTATATTTCTGAGATCTTAATAAAGTTTCGCGCATTTTAACAAGATCGATGGCACCAATTGCAGTACCGCAGTCGCAGTGTCCTTTAGATGCGATGAAATACAATTCACCAGTCGGTAATTGTGATTGGATCTTGGGATTCTTTAAAGGGATGAATGCTTTATCGTATTTTTCTATCACAGGTCGAAGTTCTTTAATTCTAGCATTGCTCGGTAGTGTCATCGTTATGTAGTAACACATCTGCTTTACCCCTTGTCCTATTTTAATCGAAAATAAAATCCACTTTAAATTTAGTCAATTCAGTATGAAATATGAAAATTAAAAAATAAAAAAGGGTGGTTTTCAACTCATCATCGGTTTTAAAATGCCTTTCTTAACGAGTTGGTAAACGGCTCCAACAATTTCCAAACGACTTTCCTTTCGGACTTCTGCAAGTTCGATAAGTGCAGGTAAATAGATGTAATCGACTTTGTTCGTGATCATCATTGAATTAACAAGTTTGACGAGTCCTTTTTCAAGGTCCGTGATCGTTACCAATCCTTTCGGCACCTTTCCTGATAAAATTGTTTTTCCGAGATCTGTTAATTGTTGTGGATATAGTAGAGTTAACTCGAGGGTTTTTGCAACGATCGGTCCTGCATTTTGGAATGGTGCAAGTTCTCCCTTCCATTGTTCCAATGTTGCCCTGTACTGTGTTTCGAATTCTTTTGTAAATGCATCCAACTTTTGCCGTACTTCTTCTGATGGCATGTCGTCCAGAATCAGAGCACTCCTGATCAAGTCGGAATCGTTTAATAAGATCGTATTATCGCCATAGCTCAGGATGTACCCCTCTCCCTGCTTGCTTTTATTCTGAAAACTTTTCAAACAAAGTAACTTCTTACTAATTTCTTGGACTGTATTTTATTTGAACTTGATTAGAGCAATTTTTGGTTGAAATAAAAGAATCATGCTTACTTAAACTTGAATTATTCGATTTGGATTCATTCTGAATATTTTCACGAAAAGAAAAGCAATATACATCTTTAACATCATGATACCAAATCGAATGCCCATTCGACGGAGGTGAAAACTTGAGGTGCCCATGCCCTCTTCAGCACGACCAAACCACGACGTGGGTATCTCCATGGAACTGAACCCTAGCAGGTGTGCTTTGATGGGCAACTCTGCTGTTAATGAAAAATCGTTTGATTTGAGATTGAATTTCCTCTGAATTTCTTTAAAGACTTTGTATCTATATGCCTTGTAAAAGTTGGTTATGTCCTTCTCTCGAAAACCAAAAAGGATTTTGATAAATAGGTTATAAAAATTACGGAAAATGAGTTTGACAGGAGGATAATTATAAAATTTCGTGCGCGATGCGTAAACAATGTCGTATCCCATTTTACTTGCTCGGATCAATCTTGGCAAGTCATTTGGATTATCTGAACAATCTGCACACATTGGGATGATGATGTCGTCATCGCTTCGACTTGATACGTTCTTAAAACCTTCCAAAACGGCATTTCCAAATCCTGGATTCTTGTTGCGATGAACCGGTTTAATCCTATTGTCCTTTTCGTGCATTTCTTCAATGATTTCCGGAGTTCTATCCGTGCTATTATCGTTAACGACAATAACTTCATAGTCTTTATGCCTAATGCGCCTAAAATTTTTCTTGATCTTATCAATTAAATATTCGAGATTTGATTCCTCATTATGTGCGGGAATGACTATCGATACCTTCATTCATATCACGAAAGCGCATTACATGTTTTTATATGAGACTCTTGGAAATACCACCTTCTTATAAAATTCCAACGTTTCAGTCGAAATTTTAGTTCATGCATGAGATTTGACACGTTTTAAATCTGAACTTAAAAATCTCATTTAAATTTTTTGCCTTTGTCTTCAATGATAATTCTCATCATGAAGCTCGAGTTTTTCAGCAATAAATGAAAGATATTTATTAAACAAAGAGTTGGATGACTCTTCCAACCCTATGGAATGCTAATTCTTGCCAAGGAACTGAAGAACGAAATGGTCTAACGATTGACTTATTGGATTACAAAAGTTTTAAAATCAAATTAACGTTGTTATTTCGACTTAATAATCTTTCAAGCTAGTTTTGAAGGTGAATGGAAAATCACTCAGATCTTGGAAAATGGAACCAAGCGCAAGGACGTTAGATTTCATTTTCAACGAAAGATAAATAAAATAAAGGTGTAAGAAAATTGGCGAATAAACCAAACGATGTTGTAGTTATTGATGCAGTCCGAACTCCCATGGGAAAAAGAGGTGGCAGTTTAAGCGAAATGGTTACTGCCGACATGCCCATCCAATTAGCAGAAGCTCTATTTAAGCGCAATCCCGTGCTATATGAACATGCTGCCGAATTTGAAGATGTCATTGTTGGATGTTGTAGCCCCCTAGGTGGTGCCGCCCTTGATATTGGACGCGTTGTCGCATTAGGTTCGCAAAAGGAAGAAGACGGTAAGAAAGTAGCACTCTTTCCTGTTACAGTTCCCGGTCTGCATTTGAATCGGCACTGCGCAAGTGGTCAAACTGCGATGATGGTTGCAAGCATGGGTATTTGGAGCGGAATGGGCGAATTGTATGTCGCCGGTGGCGTGGAACAACAATCAAAATATCCCATTGGAATCGATGCTGAAATTGCAGTACCTCCCGTAAAAATCCCAAAATACAAAGAATCAAAAGAACACCCAGGACTATATAAAAAGAGCAGGAAGGAAAAGCAATACTTCGAACGCAAACTTGCTCTTCCTGCCGAAGGCGTGATGCAAAACTACCCAACATTCGCATCACAGTTGATCTCGGCTGATAGGATTGCAAAAACTTGGAAACTAAACAGGCGACAGCTTGATGAACTCGGTTACTTGAGTCAACTGAAAGCCACGAAAGCAATGAGAGAAGGCAAATTCAAGGATGAAATCGTTCCCATAAATACAAAGACAAAAGAGAAAGGCAAGTTTGTTTACGATTTTGATGAGGTCATAAGGACAAACATTGCAGACATGGGTAAAGAAGCCGCTCTAGAGAAAATGGGATCTCTCCGAAACGTTCCCGGTTGCGAATTCATGACCGCAGGAAATTCTTGTCCAACGAATGACGGATCTTGCTTATTCTTACTTGCAAGCAGGCAAAAAGCCGAAGAGCTCGGTTTAAAACCACGCGCAAAAATTATCACGTATGGTGTCGTTGGTTCAGACATTTATCACATGCTTACAGGACCTGCTTATGCGATGGATAAAGCCCTAAAAAAAGCCAATATGACGCTAAAAGACATGGACGTAATGGAAGTAAATGAAGCATTTTCCTCCGTTACCATTGCTTGTGGAAAAATCTTGTCCGATGAGCTTGGACACGATAAATCTCAATGTGATTTCACCCCTGAAGGTGAGTTAGCCGAAGGTGGTCGCGTCAATCCTCTAGGCGGTGCCATTGCTCTTGGTCATCCAACAGGTTGTTCTGGGGCTCGTCTGCCATGTACCATGCTATATGAAATGGAACGCAAGAAATATACCTACGGAATGGCATCTCTTTGCGTGGGTTTCGGAATGGGCACTGCAGTGATCCTCGAACGTGAAGAATAACCTTCCTATACCATTATTTTTTTTATTTAATCTTCGTGACTTCTTGTAGTCTAAGAAAAAATTATATTCTCTTTAAATTCTTCAAATTCCTTACTAGATTTACCAAAAAAAGCACGTTTTCGTTCGTGATGTTTTTAAGTCAAGATTTGTAAAAGTTTATATGACACTGAAATATCCGAGACATTTTAAAATGAGATGATTTCATGAAGTCCGTGAATGAAAAAAAAGAAAATAAAAGAAATGAAGATATAAATGAAGATTTAAAACCATTCGAAGAGATATGGACTAATATTTCACCAGAAGAGTCTTCATCTACAATGAATGAATGGACCGATGCTCAAGTATGGGCGAAAAAAATCATCCAGCTTTGTGAAGAACATGCCTAAACATATTGAAGATAAAATAAACCATTTAATTATTTCCAAAACCACTTGAACAACTCATTACTTTTTTTAGAAAGCCCCATTGCACCTAAAATTAATACTGGGAAGAAGAGAAGCTGTAGTGCGATGTTGAAAAGAATGACATGAAAAAAAACCAAAGCAAGAAACGAGATAACACCGATTAACTCGAGCGATTTGAAGTCATACTTTTTTAGAGTGGGGCGACTTTCTGCCGCAATTTCTTTTTCTATCTGACGTTTTTTTACTGAAATTATGAGGGCCAAGAGAAAAAACTCGATCGTAACGATTAGATATTGAATTTCGGCTCGAAAATCCGTGAAAAATGCAAAAAACATGCCGTGAGCCAATCGCATTCCTAATTGAAATCTGAGAGGATACGTGAAAGAATTAAGCACGAGTGCAAGATATGGGACGGATCGTCCTCCAAGAGAATAAATTAAGTTAATGGCTAAAAAAATCAACAAAAATAGAAACAAAATCAAGTCGCAAATGGCACTTAACACTAGTGATAGGACGATTAACGATAAAGTATAAATGAATGCAGTTTTCTTTGTTATTTTTCCACTTGGTATCGCTCTAAATTGCTTTACGGGATGCTTTTTGTCATCTTCAGCATCCATTATGTCATTGAACACGTATAATCCATTATAAAATAACGAGCAAAAAGCTAAGATGGTCAAGAATTGCAAGAAACCATTCTGCAAGAACAATACAAGAAGTCTTGATGTCGTGTCCGGTCGTCCGAAAACGTTCCATAAATTCATGGCGATATCTCTATACAGGTAATTTACGAAAATCAGTTGAAAACCAATGAATACAAGCAGATAGGAAATGAAAAGATAACGAAATTTGGTAAGATATACGATCTTTTTTGCAAATGAAAGCACGCCATTCTTTTCTGCCACTAATGATCCGTCCTCATCTTTCCACGTCAAATAATTAATGTCTGCATCTTATTATCCTAAGTGAATTCAAGAAGATATATATTTCCCAAGCATGACGATTTGATAATGGCAAAGATTGCAGAGATTTTAGAAAATTTTATTTTGAAGCAAGAAAATTCATTTATTAAACAAAACGTTGGGACTTCATGAAATGAAATGTAAGATTTGCAAGCAACCAGCAACCATTTATTTGAAATATTGTGGTCTTAGACTTTGTGACGAACATTTCATTCAATTTTTAGAGCGAAAAGTACAGAGAACCATCAAAAAATATAAGATGATCGATCCAGAAGGCGAGAGAATATTAGTTCCGCTTTCTGGAGGAAAAGACAGTCAGTCTCTAATGTATATATTGAAAACCATCCTTCCCGAAGAAGTTCAGGTAATCGGTTTCCACATCAATCTCGGGATTCCGAATTCATCTGAAAAGAGCCTGCGGTTCATCAACAAGCTACAAGACATCTTGGGGTTCGAACTTCAGGTTTTGGATTTGAAGAAAGAACATGGCTTTTCCATTCAAGACTTATATGAGCATCGTATTTCGAGAAGACCAATCTGTGCAATTTGCGGAACCATCAAGCGATATGTTTTCAATCAAGAGGCAAAAAAGAGAGGGTTTACAAAAATTGCCACGGGTCATCTGCTAGATGATGAAGTGACCGTTCTCATGTCAAACCTCATTGAAAATAACATGGACCAGTTAGTACGGGGCGGACCCATGCTTCCGGCACGAGAGCCTAATATAATAGCCCGAATCAAACCCTTATATGAAGTTTCTGAACTTGAAACGAGAAAATATGCCGAAGTCCGAAGTATTCCTTACCTGACCGAGTCATGCCCTTATGATGTCAAGGCATCTACAAAAAGACTCAAGAAAGTAATGAAGCATCTTGAAGAAATACGCCCAAATTCGAATTTATCATTGATTCGGGCCTATATTAGTAGCTACAAACCTGCATTTCGTGATCATTTTACACCTAGCATGGGGTCGATTAATGAATGTGCCTGTGGCGCTCCGACCTCTGGTGAAACCTGCAATTTTTGCTGGATAAAAACAAAAATACTTCAGGAGATGGGACAAGTTGAATAAAATTATCCAAGAAGGAGATCACGTGCTTCTTGTTTCCGAGCGTGGTAGACGCTGGTTACTAAAAGTGGAAGATAAACAGTTCCATACATCAAATGGCATTGTCAATCTCGGAGAATTGATCGGTAAGTCATATGGAATTACCGTCAAAAGTTCAATGAACCTGAATTTTTACGTTTTTAAACCCCTCATTCATGACTATATAATGAAATCAAAGCGAGGATCGCAGATTATTTATCCAAAAGATAGTGCACTCATTCTATTGTTTGGTGGAATAGAACCTGGTTCAAGGGTCATTGAATCCGGAATTGGAAGTGCCGGCTTGACAATGGCATTAGCAAATGTTGTCCGTCCCGAAGGAAAAATATATGCATATGAGATTCGTGAAGATTTTATAAAGATTGCCCAAAAAAACTTAACGCGGTTAAAATTGGACGGTTACGTTGAAATTAAACACGCCAATGCCCTGGAAGGTTTTTCGGAAAGGGACGTGGATGTCATCATTCTTGATCTCGCCACACCTTGGGATGTGATTCCCATTGCACGAGATTCTTTAAAACCATCAGGAATGCTCATAAATTATTCTCCCACGATTGATCAGGTCGATAAAGCAGTCCATGCCTTACTAACAAATGGGTTTAAAGAGATCCGTACAATCGAAACGCTCGTGCGAGAATGGCAAGTTCAAAAAAACAAGGTTCGTCCACTTGGTCGCATGGTAGGTCATACGGGATGGATTACTTTTGCTCGAAAATTGATTTAAAACTCTTAAATCTAATATCCATGTCAAACTTTTATAAATGAATTTACGTTGTTATATTAGCATATAGGTGATGAGCAATGGTTTCTGTTACCATATCGTTTCTAGGAGTTCTACAGCGGAAGGTCAATACACGGCAAGTTATCATTTCCTTCGTCGCCGAAAATAGTGGGTGGAGCGTGCGAAAAATCCTCACGGAAGCCATTCAAAAGTTGGCGGGGGAAAAAGAACGAGAAAATTTTAAGAAATGGGTATTTGATCCCGACAATCCCGACATTTTGAATAAAGAAATGGCATACGTTTTAAATGGACGTCACTTGCGACCAACAAAAGAAAGCCTTGAATTGAAAATAGATAAAAATCAAGAATTGGTTATTTTTCCGCCTGAAGGTGGTGGCTAAGCCTGTATTTTCGATACAACAATTCATCATGCAGGAATGAAAGGTCCAAAAACTGATTCGCGTGAATTGGTACAATTAACGTGAAAAAAATTCTTTAAAAAATAAAAATAAAAAGGTTTTATAACAGTTTATTTTGCTTGAGATTCGAGTTCTCCTATTTCAGCATATTCCTTAAGGAGTTTCTCTACTGAATCAAAGCGTTTTTCGTCAGCATATGCCTCAAGTGTCGTGAAAATGAGCGCTTCTTTTGGACAATACTGCACGCAAGCAGGACCGTCTTCGCGTTCATAACATTGATCACACATTTGAGCCTTGTTATTCCGCATGTTTATGATGATAGCTCCGAAAGGACATGCCTTGATGCAGAATGCGCAACCATCACACTTGTTTTCATCGACCAAGATTCTTCCCGTGGCATCATCTTGTGATAATGCTTTCTGAGGACATACTCTAACACAGGCAGGGTCCTTGCAGAATTGACAACTAATTGCAAAGTTGATTATTGGTTCGATCCTGACACGTTTGATTCGGGAGTGCATTTGTTGGAAAACATCGTCGTGTTCAATGGAGCAGGCAAATTCGCAGATTTCACAACCCGTGCATTTTTCTGCATCACAAATGATAGTTTTTCTATCTCGTTTAAACATCATGTTTCACTCCTTTTATTTGGCTCCGATCGCATCTGCTGCGAATCCGATTCCCAATTCGTCGAGTTTGGCTTTGGATGGAATTCCTTCGTTGTCCCAACCGCGTGCCTTATAGTAGTTTTCAACCATTTCAATGTATTTTTTCTTGTCAATCTTGACGCCTTTTGTCACTCCGCTAGTCAAGCCTTCTTCGTAGCAACGATCGGGTAGCATGTCATAATCCTTGGGCGTAAATTTCTTTTCGTATCCTAATTCTCGGATGTTGAAACATTTTGATAGGTTTACGATTCGTTCTCCTGTCTTGATAAGTTTCGCTTCATCCATTTGTATGTCCGTTATCATTTGGACGCACTCTGCGATTTCCGCATTTCCTGAATAAATACCACGCGTGAACTTGCAAACAATGAGGCTGTCAATGATGGCATAAAGATTCTCTACAGGGATGACGTGTTTATAACGATCTGGTTCTTCAATAAGTCTGTCGACCTTACCACCAATATCGGGTGAATATGCACCGTTTCGCAAGTGGCAACCACCCCGAATGGAAACGCCGAACCCTAATGCGGCGGTCTTTAGCCCTCTCACAACATATCCCGGCAATTCGAGTCCTTTAACCTGCATTGCATATTTAATGGAATCTTTTCCGAGCTTCCATGCCGCTCTTCGTGTTCCCTCCGCTAAAATATCACCTGCATTAGAACTTCTGTTACAAAGATCTTTCACGCATTGAACCATTGCTTCCGCATTTCCAAAACGGAGATCGGCACCATTAGTATCTTCCTTCGTCAATAGGCCCTTTTCGTAAGCTTCCATTCCAAAGGCAACCGTGACACCTCCTGACATGGTATCAATGCCCAATCGATCACAATAATCTATGGCAGTGATGACAGCAGCCATGTCTCCTACACCACAACAGCTTCCCAAGGCAAAAATGCTTTCAAAATCCACGGAACTTATGTGCCCTTTAAAGGGTCCTTCCTTGACAAGACATAAGTGATCACAGGCAATGGGACATTTAGCACAAGCAACTTTCTTTACCACCCACGGTTTTTCCGCCATTTTCTCGCCGCTTATGGCTTCCGCTTCTTCGAAGTATCCCGTTTGGAAATTTCGGGTGGGTAATACGCCTAATTTATTGAATTTCAGCGTATTTACTGGCGTGCCCAAGTCTCTATATTTTTCTGTTTTTGGTCCGTTTGCCCGTTTTATGAGATCTAAGTATTTTGCCATGATTTCTTTTTTATTGGGACCGATTTTTATGTCATGGGAACCGCGAAAAGCAAGGGCTTTCAAATTTTTTGATCCCATGACTGCTCCCATGCCAGTCCGTCCTGCTTGCCTTCCACGGTCGTTAGTGATGCAAGCTATGCGACTGAGTTTTTCACCTGCCACACCGATAGATGCAACTGCAATTCTAGAATCGCCTAACTCTTCACGAATCAAATCTTCTGTTTCGAATGTATCTTTTGACACATTTGACTCAGACCCCCAATATTTTGAGGCATCTCTGATTTCAATGTTATCATCGTCAATGAAAATATAAACGGGTTCGGCAGCTTTTCCCTTAATTATGACCATATCATATTCTGCTTGCCGCATTTGCATTCCAACAGTTCCACTTGAAATTGAGAGACCGAAAACATCCGTTAACGGTGACTTGGCAAAAACGCCGTATTTAGAAGCCGTAGGAAGCAATGATGCCTGTGCCGGTCCAATGGCATAGATCAGGATGTTATCAGGCGATAGGGGATCCGTGTTTGGAGGCAATTCATCCCAAAGTATTTTCGCTGCGAAACCATAACCACCGACATAATTCTCACAGAATTCATCACTTATTTTTTCGGTCGTTATGTTGTTATTCGTCAAATCTATTCTTAAAGCTCTCTGGCTATATCCTAACATTCAAATCCTTTCCATTTGGATTTTTTTTTGATTTTCTTCTTCTGATAAAATAAAATTCTCAGGTTATTTGATTACATTAGCTTTAATCTATATTAAAAAATAATCATTAGTCTTCATGTCTCGCCATACATGACGTTCCACGATCACGTTGCAATAAGTATTTTGTTTCGAACTATCCGCAAGAATTTGAGGATTTCTTTCAAATCCATCTCTCATTTTATCCACATGTCCGACAATTGGCAACGCGCTCGAGGAACCATTGCTCTAATTGAAGATTTAGTATGTCACAGATGATTCTGTGCGGCACGGGGACGTCGTGCAATAACTTAATGAGTTGAGAAAGAGCCAATCCTGCAATGATTGAAGCCGCAGGAAACGACGTGGCAGCTGGTTGTGTGTCGTGCTGCTTGGTTAATTCCATTATTGGTATTGAATCCAGTTCGAGTATCCGCGCGGGCGAGAGGAGAGAAAGATAGTCTTGCTTTACAAGGGACGTGGTATCCTGCAGGCAATTGTAACACGGTCCTTGAGCTGAATCTTGGAAAATAATCATCCCTGAACTGCCCGAAATGGTATCAGTCCCTGCATATATCATTGGTATCTCTTTCTTTAAACACGCACTGGCCACGGCAAGTCTTTTCGTTTCCGGACAATCCAATCCATTCATCACCACATCAACTCCTTCCAAGATGGAGATAAAATCTTGCCATCGTTCAAAGATATCCAAGTTATGTGCCTGAATGCTCGTTGTCAAATCATGCTGTTGTTTTAGGTTTTCTTTTGCAACCCGGACCTTACGTGAGTTAATATCGGTCTTTGAATATAGAACTTGCCTGTTAAGATTTGAAGGTTCAACGTGATCGTTGTCAATCAGGTGAAGTGCTCCGATGCCACTCCTACAACAACCAAGGGCAACATGAGTTCCTATGCCTCCAACTCCAAGAACGAGAATCTTCGCTCTCTTTAATTTGGACTGATCCCACCATTTAATTAAACGCTGTCTATCGAAGAATTCTGACCTGTCACGATCCAGCACGTGATCAACTCATCGTTTTGAATATTTCGGGTCTCTCCTGTCGTACCAAGCGAGCGTGCCTTCCACGACATCCTTTGAAGTCATGCAGATTGCTTGCGCGCGATTCTCCAGCTGAATTAGGGTCTCAAGGCTCGGAGCATCCATTGACAAGTTGAGCACTTCTTTTGTCATTCTCAAACCAAGTGGGCTTGCTTTTAGCATCTGACCTGCCATTTCTAGAGCCGTCTCCAGTAATTTATCTTCTTTAACAACTTTAGATATAAAGCCGATGCGTTCTGCCTCTTTTGCATCAACGAACCGTCCCGTATATATTATTTCCGTGGCTCGAGATGATCCAATCAGTCGTGGCAACATGTAACTGCTTCCGAGGTCTCCCCCTGTAACTCCAATCTTGATGAATGCATTATTAAACTTGGAATTTTCGCTTGCAATCCGAATATCCGTAGCCATCGTCAGGGCAAAACCTCCTCCTGATGCAATACCATTAATCATTGAAATGATTGGTTGGCTGATTTTCCGCATTTTTACCGTCAAATGGCTGATGCGCCATAAGAAGTAAGCCTTCGCCTTGATCTTATCGGGTACCTGCATGAAGTAAAATTTTTGAAGCTCTTTCGGCTTCTTTTTTGATACAAAATAACTGGCTTCTTTCAAATCCAGTCCTGCAGAAAAAGCCCTACCTATTCCCCTTAAGATAATGACTCTACAATCCAAATTAACCTGAAGATCATCCAATAAATCATGTAACTCTTCTATCATTCGAAATGAAATGGCATTTAGTTTTTCAGGACGATTTAAAGTTATAATGCCAATCCCTTTTTCATTTGTTTCGAATAGAAGTGTTTTGAATTTATACAAGGTCATCACCTTGCTTGTCCTTACATCAGATCTCCTCAAGATTAAATATCAAAGGAGCATTTTTATTTTATTTTTAAATTATTGCATAAATAAACATAAATATCGTCATATTTTTAATGTAGTTAGCTGTCGGTCATGTTTTTAATATTACTGATTAATTCATGGATGGGTGAAAAAAATGAAAGATCTGGCCATAGAAACGGATAATCTTACCAAAAAGTTCGGTAAAGTAATTGCAGTTAACGATCTTAACCTAAAAGTGCCAACCGGGATTATTTATGGATATTTAGGTCCAAATGGTGCTGGAAAAACAACAACCATTAAAATGTTAGTTGATTCACTATTTCCCACATCTGGAAGGATACAGCTGTTCGGTCAAGAAGTCAAGAAAAACAAAACCCGGGTATTCAGGAACATCGGTTACGTGCCCGAGCATCCCGTCTATTTTCGTGAATATTCCGGTGAAAAACTTCTTCGATACGTTGGAAAGATTTTCAACTTTTCAAAAAATGAAATTCAAACGAGAATTTCAAAGATATTAAATCTCGTCAACTTGGTAGAAGCTCGGCACCGAGCAATCGGTAAATATTCTGCAGGAATGAAGCAACGAATCGGGATAGCCCAAGCACTCATGAACGATCCTGACCTCTTGATCTTAGATGAAATCACTTCTAACTTAGATCCGTTAGGACGGTCACATATTATCGACTTGCTCAAACAATTGAAAAAAGAAGGCAAGACAATTTTTGTCTCCACGCACATCTTGCCAGAAGTCCAGAAAATGAATGCTGATCATATTGGAATTCTCAACAAAGGTCGCCTTTTCGCCGAAGGTACCATAAATCACCTTCAAAAACTCTTCGGAGAAAACATGATTAAAATTCGTCCGAAGGATGACCGTATTCGAAAGGCTTTGGAAAGCAAGGATTTCATTCAGGACATCGTGGACGATGAAAAATACCTGATCGTGAAAACAAGCGATCGTGAAGCCACGTGGAATTTTTTGTCACGGTTTTCGCTCGAAAACCACATGCCAATAATTGATTTCATCGGTTCTGGAATGGAGATTGAAGACATATTCATGAAAGTACTTGAAAACAACTCTGCTAAGGAGGTCGCGAAAGCTTGAAGAGAAAAAGTCTCATGGTCATTACTTGCCTTGCTCTTCTTTTCAGCCTGGCATTCATCATTAGCATTACCGACATGTCTGCAAATTCCAATGGCAAGACAAATGGTCTATTTCCCGACCCACTGGCAGAAATATCGACAACAAGCATTGTAAACGATACTGGAACCACGACATATGAAGACATTGTCATTAATGATAGCATGTTTGTAATTGATACTGCACGAGTTAATCTGGAAAATGTCACCGTGAATGGCAACATCCGCGTGGATAATCAGGCACAATTATACGTCAATAATTGCACGATAAATGGAAGCCTGATTGCATCAGGAACGTCAAACGTGACCGTATATAACCGTACTGTTATCGATACCCTGTTTGGTGAAGAAACATCAACGACATATATTCAAAATTCAACCGTTTCTACTATTTGGGCAAGGAATACGAAGGAATTAACGATTTTTTTCACCTATGTCACCGGGACAATGGAAATCATTGAAGATTCCCAAGTCACGCAATTGCTTGAATGGGGAGTTCAGGGCATTTTGACCATCGATAATTCGACAATCAATCAATTGGACATCTTGGGCTCTTCACAGGTTTTAATCACGGGTTCTACCATCCTGATATTGAATGACAACTCGCTTCCTTTCGTTCAGATTTCAAGTCCATTATCATACGGTGATTACGTGCCGAGCACGGGCGACCGTTCCGTAAATTTGACGTGGAGTGCATATGATTCACCCATAATTGATGGATATTTAAACATATCTTTTGACATCTTCATTGATGGAAACTACTTCACGACCATTAATGGAAGTGGATATTATGATGTCTATAATGGCTCTATTTTCATTGAAGTTGCTGCTGGCAATCACGAATTCACCATTAACGGGACCGATGCTTATGGCAATACCTTTGAAGCAACGGCTTCCATTGAAGTCGTGAATTATGCCATCTTTCCGTTGGTTTCTTTCCTGATCGTGCTTTTAATAATAACGGGTGCCATCGTGGGTGCTTATTTGTTCATCAGGCATAAAAGAAAGCACGAAACCATTATTACAATGGATAAAATCATTTCAAATACTTTCAATGATAAAAAATGGAGTAGCATCATAATCTTGGGGATAAATATCCTGCCCGGACTTTTCATATTTATTTCGGATTTCACCATGGGATTTTTAACCGCGGCATTTCAAGGTCAATCCTCTACACTGCTTTCAATCGACACTCACAGAACGTCTGTTGCAACGGTGTTTTCAGGACTTTGGCTCATCTATTATCCAATGATAATTGCCATTATGCTCGGAGCTTTCATGATGCCAGGTCTGAAGAATGGGACGTTATCGTGGTTTCTTTCCAAACCAATTCGGCGTTGGGAGTATTTTTGGGGACGTGTTCTTCCCACGATCCTTGTCCTTGCTATCGGATCTGCAGTATCTGGTCTGTCAATCGCCTTATCCGGTCTGCCATTCTTCCTCACTCGCTGGACTTATTGGGTAGACATATTCTCAATTGGTGGCTATTGTTTTCTAATAGGTTTCTTCACCACGCTCGCAATGCTAAGCTTGACAATAATTGGTTCCATTATTTTTAACATGGCAATTGGCATAATCATTCCCATCGTGCTGTCTCAAGTCAGTGTCCTGTTTAGTTTCCTACCGCTTCTAACACGATCCGAGTTGCCTCTTATCGTTTCGTACCCAAATTTCTATTATAACAAGATGACCTTGGCTTGGATTCAAAAAGATTTTGACATTTTCGGTATTAAATCAATGGAAATGCTCTTACCGTGGAAAATTATTGAAGTGCCTCTGGATCCCTACCTATCCATGTTAGTTCTCGCCGTGGTTTCTTTAA
>JALGVI010000089.1 GCA_029838215.1 Candidatus Helarchaeota archaeon | reverse complement strand
GATGAGTTCATCCAACGAGTCGTCAGCTTGAGCAAGACTAGGTTTGTAAAAGCCATTCTTTTCCGATCGATGATCAAGAATGCATTAACTGCTCTAAATTCTGGCGTGACAACGCTCCGCGCGCTCGGTGATGCCGAATATTTAGACGTCAAGCTTCGCAAGAAAATCGAAAAGGGAAAGATATTGGGACCTAGATTGCTAGTCGCGAGCTTTCCCGTTGTCCCAACTGGAGGACACGGCGGCTATCTTGGAATTGAAGTAGATACAAAAGGTGAAATCCGAAAACTGGTGCGCCGAAACATTCGCAACCAAGTTGATTGCATCAAGATCATTTCCACGGGTGGGGTCATGGATTCACGCGTGAAGGGAGAAGCAGGAAGACCGCAGATGACAATCGAAGAAATAGAAACTGCCTGTTTCGAGGCTCACCGGGCGAACCTGCTGGTCGCCACTCACTGTGAAAACACGAAAGGTATCGAAGAAGCCCTGAAAGGAGGTGTCGATTCCATTGACCACGGTGCAGAAATCCCTGATGAATTGGTTCCTTTATTCAAAAATAACCCGAAGGCTTTACGCGGATATACGACGTTAACACCCACGCTTTGTGCAGGAATGGGTCTTGCAGTGCTTCCCAAGGAACTGACGAAAATTACGGAGATAAATAAAGCAAATGCCGCGATGATTGAAGAAGGCATGATCAAGGGTCTTCGAAAAGCCTACAAGACGGGCATTCAGATAGCATTGGGCACCGATGCAGGAGTCCCCTACAGCACTCACTATCAAGTATGGAAAGAACTCGAATATTATCTGCATTATACCGACATGTCGAATCAAGAAGCCATATATTTTGGCACGAAAGGGGCTGCAGAGGCAATTGGAATCGGAGATATTACTGGGAGCATTGAAGTCGGGAAATCTGCGGACTTACAGGTGGTTTCGGGAAATCCACTTGACGATATTTCCTGTTTGAAGGATGTTAAAATGGTTTTTATCCGGGGTCACTTGATAAAAAAACCAAAAATCAAGAAAATTAAAGCCATCGAAAAGAATCCCATCACCGAGCTGGTTAAAGTCTAAAAAATTTCAAGTCTTCAGACAAAAAATGAAATTTAAGTCGAAAGACATTAAAGATTAGTTTGGAATAAAAATAAGATTCTTATATCATTATTTAAAAAAAAATTTAAATCTAAAAAATATCTGTAAAAAAAGAATCTTAAGAATATTGAAGATAGAAAAGATCTTGAGGTAAGAAACAAAAATAGAGAAGTGAGTAAAATGGCGGACAAGAAGCCCCATATGAATTTGATTATAATTGGGCATATCGACCACGGAAAATCAACGATGATGGGTCACCTGCTATTGTTATGCGGTGGTATCACGGATGCAGAGATGCGAAAGATTCAGGGTGAAGTAGATAAGCGTCCGGAAAAAGAAACGTGGAAATTTGCTTTCATCTTCGATCGCTTAAAAGAAGAAATGGAAAGAGGTATTACTATCGACCTTGCTTTCCGAAAGTTCAATACTGATAATTACTATTTCACTGTCATTGATGCTCCTGGTCACCGCGATTTCGTGAAGAACATGATTACAGGGAGCTCTCAAGCCGATGCTGCAATTCTCGTTGTCAGTGCAAAGACGGGAGAATTTGAAGCTGGTATTGGTGTTGGTGGACAAACCGTAGAACACGCCTACTTATCGAAAACGCTTGGTATCAATCAAATCATCGTTGCCATTAATAAAATGGATGATGCAAGCGTAAACTATTCGGAAGAACGGTTTAATGAAGTCAAAGAAGAAGTCGAAAGGCTTCTCGATCGCGTTGGCTACAAGAAAGAAACGAGATTCTTCGTTCCAACAAGCGGATGGACGGGTGAAAATCTTGCTGAGAAATCGGACAAGATGCCCTGGTATAAAGGCGATACTTTGGTCAAGACTTTGGATAAATTCCAAGTACCTGATAAACCAACGGATAAACCACTTCGCATTCCCGTTCAGGATGTTTACAAGATTACCGGCGTTGGCGTGGTCCCTGTCGGTCGAGTCGAAACCGGCGTGTTAAAAACCGGTGATAAAATCATTTTCATGCCCAGTGGTAAAAAGACAGAATGTCGTTCGATTGAAATGCATCACGAGAAAATCGACAAAGCCGAACCCGGTGATAACATCGGTTTCAACGTGCGCGGACTTGCAGTCAAGGACATCAAGAGAGGTGATGTTGTCTCTCATGAAAATACTCCTGCCTGTGTTGTCGAAGATTTCATTGGTCAAACGATCGTTATCTACCATCCTACTGCCATTGCTGCGGGATATACTCCTGTAATTCACACGCATACTGCACAGATGGCTTGCACGTTTGAGCAACTCATTAATAAGCTCGACGTGAAGACTGGCCAAATCGTTCAGGAAAATCCGGACTTCTTGAAGCAAGATGAAGGTGGTTTTGTCAAGTATAAACCTGTCCGACCTCTTTGCATTGAGATGTTTAAAGAATTTCCACAACTAGGACGCTTTGCAGTGCGTGACATGGGACGCACCGTTGCGGTTGGCGTGGTCACGAACGTGACTAAGAAAGAATAAGAACGACCTTTTTTTCTTTCCTTTTTTAATAAAAATCTAAACTATTTTTTCATATTCAACGAGTGGACGAAATATTCCCTTTTTCTCGGCTTCTTTTAAAATTTTCACGTATTTTTTAAGAACTGGTCGCGTCGATGCTCGCATGGCTGACCAATCCGCTTCAATAGCACTCTCAGGGCAAATTTTTTCACAAAACCAACAAAAAATGCAACCTTCTTTTTGAATTTCAGGCGGCTCTTGATTGACATCGATGGCATCAACGGGACAATTTTCTTGACAGGTCATGCATTTCGTGCACTTATCCGCATTTATCATGAGTTTCGGAGAAATCTTACGCAAAATGTCCAACGTCATCATTTTGGAGTCGCGAGCCCACCACGTATTTTCAATGAGTTCGAATTTGGGAAGGAGATGAGTTTCTCCACCAATGATTTGTTCTCGAATGCTCGGCAACTTTCTGCCAAACGATCTTGCTTCTTCAAGGTCAACATCATCAGGATGACCTGCTGTATGCATGATTTCAGGATAAAATTGCAAGGATGATGCCGAATAGCAATCAAAAGCTCCAATAACGATCATTCCTTTTTCCGTGAGCAGCTGGTTCATGTAATAGAACGTGTTTCCAATGATGGAGCCGTGAGTGCAGAAGATAAAACAATGCTTTCCGTTCAAGTTTTCAAAATTTTCAATTAAATGGCGGACGTTTAGCGGTTCCCGATAATAAAACGTCGGGCATCCAATTCCGATCAAGTCATGCACCTTTAATTGTTCCATGTTTGTATCTTTTATTCGAATAATGTTACAATCATTACCTGTTTCTTCGAGACCTTGTTGTATGGCTTTGGCAATTTTTTCCGTACCACCAGTTTGAGAAAAATACAGGATGAGCGCCTTCAAAAATCTCCACTCCTTTTTTCCTTTACCAAAGATTTATTTCGTTGACGGAGAAGTTTAACAACATGTAATTCAAGTTTGGTTACTAGTTCATAAATATTTTCAACTTGTTATAATCTGGGTTTAAACCTGTTATAATCTGGGGTAATCGTCGGTTATTTCTTTAAATTTGTGGAATTTAATTCAAATCTGAAATCACAGAAAATTACTCCTGAAGAATGAATTCCAAATTTCAAGAATTAGTGGAAATAATAAAAATTTCACCAGATTATTTATATTCTGGTGTGTTTTTTTATTAATAATGTTAAATTAATTCAAGGAGTAAATGATTTTTGAACCAGAAGGTTAACATTAAAAGGGTAGATTCGCAGGGACGAATTGTTTTGCCACGAAAATGGCGCGAAGCAGAACTGGAAGATAGTGATGAAGTAATCATAATTGAAGAAGAGGGAGTTCTTAAAATAATTCCAAAAAAAAAGATTGATCTAACTCAATTTTTTGATTCCTGTGAATATGATGATGTTTTAATTAATAAGTTGGAAAATTGGTCCGAATTTGAAACGTCTCTTTTATCCAAAAAGGAGAAATGAATTAAAAATGATTTACTTGGATGCTAATATTTTTGTTTATGCATTTTTTAAACCAAAAAAAGGTAAGATATTATCAGATAAAATTAAGTGGTGTAAGAAAGAAGCACAAAATATCATCAGGGACATCAATGAAGAAAAAAACAATTATTGTATCTCTTTAATACAAATTTCTGAAGTTGTAAACTTTTTAAAAAATGCAATGTCGTGGGAAAATTTGAAAACATTTCTCATGGCATTGATTTCGAATGCCTCCATTGAAATTGCAGAAGTCCCAAAAATGACATACCTGAATGCAATTGATAAGATGACTGAATACAAGATGGATTCTAATGATATTTCAGCATATATAATAATGAAAGAAAAGGGCGTGAAGGAGATCTACACATTCGATCGTAAGTTTGAGCAATTTCCGGGTGTTACATGCTTGCCTCCAATTCCAGAACATTTTCAATAAAGTTTGGACATCGCCAACAAGTCTTAATTCAATTGACACGAGATAAATGGCTTCCGCAATGCTTTATTTAACACGAGATAAATGGCTTCCGCAATGCTTTATTTAAAATCATTTGATTTAAATAAGAATGAGTTGCTGTCAAAAAAAGATTTATTTATCGTGCAAAGGAAGTAGATTGGGGAAGTGACTTGCTCGTAATTCTCGTCGTGATTGCCTTTTTGATCATCCCAATTTCAGGTGTTGCACTCTTTCAGGGCATAATTCAGGCATTAAAGGTCGATACCATTTACAATCGCCTATTATTATTAATTTCAATTTGTTTTTTCATGGGTATTTTTTACGATAATCTTCGACTGCTTTCTTTCTTTTTCCTCGGCGGCATTCATTTGCATGCCGATATCATCGGATTTAATGTTAAGTCTTTTTTACTTTTTTTTGGAATGAATTTAGAGGCTCAACTTTTTCTTAAGTATGGTGAAAAGAGCCAACACGACGTGAAAATCGAGAAAAGGATCGAAATCTTTTTTTATTCCATTCTCATCCTTTTTTCGATCATAAATGTTTATACTTTCATTCCACTTCATACCATTCTAGGATATTATGTCTATACGATTCAACCCGTGCTCCTAATCGTCATGCTAATTTGTTATGCCCCATTACTGGCTTACGTTCTTGTTAAAAGTTATGTTTTTCTACATAAAATGAAGGGCAAGCCATTTCGAAAAAAATACATATTTGGTGCGTTTCTTTTTGGGCTTCTCACGATAGAGAGGATATACAGCTTGAACTTCGTGAAATTTATTTTCGTGGCATTCCCTGCCCCGATAGTTGACAGTGTTCTTTTTCTTTCTGATTTCATCATTCTTTTAGGAATCTCCATCGGATTTTTAATACTGATCTTAAAACATCACGAGTTATTCGAAACTGTCAATGCGTATTTCAGTCTAAAATCCATTCATATTATCAGAAATGGCGGTCAATTATTATTCGGTTACGATTTCAAGGAAGAAAAATTTGAAGATATCAGTGATTCACACTTTCCGAGAGCCTGGCATTATCTGAAAAAGTCAAATCCGTTGAATTAGGAGATTATAATATTCTTTTCAAGCATGGTAAATTCGTATTCGGTGTTTTGTTTTCGGAAGAACCATCTCAAATTCTTAGTGAAAAATTGGTAAGATTTATCACGCAATTTGAGAAGATCTATGGAGAGTCCCTCAAGAGATGGACCGGTAAAATGTCCATATTCAAATCAAATGAAGCGAAGGATTTAATTTTCGAAATATTTGGTTAAGAACAATAAAAAATGGATTTAATTAAGGAGTGAAAACACGAGATCGTGAATGTCAATTAATTTCACGTCTTTGCCTTCGATTGCTCCAACAAGATTATCGAAACAGGCAGGGCAGGATGTCACGATAACCTCGGCTCCCGCATCGATGTATTTATCAACCACGCTTCCGGCAATTTCTGCTGCAGTATCTGGATATGTAGCCTTGCATAATCCGCCACCTCCACAACAATATGCGTCTGCCTTTTCACGCTCGAGTTCAATGAGTTCTAACTCCGGAATGTTCTTGAGAATGATTCTTGGGGCTTCGTAGATTCCACTATGCCTACCCAATTCGCAGGGGTCTTGGAATACGACCTTTGCTTTAAACGGTTTGGTGATTTTTAAAGTGTTATCCTTGATAAAATCTGCAAGAATCTCGGTTGAATGCTTGATTTCGAACGGTAATTCCTTATCCATCTTCCGATATTCTTCATTCCATGCCTTGTAACAACCCGGACAAGTTGTTATGATCTTTTTAACCCCCAAGGACTTCATTGCTTCCACGTTATGCACCATTAGTTGTTTTGATTTCTCATCTTTTAAGCCCAAGAGAAAGAAGGGTGCACCACAACACCATTCGTCTTCCCCAAGGAGCGTGTAATCATAATTAAGCCTGTTAAAGATCAAGACAAGAGCTTCAGGTATGTTATATAGAGAACCCTTAAACGATTCTTGGCAACCAACATAGATGGCTGTTTCCGCTTGTTTTTTTATCTTATCCTTGACATCTTCTTCGATATCTGCCGCCCAATCCATGCGATCTGAATTATCTAACATGAAAATGTTTTTCTCGTCCATTAGACTATTTATTAAAGCCTTCAAGGATTCTGGTCCTGCTCCTTTTTCTAAAATGTATCTTCGCGTGGCCTTGACGGTTTCCATGACATCCACGCCAGATGGGCATGAATTGTGACAAAGTCCACATAACGTGCAAGAAAAAATGACATCTTTCACCCTTTGGGTGATTCCCAATTTATTCAGGAAAAGATCTCCTGCAATTGTTACCCTAGAACGCGGTGAAAAACTCTCAAGCAAATCATTTCTGAGAATCGTGCATTTTTCTCGACAGGTTCCACATGACGTGCAAAGATAATAATGTTTTATCATCATGGTATCTTTATTCTCAGTCATCGTTTCTCCTCCATTCCTTCGATCCGTGCAATGGCAGGAATATCACCCAATGCCATCTTTCCGGGGTTCATTATGTTGTTTGGATCAAAAGTCTTCTTGATCATTTGCATTACTTCAATGGTTTCTTTTCCAAATTCTTTTTCTAGAAATTGTTGTTTCCAAAGTCCAACTCCGTGTTCAGCAGTAATGGTTCCCCCCAAGGAATAAACATGATCAATTAATCTTGCTTGGAACTCCTTGACTTTGGCTAAATTCTCATCAGTGACGAATTGTGCTGATATTAAATGAACATTTCCATCCATGACGTGCCCAAACGTGATTGGAATAAATCCATAACTCTTTGACATCTCTTTACTCATTTTTAGAAAATCCGCAATGCGCTTGGGAGGGACGGCAATATCCAGAATGGCAGGTATGAACATGCGAGGTTGTTCGGGTGCAGGCAAGCTCCGAACAATTCCAGGACCCGCATTGTGACGGGCATTCCAGAGAGTTTCCTGATCGAGCGGAATGTCAAAAATTAAAATCTTTGGAGGACTTTCAGCATGTTTTCCTGTCGTCATGGTGTTTTTAACCACTTCTAACTCTTCTCTTGCATGGGGTCCAATGATTTTCATTAGAATTGTTCCCGCCCTTTTCGGAATTTTCATTTTTTTATCAATGATTCCCTCTTTTAATTGATATTTAAAATTTTTATTCATGCCATCAATCGTCATTTCATCAATGTATTCCAAAAGAGCAAGATCAAGTTCCATGTCCTTGATCTCCTCGATGGCTTCAAAGCAATCATCTATGTCCTTGAAGGAGATCGCTAACGAAATTTCACTTTTTGGAAGTTTCTGAATTTTGAGGGTGATTTCCGTGATGATACCTAATGTTCCTTCAGATCCAACGAAAAGTGATGTCAAATCGAGACCCGCAACGGATTTTTCGTTACCAGTCCTGTGATGACCCGTCTGAATGACCTTACCCGATGCGAGAACGATTTGCAAACCCCGAGTATAATCTCTTGTTGTTCCGAATCTAAAACTCGTGGCACCAGAAGCATTGTTACCCACCATTCCGCCAATCATGCACGCAAATCCGCTTCCTGGTTCGGCAGGAAAAAAATATCCTTTTTTTGCCAGAACCTCTTGGAGCTTCAAGAATTCCACTCCCGGCTCGACCACGCAATATTCTTCTTCATAATTAATTTTTATTATCTTGTTCATGTGCCTTCCAATGTCTATTATTATCGTATTTTCATACACGGGAAGAACCTGACCCGCCAAAGAAGTATTTCCAGCTCTGGGAATCAAAGGAATTTTATGCTCATTGGCGAGCTTTACGATTTCTACTATATCATCTTTATTTCTGGGCGTGACAAGGAACCCTGCTTTAAAACTGACATCCTTAAAGAAAGCTTCAAGACCCTTGGCAACCAAATCACCTGTTGCTATTAAATCAGCATCGTCTATTGAAACATTCTCCTTTCCGCAGATATCAACTAATTTCTTAAAAATTTCTTCTTTATTCATTTAAAATCGCCTATTTTCATGCTTGATAAAAAAATACTCGCTAAATAAAATTCTAAAAGATAATCCGAATTTAGTGATAATTTTTTTTGATTTGTATACGTGAAAATATAAAGTTTTTGTAACTTAAAATAAAAAAGGAGTGAAATTTGATTTTTTTTTAAATCTTCTGCATTCTTAAGAGATTATCTTCAAGAATTTTCCATGTTTCAGAAATCGATTTTTGGATGGCTTTAAAATTCTTGGCATATCTATTTCTCATCTTGATTACATCGTCTTTGATCAATTGACTTATTTCATTTTGCTTCATTCCGTGGTTTGATTTAATGAAATCCTTGATATAGATTTTAACTTCATCAAGGAGAAACTTTCGGGCATCTCGGATTTTATCAAGAAGTGGATTCATGTCGATGATGCGATCATCTTCGATCCCGCCTATATCTTCAAAAAGGAGTTCCAAGTCATAGAGCTGGTTAGTAAAATCATACATGTCGTCGTCAAAAGATTTCAATACGGAAGGATCCATTTCTTTTTTGCTCAATACATATTGAATAAAGCTTTCGATTTTATTCATTTTCTCCTCAAAGGTCTTTTCAATCTCTTTGAGGTCAAGTATCCAACTTCTTACTTCAGACGAAAGCGTTTGAGACTTTCGCACGTTATTTGCCATATTTCTCACCAAAAACTCACATTATTTTTCTAAGATATTGAAAGATCGACAAAAAATAGTTGTATTGTCCATTACATCCATCCATTAAATATTTTCTTTTCTGATAACTTAGGATTGGAAATCACGAGGAATTTTCCTTTAATTTTTACAAGGATGGGGATGGAAAGATTCCTATTAAAATAATATTCATCATCATTTAAATTCTTATTTTCGTGTGGAAGGAAGAATTTAAACAGCCATGTTTGAAAAAATTTAAAAGCTTCGATTAAAAAAGTCTTGATAGAAATCTTCTCCAATGTTGAAAAAATGAATGTTTTTGCTTTAGAAACAATTGGATCTTGTTGCTGAAGCAATATTTTTAAGTTTTTAAAGCATCTATCTGATTTGAAGATAAGGATTGAGTAAGAATCATGCGAAATCTCCCAATTTGTAAGATATGCGCCCAAACGGGCATCCTGTGTGGTTCATGTTCAGAACGATTAGATGACGGTGAGATCACGGATCTGGACATTGATATTGCCAAGGAACTCATTGCTCTCGAAAAAGAGAACAAGAACTTAAACGATGCCAGCTTTTTTCGTAGCATCGATACTGGATCCTTAATCGTATTAATTGTTGGTCAAGGAGAAGTTTCAAAATTTATCGGTCCGCGTGGAAAAATTAAAAAATCGTTGCAAGACAGGTTTGGCAAGCCTTTTCGCATTATTGAAAAATCAAAGGACTTACCAAAAATACTCGGAGATTTAGTTTCTCCGGCACGAATTCTGGGAATAAATGAAATATATCTTCCTACAGGAGAAATTGAGAAAAAGGCTCGAATTTATAAAGCAGATTCGAAAAAGTTTCCCGCATCCAAAGAAATAATCGAGGACTTGATCTTCCAACTAACGGGAATAAGAGTGAGAATCACTTTTGAGTAGAAAATTTTAATAATTTTATTCAAAAAATTTCTATTTTTTCATTCTAAAATTAATATAATTTTAATTCATCTAGTTCAAGAGTTTTTGCTTGTTCTTCAGTAATCGGAACTATTCCAAGTGCGGTTATAGTTCCCGGTGGGATTTGTGTTAGTCCTGCATCTGCAATTAGTGCACAAGGAATCCCTTCCTTTTTTGCCAGACTTTCATGGTATATTAGCTTTTCAAGAGAGGACACCTTTAATACCACTTTTTTTTGTCCTTCTCGCATCCATTCCTTGTAGATCGATGGCTTTAAAGCCCTCATTATATCTGCGGCTTTCACGGCGGCATGAGCTATTTGTACCGCCGCTTTTCCTTTGTGCATCTCTTTCAAGTCAGTCCGAATGAGAATGACCATCTTGTATTTAAAATCCAACATTCATTCCTTCGCACGAGAAAATTGATTAATTGATTTGCCTTAAAATAATTACTTATAGTTCTAAAATGCAATTTGACGGAAAAATCTATCGTGTTATCTCAATCTGATCTTGAAAAATTGGGAATAGAACGTTTCACAACACCTAACGTGACAGGAATCAAAGGAAGCTTACGTGAGCGATATTCCGATTTCATCGTGAACGAATTACACTTTAGAGAAGATATCTTGGATCTATTGAATCGGTTTCAAGCTCATGGCAGTCCAAGCATTCCAAAAGAGAGAACAATATCATGCTTCCAAATGAAGAAAAGAGGCATCGATACGATAACGGCGATGAATCTAATCGAAAGGCTCCTAAACCTAAGACCGAATAGTATTAGCTGTGCAGGAATGAAAGATAAACAAGCAGTGACTTCTCAACTCATATCATTTCGGTCAGGATCAAACCTTCCCCTGAATACTCATTACGACTTCAAAAAAATCACGTTAACCTACATCGGACATTTAAAAAAAATGATAAAAATTGGAGACCTGCTCGGCAATAATTTTTCCATCACGGTTCGGAGAATTCCATTAGAAGATGAAGAAACCACTCGAATCGTCAAACAAGTTCACAATGAGATGAGAAATTTCGGCGGTTTCATGAACTATTTTGGATCTCAGCGTTTTGGAGATATTCGTCCAAATACACATTTGATCGGAAAATATATTCTTCGAAACGAAATCGAAGAAGCAATAAATGAGTATTTACTTGCCATTTATCCATTTGAAAACGAAGATGATAAGAATGCTCGTGCAAAATTGGCAAAAAATGCCGATTATGAAGAAGCCCTCAAGTATTTTCCGAAGAGACTGAATTTTGAAAAGAAAATCATTCAGGGTCTCTTAAAATACGATAGGGATCCCGAAAAGGCATTTTTAATGTTACCCAAGCACTTACAAACCATTTTTGTTTTTGCATTCCAATCCTATATCTTCAATAAAATCCTTAGCCGAAGAAATGAATTGGGTATTTCCTTTAAACGAGCCATTCTAGGCGACCAGGTTATTTTATTAGATGCGCTTGGTCTTCCCTCGAAGGTCGTGTTTGAGGTATCCAAGAAAAACGAAGAAAAATTAAATTCCATGATTGAAAAAGGAACCGCAGCCATTGGCACTCCATTAGTAGGATATGAAACCAAAATTAAAAATGAATACGTGAATCAGATTTTAGATGAAGAAAAAGTATCGCCCGAAGATTTTAGGCTTGAAAGATTTCCCAGGCTTTCTTCGCGTGGTCTTCTTCGACCAATACTTTGTTCACCCCTGAGTTTTGAAGCAGGAAACGTGATGGATGATGAGTTAAATTCTGGTTTAAGAAAAATCACGTTGAAGTTCAAATTACCAAAGGGTTCTTACGCTACGATTCTCTTAAGAGAATTCCAGAAAAAATAATCCTTGTAAAACAGAAAAATCAAATAAAAAGTTAAAAAATATTAGATTTTAAGAATAAATTGAGAAAAAATTATAGTTTTTCGGCTCTTCTTTCCAGTTCTTTTTGTTTTCGTTCAAGTTCCTTTTTACGCTTTTCTTCTGCAACAGCCTTCTCTTTTTCAGCTTTTTCCATTTGTTTTGCTCGTCGTCGAAGTTCTTTTGCCTTAGCAGTAAATTGTGCTGCCAGTTTTTTTTGTCCTAGATCAACTGATCGATCTGCCGCTTCCCTGTAAAGATGGAATGCTCTCATGTAATCCTGTTTCTCTTCGGCTTCATCCGCTTTTTGCAAGATTTCTTTTCTTTCCTCTTCGAGTCTTGCACGTCTTTCGGCTAATTCCTTGCGTTTTCTTTCCTCTTCGATTTTCATCATTTGTTCAATCGCTGTTTCATGTATTTCTCGTGCCTTTGCATAATATTCTGTTGCTTTATCTTCCTCTTTTAGTTTCATTGAAAGATCGGCAGCTTTTTCGTAGAACTTAATGGCCTTCACTGGATTTCCTGCACGTTCAAGCGTGTCTGCTTTTGCAAGAAATTGCATTCGCTTACGTCGATAATTTGCTATGGGTATGGGACGTGCCATAAACAACTGAAATGATCCAAATAATACAACTAGTCCTGCTACGATATTGATGAGTAAAGAGCCCATTAAAGGAATCAAATCAATCGAGAAACCATACACTTCAGGAATGCCCACGTACATCTGAATCGTGACTTGGGCAGATGCTAGAAGAATCGTGAATATTGCGAGTCCAAAATAGATTATAAAAATAGAAACTATCAAAAAGAATCCCGAAAGACTCATTCCAAAGACTTTTCGCCTGAGAAGCCCAACAATCATGGCTATGATGCCTCCAACAAGAATAAGACTAACCATGAAATAACCAATCATTATATTCGGACCCGGCGAGGGAATTCCTGTTACATTGTATGCAAAGTAATTCTGAAGATCGTTTAAATACCGAAAGAATCCTGAGTTGAGAGGATCTGAGAAATTAATAACATTTGGATAATGAGAAAAAAACGAAGGTCCTAGCAATAAAACTACTACGGCAAAAACCGTGCTCAATAAGCCACCAATGAAACCAAACCACGCACCGCGCATCTCTCTATAATTCTTTGCAGCCTCAGACATATATAACCTTCTCCAATAGGAAGTTTACTACTACTTTTTTCAATTTCTTTGGCAAATAATGTAGGATTTTAGAATACGTAAAATTTTATCCTTGATTTAATGTTTTTAATTTTATTGTAGTTTAATATAAAGCTTGTTATCTAAATGAATTTTATAAATCAAATTGGCAGTAGAACAACCATTTAAATACCGAAAACGAAATCATGGATATAAAATAAAAAAATAAAAGATTCTGAGTTTAAACCAAGAATGACAGACGAATCATCTTGAATGGATGAATGAGATCATGGAATGGTGGGCTAAGAAATACGAACCACGATCATTGAGAAATATAATTGATCATGAATCCGTAATCAACCGTTTTAAAGAATATTTGGCAAAGAAAAATTTTCCCCATTTAATTATTAGTGGACCAAATGGCTCAGGACGATTAACTGCCACATCGTGTCTCTTGAGAGATCTTTACGGAGCAGAATACATTAATAATACGATGTTGCTGAATGCGTTTGATCCAAAAGATTATCTCGTTGAGTCTCATCCAAGTTGGTTCGATCAGGCTAAGATTGATAAAAAAAGGCGACTAGGACATAGTGCTGAGCCAAACAGGATGGAGCTTCTTCTATCAATTATTAGAAATTTTCCTAAATTAAGATCTCTTTCTGAAATTCCATTTAGAACGCTAATATTGTATGATGCTGATGGTCTTAATCGTGGAACCCAACAGGCATTAAGGAGAGTCTTGGAGACTTCAACTCATACTTTTCGACTGATGATCATTTGCAATAATATTTCTCGAATCATAGCTCCAATCCGTTCTAGATGCGTGTCTTTTAATTTTGGTCCATTTAGAGAAGATTCAATGCTTAAAATCCTTCGTCATGTCACCATCCACGAAAACATAACTATTTCTGAAGATGCCTTGAAAATCTTGGTTCGCGGACCAAACAAGAACCTAACTCAAAACATTAACCTCTTGCAAGCAGCTGTGGCACTTCAGAAGCCAATTACCCCTGATTTAATCTTGAAATTGAGTAAGAGAATATTTCCCACGCTCTTGATGAAAGAATTGATCTATTCATTAATGCGGGGTAATTTTATTCAAGCACGCGAAAAGATGCGTGATTTATTAAAAAAACACCGCATCTCTGGACGGGCATTTTTAATGCATTTCCAAGATGCTTTCATGAATCAACCCATCCCGGAGAAATGGAGGGCACGATTCTCACTCCTTGTTGCAGATGTTGATCATGATTTGCTAACGGGGAATACCGAAGACATTCAATTAACGGTTCTTCTTGCGCGATTTGCTAAAGTGTTTCAAGAAGAATTAAAAATCGGAGGCACCTGAAATTGCTGAATAACGATATTTGGCCCGAAAAATACTTCCCAAAGGAGATTTCTGATATCGTTGGAAATCCGACAGCTGTAAAGAAAATTTATGATTTCGTTAAAAATTGGAAGAAGCAAAAGATCAAGGCATTGTTGCTAACAGGACGACCAGGCGTGGGGAAAACTTCAACAGTATATGTAGTAGCACGGATTTTGGATCATGAAGTTGTCGAAGTTAATGCAAGCGATGTTCGAAATAAAGATAATATTCTCAGAATAATTGGGAGGAGTTCTTTAGACAATACTCTTTTTTCAAAGGGACGCATCTTGTTATTAGATGAAGTGGATGGTCTAGCTGGGAATCAAGATCGCGGCGGCGTTTCAGCCATAAAGACCGTTTTAAAATCCACGAAATTTCCCATAATAATGACTTGTAATGATTTATATGACAAGAAAATTGCCTCATTACGAAACGACAAGCTGGTTACAGTCGTAAAATTTCGTCCCATCAAGAAAGATTCCGTGATAAAAGTCCTTACAAATATTTGCAAAAAAGAAGGGATCGAAGCAGAATATGAAGCAATAATGAAAATCGCAGAAAATTCGGGTGGCGATTTAAGATCTGCAATAATGGACCTCCAATCGCTCGCAGATGGAAAAAATGCTCTCACCTACGAAGACGTGATTAGCGTAAATCAATCACGTAATCGAGAAGAAATGCTTTTCAATGCCCTGAAGCAGATGTTTCTTGAGCGGGATCCTCAAAAAATCCGAAATGTCATTTCTAACACGGATGTTGACTGGAACCTCCTGTTACAATGGGTTAACGAACAAATCCCTCATCACATGAAAGAAATGAAAGAGCTCGTGGATGCTTATCAATTCCTTGCACGAGCCGATATTTTTTACGGACGAATACAAAATCGAATGGAATCTGAAGTTTGGAGCCTGTTACCATATGTCATTGAAGACATGTCGATAGGCGTATCCCTGTCACGAACCGAAACTCCGTTCCGAAACGTGCAGTACTTTCGAAATAATCCCAATTTCTATTTTGCAAACTTGGGGAAATTTAGAAGAGGACCCCTCGTGAATGCTTGTTATAAAATTCGGGAAAAAACAGGAAAATCTATTGAACGTGTCATCTCTGAAGATTTACCCTTTTTAAGCATTATTCTAAAAAATGATAAAAAGAAAGGAGAAGAAATCATCAATGCATTCGGCTTCGATAAACCTGATATAAAAGCAATAATAAATTTTGAAAAAATCTTCAATTAATTGATGAAATATGCTCCGATTTTCATCTCATGAATAATGCTTGATTTCCACATCAACATTTATATGTTTTTACATTCAATTAATTTAGTATCAATGCTACATGCCAGAAAAGGATTGAAATCGTAAATGATTTTCGATTTTTACATACTAGAGAAGAAAGGAACGTGCATTTTTCATCAAACATTTTCAGTTATTGACAAAAAGAAAGTCGAAGCCGATTTGATTTCGGGATTTTTTTCTGCGATGTTGCTTTTCTCAAAAGAAATTACTGACAAGCGACTTGAGATTCTTGAATTGGAAAACGTCCGGTTGATATTCATTGAAAGCAAACTTGATAATTTAGAATATATTTTTGTTGCTTTCGTGGATGAAAATGAAAGTACCGCACAAGTACAAGATATCCTGCGACGAATTTCCGAGAAATTCTTTCAAAATTTCGGCACGAAGCTGAAAGCATGGAATAGGAACACCGAGCTCTTTACCGGATTTGAAAAACAAATAGAACTGATCATCATCAAAGCAGACATTGACAGGTTCATGCTCATTGAAAAACTCGAAGAGATAATCCGAATCAAGGAAAAATCCCGCCTTGAAGGACTTGCGATCTTTACGAACAAAGGAGACCTTATGATATCAAATATCGAATTAAAACAACCATTGAAATCGTATCTGACAAGAGCAATCGAATGTCAATGGAAGACTGGCGTGGCAATAACCAGGTCCATTTTGACTTATGAAGGACGGTTACTTTTTATTGAACCAATTTCGGATTATTTACTTGCAGCAATCTTGATGAAACAAAACGTTTCAATCAAGATGGCGAGCTTTCTTGCAGAGAATCTAATCGGAATTCTAAAAACCAAAATCATTGCTTCAGAACATGAGTTTCAGGATTTTCCGTTTACTGCATGATTTTATGCCGGTAATGTTTGATGTTGTCAAGATCGCTTGCCGAAACTTCACAATTTTTGATGAATTCCTGAAATTCGCCACGACAACTTCCAATTTTTAAATCCTTGCTTCCTGAAACGATGATTTAAAAAGAAATAAAAACGGAGAATCTGAATCTACAAGTGAATCGACATGTTTTACTACATAATCCTCACGGGAGAATGTAATCGACATTGTAAGTATTGTGGTGGTTCATTTAAAGAAGACATTGTTCCATATACACTTCAATATTCAATTGATGATCTTGAACGCTTTTTACTACAAGACCCCGACCGCACCATCACGTTCTATGGCGGTGAACCTCTTCTCAACATTCCTGCAATGCTAGAAATAATGGATAGAATTCCGGCTAAATATTATTGCATTCAGACAAATGGGACCTTACTCGATCAAATTCCTGTTGAATATCTGCAAAAATTCCATACCATGTTGATTTCGATCGACGGTAGGCGAGAAGTAACCGATTATTACCGTCAAATCAATGAAACATCCATGTATCAAACAGTAATTGATAAATCGAAATGGGCAAGGAAAAATAAATTTAAAGGGGATTTAATCGCAAGAATGACCGTTTCCATCCGTTCAAATATTTACGAAGAAGTAACTCACTTACTAATGGTTAAGGATCAATTTGATAAACAATTATTTAATCACGTTCATTGGCAATTAGATGTTTTATGGGGAACGGAGGGAATCCTGTGGAGTAATACCAATTCACTAAAAGGAATTGACTGGTCTGTCTTTGATCGGTGGGCTGAAAATTATAATCTCGGAATATCTCGACTGGCAGAAACATGGGTGCAAAAAATGGCAAGAGATGGCGTGATCTTAGGAATCGCTCCATTTTTAAAAGTAATGGATGATTTATTGAATGACCGCGCAACAACCATCCGATGTGGTTCAGGTCGAGAGTTGTTTTCCATTAACCCTCATGGATTCATTACTGCTTGCCCAATTGCTCATGAAAAAAACTTTCACGTGGGAGATATATGGTCCGTTTCTCCAGAAGAAATTAAGAATTCCTTGCTCATTGGAGATCCGTGCACTTCGTGCGATGTTTTCAAGATTTGTGGCGGGAGATGTCTATATGCAAATAAAACAATGTTTTGGGGAGAACAGGGTTTTAAGAGAGTCTGCAAGACCGTAAAACACTTCATAAACGTCTTACAAGGGATTAAACCAACGGTTGAATCTTTAATATCAAAAGGAGTAATATCGAAAGAAAGTTTTGCATACCCAACGTTTAATAATGGATGCGAAATTATTCCGTGAAATCCTGTTTAAAAACAACGTGTCCTTCTTGGCTCAGTAACGGTTAGGCGCGTTTTTTTACTTTTAAGATATAATATTGGTCGAAAAAACACGTTTCATAATGCTCGATTTTGCCAAATTTAGATTTTATTAGACCAATGATGTTTCTATCCAAGTTTATGCTTGATTTTTTGTAGAACTGTTCGATAAATGAATTAAATGTCCTGAATGGAAAAAGTTCGCTCAGTTTCATGCCTAGCATTGCGAATCGACCTTGTGGTTTTAACAGGTCATGAATCTTATCAATTGCTTTCTTATAATCGGGAACGATTGTTAAGGCAAGAGTACAAAGAATTGCATCAAATTGATACCCTGGCTCATATTTTACGATGCTATTATTCACGAGTTCTACGTTTGTCCATCCGTGTAGTAGTACATTCCGCCCAGCTACTTTCAGCGACTCCGTTGAGATATCAACTCCCACGAGCTTTCCAGTATTTTGCAAATGTTTTTCAATTATTCTAAAATTGTTTCCCGTGCCACAAGCAACATCCAAAACGGTTGCTCCTGGAGTGATACCTAATGTTGCAATAGTTCTTTTTCTATAAATAGAATTCTCGGTTGCACGACCAAAAATTGCATCCAACTTGTAAAATGCTTGGGAAAAACTCACGGATCTGTCGTATAACTCTTTAATCTTCAGCTCGGCTTCATTCATTTTTTGCTTCCTTCTTCAGTATTTTTGAAATTCAGCAATGAAATGAATTCTTGAGTTTTAAAAAAAATATCTTATCTAATACAATATGAGTGAATAATGCTTTTTAAAATTTGATGCCGTTAAATTCCCGCAAGTCCCGGATTTCTTTTATTCGTATGTTGCGAGATTTTGGGTTCATTGGAAGAAGTTCTTTAACAAAGTCCCCAACCAGATTTGTTGGCAGGTTCGGAATGATTTTTCCCACTAGAAATCCCAATTCGGCATGCTCATCGGTACCACGCACGGATAATTGTTTCACTTGGTTCTCGAGGTCATAAATTCGTTGTTTTTTCTTTTTCAATTCATTTCGAAGCTCGATGAGGTATTTTTCATTAACCTTTTCTTTTTTCATTGGGATTTTTACTTCTTTTTTGGGTACGAATCCCTGTTTCTCGTCCTTTATTTTTTCCTGAAGGTAAAAAATCTCAGAATCCTTGCGCATTAGTTCCGTATCTAACGATTCTATCTTTCTTTCTAATTCAAGAAGTCTTTCTTCTGCTCTTTTATGGAGGTTTTCTTTTTCCTGAGAATATTTTTGAAGTTTTTTTGTTTGATCTTGTAAAGCATTTATCTTTGATTTGAGCGAATTTTGCCTATCACTAAAATCTGAGTGGGATAATTCTGTATATTTGTTTATTTCGTAGATCTGGTTCTCCAACTTCTTTATGATTTCCGATTTTTCTCTATCACGATTTTCCAATTCGTCTACCATTTTAAGAAGTCTTTGGTTCTCATCATAGATCGTTTCTAGAAGCTTTCCACGCTCTTCCAAGCGTTTGATAATCGTTTCTTGCGTTTTCACACGTGTTAGTGTGTTACCTAATGTTTGCTGAAGCAGTTTAATCTTATTATCTTTGTGTTGAATGTTTGATTTTAAGAGTTCTATTTTCAGCTTGATTTGATTCAAGAACTCTTCTTTGCTGGAAGTGATTGGTTTTGGATTTGAAGCATTTGGTTGCAAGAACTTAGGATCCCCATTCAAGTTGCTGAAGAATATCTTTCGTGGAACAAGTATTTTTATTTTTTGAATTTTAATGGGAAAACCGCCAATGAAGACCATTTAGAATTGATGGAAAAATTTCTGCTGAAATTATTTATGAAATTATTAAAAAAAACACGTGAAACGCAATCCTGACGAAATGCGATCATGATCCGTGAACGGAATACTCCCTCGTTATTAAAGTCCGTTAAAAAGGAAATCTGACGAAGAGAAAAATGAGGAATATTATTTGCTTTGTCCGTTCATGCTTTCGCGACTTTGAAGCATGACCATGTAATTTAAAAACACCGTCAATGGTGCTAAAAACCGAGTATTTTTCTTTTTACCGATATAAATGATTTCTTTCATGATGGTTCACTTCTATATCTAAATAGATGGTATGTTTTTAACGAAGTACAAGTATAAAAATGCTTCCTCACGCTCATATAATGGCAAGCTTGCACGAAATCTTTAACCTTTTTAAATGAATTTACTGCCAAGTTATGTGATTTCGGAATTTGTAACAATTTGAAAAAGATAACTCAATCTTGGAAGAGAAAAAACATGGCTGAAAAAATCCTGAAATTAATCCAAGAGATAGATATCAATTATTGCGATGATATTAAAAAGAACGTGCGTGAAACTGCATTTTATAAGAAATTTGAGGAAGAATTTCCGCTTCTAAAGCAATATTTAGCCGTTGAAAATATCACCGATGAATTTGAATTTAGAAGAACTCTCTACCATACTTTCAGAGTGCTGGTTTTATACTCCAATTTGAGGCAAAACGAGCCCATCCCTCTAAAATTGAGCGAAGAGTCAATCTCGGAAATCAGGAGACAAATATCCATGATTGATGAATGGAATTCCGACGTTCTACCCTTGTTATTGCTATACCATGATATTGGTCGTGTCAGAGATCGGCGAAATCATGCCCGTGAAGGTGCTTTTCAGTTGAAAAAACTCGACTTTCTGGGTTTTCATTCCATTAATGATGACATCAAGCACTTTATCACGCAGGTGACGAAATATCATCTGTTAATGGGAACGATCTATACCGGAGAACGTTCGCATCATGCTCTTTGGAGCCTATTTCTTGATGATCAATTTCTACAACTCTTAAAAAACGGGCACGGTGAAAAATTCTTCCAAGTCTTGACAACGTTCACGATGATTGATGTCATGGGCTATTCCTATAGTCGAATCTACGATCATTACATCACCTATTATTTGAAATTGCAAGGTGAATTCCTGCAAGCATTGAAACTATATCCTAACATGAATAAAATAAAGGATTATCTTAAAAAGATGAGTGGTGAATGGCTGGAGTGGCGGCTTGCTAGTGCTTTAAGGATCTTCCAACAAATTAATACCAGCCCAAAATTTACCAAACAACACTATCGCGAGATCTTAATGAAGTCCTACGGTACTTTTTTGAAAGAGAATGTTGATGAACGGAAATGGACTCAGTTTCTAGGCAGCTTGACGGAAATTTATCGTGCTCAATTACCATACGGATTACCAAATCTGATGATCTTGGCGAATAATCGATTCATTCGCAGTTTTGACGAACATGTTGAAATCCTGCCGAGATATTTTTCATTTTGGATCAACTTGAATGAGAGCTTGAAAGTTATTGCCGAAAAGAATGATTGGCCTTGTCGCGTGGTTTTCCAAGGCATTCCTCATTGGTCGAAATTCTCACGAAAAACCTTCAAGATGTTCTCTAAAGACCATCTCCAGAAAGCATTTGAGATGGCTCGACATGAAATTGATGAGGAGAATCTGGAAAACTTGCTTTTCTTGAGGTTTCAATAATTGGTCGCAATTAAAAATCTTAAAATATAATTGCAATAATTTGGAAATGTTATTATTCATTTTAGAAATGAAAACGGAACACGTTGGTAAAAGCCTTGAAAAAAGCAATCCTAATTGATTCTGATGATTTTTTGAGTTATGATTTCGGTCCTTCACATCCCTTGACGCCAAAGCGTTTGGTATTGACTCGAACTCTAATTGAAGAGTTTGGGGTTTTAAAAGACCCTGAGGTTTCAGTGGAAGACGCTGCCAAGCGGTATGCGACTGATGATGAGGTCGGGCTCGTCCATGGCGACCTTTTCATAAAGCTTTTGAAAAAAGCAAGTCAAAAAGACTATCGAGGGGGTGCAATGTGGGAGATTGGTTTGGGACCCGGGGATAATCCGATCTTTCCGAACATGTACGATTCTTCACGCCTATATGTAGGTGGGTCACTCTTAGCGGCGGATCTAGTAATGACAGGGGAAACCAAGCACGCGTTTAACATTTCTGGAGGGCTTCACCACGCGATGGGTTCAAGAGCTGTAAATGCGAATGGTGAAACATTCAACACGGGCTTATCTGATCGTGCTTCTGGATTTTGCATTTTAAATGATTGTGCCATAACGGCGTCTTACTTGTTTAAAAAGTATGACGTAAAAAAAATAGTCTATTTAGATGTAGATGCCCATGCAGGCGATGGCACGACTGCGATCTATTATAAGAGTCCCGATGTATTAGGGATTTCCATTCATCAACATCCAAGGACTTTATTTCCGGGGACCGGATACATTGATGAAACAGGAGAAGGTGCAGGAACCGGTTATACTGTCAACATCCCACTCGTTCCCGGCACGTATGAAAAACCATATTTACGGATTTTAAACGAAATCATTGCCCCATTAATAAAAGCATATGACCCCGATATTTTTATCACTCAACTTGGCGTGGACACGCATTGGAGCGATCCATTAACGAACCTTGCATTAAGCATTAGCACGTACGAAAAAATCGCACGATTCATTCATGACTTGACTCACGACGTCTGCGATGGAAAGTGGATTGCACTGGGTGGAGGTGGATATTCACCTGATGTTGTAGGAAAATCGTGGTCGCTATATTTCTCCGTGATGGCAGAAAAGAACCTTCCCAATCTCGTGCCTGCGGAGTGGATGAAGAAAGTCAATGAATTACTCGGCAAAGAAACAACACCTGATTTACGTGACGAATTTGATGAGGCAAGATTACTCGGAGACGAGAGGATAAATGTCGTTGACTCTCAAGTCGAACAAATAAAGGAAGCAATCGAGATGCAAGATCGTCCTTTTTATAAAAAATAATTTAAAATGGTCGAATCAAGGTCGCTTCATCAATTTTCTCCATGCAATTTGGACAATGCGGATTTTTTTTCAACCATTCGATAATATGTTGTTCTTCAAAGTAACTCTTGCAAAATGGGCATTGAGTAACTGCAGAAGGAGATTCTATGATCTGACCCGAGAATAAATCTTTTTGTAGTGGTTTGCCGCAGTGGTCACAATATTTATCGTGAAGTGAAGTTAATCGTCGGCAATGCACGCACGTTATTTGTTTAACCTCAACATCATCATAAACATTTGCATTCGGATTCTTGTTTTTTATGATTTCCTTTTTCTTCTCAGCTAGTTTCATGATTGCGTCTTCCGCTACTTTAGAAACACGGAAATCATCATCATTTTTCATGCTTTTTACAAGGTACGGAAGGATGTCCTTGACTTTATCGGGATAATCCAGACCTATTTTCTCCAAGATCTCCAATGCTTTTAGCCGGACATCAGCATCAGGATCCTCTGTTTTTCTCTGTAATAATTTCAATACCCTTCCGGGCACTATCAAGACGATCGTGCTCAAGCATTCTAATGCGGCATTCCTGACGGTCCAATTCTTGTCATTCAAGGCAATATCCTGAATTTTTGAGAAGAGGTTCTCCTCATTTATTTTGTCTGGAAACTGTGAAAGAACGGAGGCAATTGCCATTAACGTATTTTTACGCAATATCCAGTAATCATCTTTCAATTTTTTTACTAAAATGGCTAAAATTTCATCAGGGAATTGCCAATTTCTCTGTTTAACTTCAGTAATAAGAAAATGAACTGCATGTAAGGAATCTGAAATATTTTTTTCGTTTCCTGTAAAGAGTTTCTTAACTAGCAGTGCTTGTGCTTTTTCGTAGTTCTCCTTCTGGACGAGCTTTTGAATTTTATCAAAAAGACCCATTTTTACACCGCCATTTTATGAAAAAGTTAGCCATGTCTTATAAATCTAGCATGACAAACAGATTTAAAAAATAATGAGAAAACCGTTCTAAATGAGAAAAAATGGGTGAGATCCCGGTTTTATGTCTTCCATTCTTCTGGATTTTTAGGTAACAGCTGTGGATACATTCCATACTTCTTGATATGGGATAAAAATGGAAATACCACTTGAATGAACTGGCGAAAAATGGAAAGCGTTCCGTAAAGTTCAACGCCTTGTCTGATTTCATAGAAGAATCGATTTATCAAGTAGGAGAGGTTTAAATGCATTGATTTGTATGCATATTTTATTAAATTCTTCACGTCTTCTTTGGTCATGTCCGTCAGATTTAAAACTGGGTCCATCATGGTATAAGAACTGAAATCTTCAACATCTTCCTTGATCCAACCCTTTTCTATTGCTTCTTCATAGAACGGAGTTCCTGGATAAGGTGTTGCAGCAGCCCACACGACGAATGATGGTTTTAACTTGCGTTTAACCCATTCAATGGTTCTCAGGCACCCCTCAAAAGTATCACCTGGGAGTCCAAGTGCTAGCGAGGCAATGGTATTAATTCCGAGTTTATGTGCCCAACGGAAGACATCTTCTATCATTTTCGTTGTCGTCCCTTTCTGCACGCGGTCAAGAACCTTCTGATCGCCGCTTTCTACGCCAAAGAAGAGCATGGCACAATCACTTCGACGCATTTTATTCAGAATATCGTAATTTAAATTATCAACCCTCAATGCAGCACCCCAACATAAATCACCAACAAGACCGTAGTCTTTCATGTAATCACAGATTTCATAGACACGACGTTTTGAAAGGGCAAAACAATCATCCATCAGTCCTATGATTGTTGTTTTATATTTGTCATGAACGTGTCTCATCTCTTTAACGACGTTCAAAGCAGAACGCTTTCTCCATCGATGATGATAGAATTGCGTGATGGAACAGAATGCACACTGACGATTGCATCCCCGCGAGGAGACCATGCTGGTTCCTTTTAGAGTCGAACCAAAAAAATGGTACAAGTGGTTTGGAAATAAATGACGAGCAGGGAAAGGAATTGTATCTAAATCCTGAATTAAAGGAGCATCAGGCGTGTGAATAAAAGATCCATTATTACGATATGAAATACC
>JALGVI010000088.1 GCA_029838215.1 Candidatus Helarchaeota archaeon | reverse complement strand
ACGGGAATCCTTGAAAAACCCCCGGAACTCCTTGAAGTTTTAGATGAAACACAGCTTCGGGATGCAGAAAAAATCATTGCGACAATGAAAAATTCTCCTGCAGGGCTTACAGATGAAGAGTTGGTCATTCATTCTAATATCAATCACTTGAATCTCTTGAAGATAATTGATTTCTTGAATTTCAACAAGATAATTCAAGCAGACCGAAATGCCTTTGATGTTCTCATTTACAAGCTCGCTCCTAAATGGGAAACGAGTTGGAAAAGGATTCGTAAAAAATTTAAAGAATATTCCGAGGAAATAGATGAATTTAGTGAAATATTGGCAAGAGGAAAGGACGCGATCAAGAAGATTGAAGAAAAAGCAAAAACCAGTTCAATCGACATAATGATCTCCACGTTACCAAAACCCGCACCCGTAGAAACTAAAGAAGAAACACCATCTCTGCCTTCGTTGAAGGAAAAGATGCCAGTAAAACCCAAAAAAGACGTGAAAACGGTTCCAATTACTTCACCAAAACCTGCACCTGAACCAAAACAAGAAGTTCCCCCCGTGCCTTCAGTAACCAAAAAAATTGAACCCGAGTTGCCGAGTAAAAAGCCGATTAAACCATACGAGATAAAGATAACTCTGCCCGAGAAGGAGATCGAGGTTGTCAAGGAAGAACCGCGACCTACTCCCAAACAAGAAAGAAATTGGGAAAAACTTGAGCAGGAGTTGAAGACGCAAAATTTGACATTGGATGATGTTCTCAAGATGAAGGACATGATCGAAATGATTTGGTTTGCTCTTACCATTGATGAGAAAAAAGAGATTAAGGAGCGCCCATATTACAGGGACATCATCGAAAAGATAGGATTGAATTAAAATTTAAGGAGCAGGTGGCTTCCGCTTAATTTCTCGAGAAATGAATATTGTTCTTGGACATTTCCAATATCTTCAGGGAAATGAGCATCCGAACCAATCGAGAACTTGACTTCTTTTTCAATTAAAAGCCTAAAAATCGGTTCTGCTTGCCGAAAATAGTGCGCGTAACGGGAATTCAATTCCATTGCAATGTCATTTTCCGTCAAGCACGAAATGATGGGATCAAGCTCCTTTTCCGAAGCATACATGAAAATCGCGGAATGGGCAAGCGAGAAGATTGTGTTCGAGAGGTCAAGACTTTCACGCAATTCGATTATTTTTTCTACTTGCTCTAACCTGGTGACGTATTCAAAGTTGATGAGTGCGAATTTCGATAATGGCAACTTGGCGATGATTTCCCAACTCGAGCCGCAATCTATCTCAATGGCAGGAATGACCTTAATTGGCGTGAGCATTTTCGCAATTTCAATTGCTTTTAAATAATGTGTTACGGAATCGAGCGTCACCGTTGTTATGGCGGAGCTTTTCCACGTCGTCGTGAAGTGATCCGAAATTGCAATGGTAGTCAGGTTTTTTCTTGCGGCGACCGAGCATGCCTCCTGAATGCTGCAAGTGCCATCCGAAAATATCGTATGAACGTGAAGATCCATCATTTAAAATCGTACTCGAGAAAAAAAAATAAGGGATTTGGATTATTGTTCGTCCTTTTTCGACAGTTGTAGGATGATTGACGTTAAATATCCACCATTGAGAGCTCCAACACCACCTAGAATGCCACCGAGTAGGAGGGCCACGATAAAGAACGAGATCGCCGGAATCGTGATACCGAGCATGCTACCGATGACGTTCGTCAGCACGTCCATTAGAGAAAGAAACGAGCCGTTCAACATCTGCAACCAAAAAATGGTTAGCCATGAAAGCAGCACGCCGAGAAATCCAACGAGAAAAGATTTCCAACCGACCTTTGAAAAAATGCCTCCGATTGCACCTGCAACGAACATCATGTACCATGCACCCGTGAACTCCAAGATCACGCCCCACAAGTAGGCAAGGGTAAAGCCCACGATCACGTGGTACCAATCGTCTTTACGAAACCACTCGACAAATGATTCGTTTTTCTCACTCATCCTAAAAACCTCGTCGTGGAAATTATCTGATTGGTGGGCATTGCGGTGATTGTCCGCGGAAAAAGCGGTTGGAAATACTCATAAGTTCGCCATAGCTCGAAGAGATCGCTATAATGGGACGATGCGGGATTGCCGTTTTGTCCTCCTGGCACGGAATGATACACAGGAGTTAAATCAGAAGTGTCTTTCAACCGGGAGAAATCAACAATCAGCCGCATGCTTTGTCCAAGTTTGACATCCAATCCGTGTGCGACCATTACCGTTCGGTCGCCTCCGTCAAAGCTATAGTATGGATAGTCAAACGCAGGCAACATGCCTTGCAAATATTGTATCTTCAGCTTGTGAATGTCGCCCCAAATCCAACTTGCAGTGCTTGCACCATACTCTGTTGAGAGTTCGTCAATAGTCTCGTTTAATGCCAGCAACATGATATCGCTTGCGTTTTCGGTCTTTGCCGTGCTTGTTTGGTTAAACCAATGGGATGTTGGATCGTTCAGGGTGAGATTCTGTAGGAGCATTGTCTGCGGCAATGATGCCTTGCCAACGATGGAAGCATCAGTCCACTCGTCAATGAATGTCAAATTCAAGTATTTTTTTAGCCAGAAGTCAAAGATTGTAGGTGCAATGAGCTCCTTGAGCATCCTGTATTGTTGCGTCCCCGATTGATTCCATTGCGTTAATATTTCAAGACTCTGATTGAGCAGGTCTGCAGTCGTGCCAAAACTACCGCCATAATATTGGTTTGCCGCATCCAGAAGTTGCGGAACGAAGACTGATGCGGCGACATCATAGACGTCTTTTTGCCAATTCATCATGTCCTGAACCGTGATGTTTTGTCCTTGGCTTATTTTTTCCCGGATCAGCATGTTGATTCGATTGCCTCGATATCCTTCAGCAAATGCATAACCGAGATAGTATGGATATTCCGAAGTATTAACAGTACGTTGGTTTGCAGAAACCAAATACATTTGATCGGGGTTGACTTTATGCGGAATCCATTCGAATGGTATGTACATCGTCCATTCATCATTTCCCGATGATCCATTCATTATGAAACGACCCCTGCTGAATCCGTCTTCATCAAGTTGCGTTCCCGTTGCGTTTCGTATCGGATAGAACGATTTTGGGAATAGTGCAATGTTTCCGAGCGTGTCTGCAAAGACAAAGTTCTGCCCGGGATATCCATAGGGTTTTAATGCTTCGATGTAATCTTGGTAGCTCTTTGTTTTTATCAATCTATAGAAGCCTTTCAATATTCCGTAATCGGCAAGCATGTAGGTGCTTTTCATGCTGATGTCCGTGAAATTTCCAAACGTGCTCGTGAAATCCGATGGTATGACCGGACACCAAAAATCATCCGTAGAGTTATAATCGTGTTTAGTGTATCGCATTTCGAATTGTACAGGAGCCCGCCCTAGCACCGAGATGGTTTCTGTTTTTGTGTAAACATCTCGCCATGTATTATTGAACTTATATTGCGTTTTATCCTGTGAAAACTCTTCATAGTAAAAATCCGTCACGTCCACGGCAGTCACGGTTGCGGACCATGCGGTATGTGTCGTGAATCCAATCTGGATTAGTGGAGTTCCCGGGAAAGAAACGCCGTAGAAGCAATCGTCAGGGTTGGACGTGTTGACATACTGCATGCACCACCATACAGAAGGAACCATTAACATTAAGTGAGGATCTCCGCAAAGAATGGGATATCCCGTATCCGTCAAGGAACCGTTAACAACCCAATTATTGGAGCAATCAAAACGGATTAAATCGCGAAGGGTATTATCCAATTTCTTAAATGCATCTTTAACAATGCTTGCTTGTGCGGCAGCATTTTCAAGAAACTTCGGATCCGTTTCAGGAGACGGACCAAAACCCATTGTAATGATGGGATTTCCATCCGATTCATTTTCTGGCTGGGTGAAGTTCGGAATCACGACATCTTCAAACTCAAATGGAACCTCCGGAACAAGTTTTGCCGCCACGCTCTTATTATAAGCATTGGCAATGATGGTCGAATCGAGGTCAACATCATTAAAGCATAAGGCCCACGACATGTATTTTGCGAGCGTGAGCGTATCGACCACGTCCCATGTCTTCGGTTGAATGCCTAGAAACACGTACTCAAAAGGCAGCTTGTATGGAAGACATTCTAGGATGAACTTATTCACGCCTGCAGCATATGCCTCGAGGTTCTCGTTAAGCTTTTGTAACTCAGGGTCATTAGGCGCATCCGCTTGCATCTTCTGCCAGAGTTCTTCTGCCAGTCGTCGAAAACCAAAAAGACGCATGAGTTTGTCCATTTCAATATTTGCATCATCCGTTCCGGGACCAAGTATCTCGCTCAACCAACCCGAGATCTGGCGACGTTGCATGTCCATTGAAAATAAGCGGTCATGTGCTTGCAGGTAGCCGACAATGAAAGAAAGATCCGTTTCTTCGGAACAAAATATGTGAGGAATTCCATACCCGTCACGATAAACGGTTCCTGAATGACCTTGCCCATCCACATACATCAAATATGGATATTCAGCATAATACATGCCATTCCAGATCCCTCCTATCGGGTTAAAAAGCGTGCCGAACGGAGGCAATCCTTCAATGATGGGAATAGTCATGACGGGAATGATTATTATCAAACCCACAATTGCAGCGACCTGCTTGATTATTAATCTTTTTGAAATAGAGACCAATTTATAAAATCCTCCACCATGTTCAAATAAAATGTACCTATTAAAAGAACTGGCTTTCATGCTTAAATAAAATCGGTCATAAAAAAGTCATAAAAAAAATTAGTAAATTTGGAATCGACGAGAACGGATGCGCTCGATCAAAAGAATGACTCCAACAATGATAAAAAGGACTCCCAGAAAAATATTGAAACCAGCATTCGTAGTCATGAATAACAGTAATGCTTGGATTGATATTACATCCCCTGATAAACTAGCTAGATATGGTATGTGGAAATAGGTCACTGCTGCTGCGGCTAAAAGCATGATGCCCACGATTATGAAAAAGAAATAGAGAATCACCAAGGTCCAGTTATATCGATATTTCAATTGAATAAAACTCATAAATCCTCACCTAGCATGAGTTTTTATAAATATCACATTCATAAGATTTATTAAAACTTCTTGCCATTAAAACATCCAAAGGATTAATTAGAAGTAATACAAACTATTTCTAAATTCATCAAAAACAAACATGGTGTAAAGTATAATGACTTTTAAAGTTGAAGGAGAACGGATATGGCATCAACATTACCCTGAAGGTGTTCCGAAGAATCTCGACATTCCTGATGATATCTCGATAGATGACATTTTTAAAGAGACAGCTGCGAAATACCCTGACTTCCCTGTAATGAGTTTTAAAGGACAAACATGGACATATAAATGGTTAGACGATCAGGTTGACCGCTTTGCGAAGAGTCTTCAGGATATGGGTCTTCAAAAAGGGGATCGCGTTGCCATCAACGTGCCAAATACGCCCCAGTATTTGATCGGCTTTTTTGGAGTAATGCGTGCAGGTGGAGTCGTCTCCCCAATCGTGCCATTGCAAAAAGCTGCAGAAATTCGACATCAAATTAACGATTCGGGATCAAAATTCTTCATAATATTTGATGCTTTCTTTGAAGAAGAGGTTCAAAAAATCGTGGATGAACTTCCAACCGTTGAAAAATTCATCTTGACGGGCATGGGAGAATATTTAAAACCCCTTATCAGAATACTTGGAAACTTGTTAGGCAAGATTCCACGAATGAAAAAATGGCCCGAAGGACCGCGGTATGCAAAGTTTCAAGACTTATTACAATCAGAAGGGAAACCAAAACCTGTAAAATTTGACACTAAAAAGGATCTCGCCGTCCTGATGTATACAGGAGGCACGACAGGACTACCAAAAGGCGCGATGCTCAGCCAATATAATTTGGTATCAAATTTATATCAATGCGCTGCTTGGATTGTCGGCACAAAACCGGGAGAGGAAGCCACTGTTGGCGCATTGCCATTCTCGCACATCTTCGGTTTGACAACGATGATGATGATGGCAATAAAACTGGGTGGCAAGTGCATTCTGATTCCAAACCCAAGGGACATCCCGGATCTAATTAAAACCATCGTAAAGGAAAAAGGCACCCTTTTCTCAGGAGTAAATGCCCTTTTTAATCGAATCAATAATCATCCCAAAGCCAAAAAATTTGATTTGAGCACTCTTCGTTCGGCACTTTCTGGTGCAGGACCACTCGCAAAAGACGTTCAAGAAAAGTTTGAAGCAATGACAGGTGCCCGGATTGTTGAGGGTTACGGACTTACGGAAACATCTCCCGTTGTATTTGCAAATCCCCTCGGAGAAAATGCAAAGCGCAAGATCGGAACGGTCGGAATGGCATTCCCAAATACGGACTGCAAGATCGTGGATCCCGAAACAAAAGAAGAAATCCCACAACCGGGAAAGGAAGACGACATTTCTACACATGGCGAAATCGCAATAAAAGGACCACAGGTATTTCTCGGCTACTACAATCGTCCTGATGCCACGAAAAAAGACCTGCGAGATGGTTGGGTTTATACCGGAGATATCGGTTACTTTGACGAAGAAGGATACCTTCATATCATGGACAGAATGAAAGACATGATCAAATACAAGGGACATAGCGTGTATCCTCGAGAAGTAGAAGACCTAATGTATCAGTACGAGCCAATCAACGAAGTCGGTGTCATCGGTGTCAAAAACGAGAAAGGCGAAGAAAACATCAAGGCGTTCGTCTCCTTAAAACCGGAATATAAAGGCAAAGTTTCGGTGGAAGACATACAAAATTGGTGCAAGGACAACATTGCGGGTTATAAATGGCCCAGAATCATCGAAATTATTGATGAGGTTCCAACCACGAATGTTGGAAAAGTCCTTCGCCGAAAACTTCGCGAACGAGAAGAAGAATAATTCCCTCTTTTTTATTTTTTATTTTCTCCAAATATAGAAGCCATTTTACTCGTGATGGCTTATCCTTGATCAAGTGCACGGAATGAAATAACTCGAATTTGAAAAACAAGTTTGGAGAACGAAACATGAGAAAAAGAAAAAATCGAAAGCTCTCGGAGAAATTCCTGCAAAAAAAGATCAAGGACTTGACTAATTTAGAACACGTTCTGGTGCTACAAAAAGGATCGGGCATCAAGCTCTTCATGCAATCCTTTACATCCCACGAATTATTCGCCGATTCCTACAGTGGACTGATAGAAGCCGTGGTTGCTGTAGGAGAACGCATTGGCACGGGTGAAAAATTAAGACGCCTCGCATATGAGAATTATCAAGTCTTGATCCATGATGGAAAACACGTGAAAGGCGTCTGTGTCATGAAAGATAATCCCGCCTCCAATTTTCTATTCGATGCATTAACCGTTTTTATTAAAAAATTCGAAGGTCGCTTTGCCGGAACCCTAATGGAGTGGAATGGTCGATTGGATATCTTTGATTCTACGATTGAAATATTGGATGAGGCATTCTCCACCTATTTGATTTTTCCAATATGCTTGTCATGGGATGGAAATGAAGAAAACCTTTCTAAACTCGAATTGAACATTCTGAGAATAGCAAGGACAATGCCCGAGCAGTATTTCACGATTCCTAATTTGGTTGTCGAAGTTCAAAAGAAAATCAAGAAATCAGAATTAAAGATATTAACCGCGATAAACGATTTAATAGACAGGCACTTCTTCATCACGTCATGCTGAAATTAAAAAAAAAGACTGGACTTCTAAATGAGTGAATATTTTTTACTTTTAGGATTGGATATAGCGATCTTGGCAGGAATTTCCATTTGCCTCATAATTTTGATTCGATACATCTTGAAGCGTCAGCCAAAGACTCCCGATTTGTTTGATAATAAAATAAATGATATCAGTAACATGTTGGTCATTTTAATTGCCCTGATTTCGGACGGAACTATATTATTCTCGAAATATCAGAAACCAGTTCAACTCGACACGGCATATCTACATTCCTTGATTTCAACCGTGAATCTAATGGCCAGGTCCATTGGTGAAAAAGCCAAGCTCAAGAAGATGGAATATGACCAAAAAATTATCGTCATTCACCACGGTAAATTTGTTCGCGGCATCATCTTGTGTAATGGAAATCCATCAAATTATCTCGAAGATTCTCTGACGATCGTCGTGAAAAGCTTTGAAGATAAATTTCTTGAAGAATTACAAGAATCCAAGATGGATCATCTCGCCGATTTTAGACAGGTCGAAAAAATTATCCTTGACGTATTTGGTAAAAAACTGATGGAAGCAATGACCGTTTTGTGGATGGAAACAGAAGAACATCAGACATTATTAAGCGAAGAAGAAATTGAAATACTCAAAATTGCAAGAGCATTGAAAAACAAGCAAGAATACTTCACGCTCCCCGAATTAGTAAGCATTTCGCACAAGAAAATCAATAAAAACACGAGGGAAACGCTCAAGATCGTTGACAATTTAATAGCGAGAAAATACATCGTGAGTTTTCACGAATAAAAACCGAGTTCTCGATTCTATCCCATTAAGAATTGCCAACACGTGCAGAATCTTTTAGAAGACCGAATCGCGTTTATTCAGAATGAAAGATTTTTTATTCTCATTAAACAAATCTCCATCATCATAACCTATAGAGGATTTTTCAAAAAGGGGATTAAAATTGAATGAATCTACAAATCCTAGAATTCAACAAAATTTAGACCTGATAAAAAGTGGCTCCGATGCTCAACGAACCGTGGCTGCTAAGTTCTTCCTTAAGTTTTACAGCGATGAGGGCATTCAAGCATTAATCAAAGCACTTGATGATGAATTTTGGAAAGTCCGCCTATTTGCTGCGAGAGGGCTACAACGGCATGACCCACAAGGGTTTTTTGAAAGAATACCAAAGCTCATTCGAGATGAAAATCCTAAAATTCGAATCCTGGCAATTAGGTCTCTTAAAGGACAAGTCGGACCGAATGAAATAACTTTACTCCGTGATCAGTTGAAAATAGAGGATAACAAGGATGCCAAAAAAAACATCATGGCAATTTTACGTGACAACACGGAGTTAACTGAGCAAGAAAAAGAATTGGTTGAAATATACATTGCCGAACACAATAAAACCATAAACCAGATAATATTTTGGACAGTGTCATTCTGGATCGCCCTGATTCTTTTCATATATTCCGCAATACCATTAGTTTTAGGTGGTTTGATGTTTTCATTCGGCATGTTTGGTGGTCCCATCATGCGAAGCATTAACATCACGATGGGAATCGTGGACATCATCATTGCTTGTGGGTTGATAGCGCTCGGCATCGTCATCCTTAAAACAAACGCCTTCATGAAAAAACGAATTAATCGAAGAAGAGGACTAAAATTCTAAAATCGAGTGATCAGGTCATTAAAAAATTACATTCACACCTTTTTTTTCGTTCGAAGCAAATCCTGATTCGAAGAAACACCCGAATCGTTGCTTACTCTAACTAATGGTAATTGATAAATCGTTTTCGTGTACCTAAATCCACAGTAAACTACAATAATTTTATTAAATAAGTTAGAAATTAACATCCAATAGTCATAAAATGATGTTTTGACCATGATCGAGTATGAATCAATCAAGCGGACCATCTCGCAGAACTTGCCTCCGGGGTTGAAAGGACCTGAAAAATATGATGTTGAGCTAAGACTCCATCCCTTGATTAAATGGCATTGGGCAGCGATTTCTCGGGCTCGGGCTGCCTATAAACCCTATAACGTGCCCGAAGATATCATGGACCAATTGTTAACACCTCGAAATCATTTTTTTAAAGATCCCAAGAAATCAACGCCCGAGGATCCCGTTTATGGACGCTTGCATCGAAACGAAGCAATTCTTTTTCCCAATCTTTACGGTTGGACCAAGATCGCCGTATGTCGAATTACCGAGGCGGAATCCGTTCGAATTAATGAATTCACGTCCGACCAATTACATGACGCCTTTCTTCTTTCCGAAGAGTTCATGAAAATTCAATCTGAAAGCGATCCTTCCGTGTATCCGACAATCAATCAGAACTATTTACGTCCCGCTGCGGCTTCCATCGTTCACCCCCATTTACAAGTGCTGGCAATTCCCGAATGTCCACCACCCATCTTGGCACAGGCGTTTCATTTTGGTGTCAAATACAGGCAAGAATACGGGTCTGATTTTTTTACCGATTACATTCAAGCCGAGAAAAAAGCAAAGTTGCGATGGCTCGGGACGCTTGGAAACGGAGCATCGGCATTTTCGTTCATGGCTTCGTGGTGTCCCCTCGCAGGGCGTGATGAAGTCACGTTTATTTCACATCAAAAATCATCCGTGCCGCTCGGGACGAGTGCTTGGAAGAACGTGGCTGAAGGACTCGTGCGCCTCTACAAGGGATATCACGAAATGGGCGTGCGTTCCTTTAACATGGTAATCTTTTCGGATCGGTGGGCTTCAAAGGAACACTCGGATGACTTCAGGGTTTTTGGAATGCTGTGGTCTCGTCCATTACGAAACTTGGATTGTTCAGACTTCGGTTTCGCAGAAGTCGGATACAAGATGGCTCTCGCCTACACGCCCCCTGAAATATATGCCAAAATACTAAAGAAATACTGGTAGGGTCATTCCGATAATCGCGTGACGCGCAAGGCATTGCGCATCGGAACGCGATGATATTTCACGGCGGGATGGCCCAACGTCATCACACCCCAAGGCTTCTGTTTTTTTGGAATGCCCAGCCACTCACGAGTCTTCTTGCTCCGATAAAGAATCTCTTGAACATAACCAATCCAACAGGTTCCAAGACCGCGCGATTGTGCCGCCAACATGCCGTGCATGAATGCAAGTCCCGCATCGCAACCCGCCATGTGTCCATAACTTGGCGAATAAAGAATAATGACACACGGTGCAGAATGGAAAACAGGGTCCCGTCCCGCATTATACTCCGATAAGATCCGATCAAGGGAATGCTTGGTCGATGGGTCGGAGACCGTCTTTTTTAAATTCGAAGAAAGAAAGGGCTTGATGAGCCAACTCAATTTTAAAAGTTTTCTCAGTAATTTGAACGTCTGTATTGTCTCTTCAACAAGTAACTGCTTTTTTACAGGATCGGTTATCACGATATAGCTCCAACTCTGTGCATTGCTTGCGCTCGGTGCATATCTCATGGCTTCTAAAACGGCATTAATGTCTTCATCAGAAACCGGCTCCTGCTTGTATTGACGGATCGAACGACGTGCTCTTAAAAAATTCAGTAACGTGTCGTAAGAAACCAGACTTGAGGGATTTTCGATCCCTTCCCACGTCATTGGGGAGTCAGGTGCTTTAAACTTAATCGCATCCTTTGGACACGTGGCAATGCAATGACCGCATTTTATGCAACTCCCATAAATGTCATTAAAATATATCGTTGCTTCTGAATCTTCGCCGCCCGTGACGTGAAACAACTTCGCAGGACAGTCCTGCACGCATGACTTGCATTGAATGCACTTCTCTTGCTCTATTCCAAGAATTTCCATATTTTTCACCCATGGATTTTTTCATTTCCAAAAATTAATCCCATTCAGTAAGTCGATTAATATC
>JALGVI010000161.1 GCA_029838215.1 Candidatus Helarchaeota archaeon | reverse complement strand
ATGCGAAAGGTTTTCCTGGCGTTCAAGAGAAAAAGCGTATCACCGGCGCGAATCGTTCCACTCCACACGCGACCAATTAATATAACGCGCTTTGTCTTGGGATGAACGAAAAGCTTCGTGATCGTGCCCAAGACTGGACCATCCTTCCGTATGTTTATCAGGGACCAAGCAGTCCATTGCTCGAGATCGCTCTTGAAAGCAGACGGATCTTTCTCGTCCATGACCGAAAGTCCTTTTTTAATGTCACCTGCCCATAACTTGAGCATGCGATATTTTTGAGCAACATCGGGACTTGGGAGATGTTCAATAATCACTTCTAGCATGGCTTCGTCCAAAGGTAGGTTTTCCTTGAGCCAGCGGATTGGCTCCTTGTCATTCTTATCAATGGATTCTCGATATTTATCAAGGACAACTTGAGCAGTAATGCCTTTTTTCTGTAACGAGGGGATCGTGAACCCCCAACCATCTTTTGCAGATCCAAAAACAACCTGACCTTTCGCTGCGTCAACAGTCCATTTTCCTTTAAAATGCTCAGGAACGACATTTTCAATTTGATCGTTTACATCATTTATGATGCGTTCAAAACGTTGTAGTATCCTATCAGGAGGTAATTTTAACTCCTGTATGAGACGATCTACTTTATTAATGAATAGAACGGGCTTGCACCATTCATTACCAACGGCAAGTCCGATATTTGTAATTGTTTGAGTCATAAGTCCTTCAAGAGCATCGACAAGGAGTACTGCGCCATCCGAACCCCTTAGTGCTCGGGATACTTCACCAGTGAATGAAATATGACCGGGAGTATCGTTAATTTCGAGCATGTATGTTTTTCCTTTATATTCATAATTCAACGTTATGACGCTCGTGAAGATGGTAATTCCACGTTGTTGTTCCTCTTCATCATAATCCGTGAGGCGCTTTTCACCATCATACTCAGCAGACATGAGCCCAGCTCGACTCATCAAATAATCACAGGCAGTGCTCTTTCCATGATCAATATGAGCTACGATACTAAATATGCGACGCAGCTCCAATGGATGTTCCTTGATCATTTTCTGAATTTCTTCTGAATTCTTGACTTTAACCATTTCTTTAACACCAATGTTTGAGTTTCAAGGTTTTTATTCAATGACCATGATTAAAATGAGGGGAGTTCCGAAAAATAGTTGTTTCTAATCTTCTACGGGCAACTCAACGGAACCCTGCATTCATTTCTCTCGAGAATTATACTTGAAATCATGAATAACTTGAATTGAGAAAAAAAGACTAAACAATAATAAAAATTTTTCGTGAAAATCCAAAATTTTTATAATCTCTATTTGAGTAATTGATTAATCATGACAAATAAAGACATTAAATACGTGCTCGCGCACGATCTTGGAACGTCTGGCAGCAAAGCAGCAATAGTATCCACGCATGGAAAAGTGATGGACTTTGAGTTTAAGGAAACGCCTTTACATCTATTGCCCGGAGGCGGTGCCGAACAAAAACCTGAAGATTGGTGGGATGCCATTTCTACCACGTCCAAGCGATTAATTGATAAGAATATCGTACCCGTAGAGGACATTGTTGCGGTCTGTATTTCAACGCAGTGGTCTGGCACTGTTGCAGTTGATAAAGACGGTAATCCCTTGACAAATGCAATTATTTGGATGGACACGCGAGGTGCCCCACACGTGAAGAAACTGTGCGGCGGCTTGATCGAAATTTCGGGTTATGGCATTACCAATATCATGCGCTGGATGGGAAAAACGGGAGGTGCTCCAGGGTTATCCGGAAAAGATCCCATTGCACATATCTTATATATTAAAAATGAATTGCCCGACATCTATGAGAAGACTTACAAGTTTCTCGAGGTCGTCGATTATATTGATTTAAAACTGTCGGGTAAATTTGCTTCTTCTTATTGTAACATCACGCTCCATTGGTTGACGGACAACCGAGATCTTTCAAACGTATTTTATCACCCTTCGCTAGTGAAAAAAACCAAGATCGACTTGAATAAACTTCCAGAACTAATGCCTCCTTCTGTTGTCTTGGGTAATATCTTGCCAGAAGTGGCTGACGAAATGGGCTTGCAGAAGGATGTTAAAGTCGTCATGGGTGCTCCGGATTTACACGCTGCAGCCATAGGCTCAGGAGCAGTTCGTGATTATGAAACACACATCTGCATAGGGACATCTTCTTGGGTCATTTGCCATGTGCCATTTAAGAAAACGGACATATTTCACATGATCGCATCCATTCCATCCGCCATCCCGGATCGATACCTCACGGCTTGTGAACAGGAAACAGCAGGGGCCTGCCTCACGTTTCTCAGGGATAACGTCCTTTACCACAAAGACGAATTATTGCTGGAAGAAAAGGTCCCCGATGTTTACAAGATCTTTGATCGGATCGTGGAAAACGTCCCTGCAGGAAGCAATAAGCTAATGTTCACGCCATGGCTTTATGGCGAACGATGCCCTGTCGAAGATCACACGGTTCGAGCATCCATCATGAACATTTCATTAAGCACGACGAGAGCAGAAATCATCAGGGCGATTTTTGAAGGTGTAGCATTCAATAGCCGGTGGGTTCTGAAATATTTAGAAAAATTCGTGAATGGAAGAACATTAAATCCCATCAACATGGTCGGCGGCGGTTCAAGCTCAGATATCTGGTGCCAGATTTACGCAGATATTCTTAATCGTACCATTCGTCAAGTCAAGGATCCCATTCAAGCAAACTCAAGAGGTGCAGCCTTCATTGCAGCACAAGCACTCGGCTACATAACATTTCAAGACATTCCAAAATACATGGAATACAAAAACACGTATGAACCAAATAAAGAAAATCGCAAGATCTATGACGAACTTTTCAAGGAATTCGTTAAAATCTATGAAAATAATCAAAAAATGTACAAGCGTCTTAATAAATAATATTTCAT
>JALGVI010000024.1 GCA_029838215.1 Candidatus Helarchaeota archaeon | reverse complement strand
TTCCTTATATTTTTCCATTTCTTCTCTTGAAGGTGGTTCAAGATTTGAACACTCATAATTCCAATCCAGCTTTTCATATTTGGGCGTTCCCAATTTATGGAAGGGCAACAAATCAACCCGTTCAACATTCTTTAGGTTACAAATGAACTCCCCAATGCCACGAATATTCTCTTCGGAAGCTGTAAACCCTGGAATCACGGGGATGCGAATCCAAATCTTCTTATTTTTCGCATCGATTTTCTTTAGATTTTCCAGAATTAGCTTGTTTGATACACCAGTATATTCTTCATGCTTTTTTTCATCCATGATCTTCAAATCAAAAAGAACTAAATCAACCCAATTAAGGAGATCTTCGAGTATTTCCCATTTAACGAGTCCACAGGTATCAAGAGCAACGTGTAACCCTTTTTCCCTTGCCGCGGGTAAGAAGGTCTTCAAAAATTCATACTGCACGGTAGGTTCACCACCCGTGGCCGTTATGCCTCCCCCACTATTATCGTAAAATGGCTTATCCTTAAGCACTTCTTTTATCAATTCTTCAACAGTAATCTTGCGACCGATGAGTTCTCGTGCACCTGATGGACATGCTTCAGCACAAATCCCGCAATTCTTGCATTTTTCACGATCTGTAACAAGTCCTTCGGGTCTTGCAGTGATTGCACCTTCAGGACATGCCTTAATGCAAGAGCCACAACCAATGCATTTAATTTTATTCCAGATGATTTGAGGGTATTTTTTGATGCCTTCAGGATTATGACACCAATAGCATCTTAATGGACATCCCTTAAAAAAAATTGAAGTTCGGATGCCAGGTCCATCCTCCGTGGAGAATTTCTGTATGTTGAAGATCATTGCAGTTTTAGTCGTGGACAAGAAAATCACGCATTTTCTTTATTTTTTGGATTAGAATAAATCGTCCCATGCGGTTTTAACAGCATTTTCAGGGATGTCATATACATCTTCTGTTTCAGGAAGCAACTCCGAGCGAAAGAATTCCGGTAAATCATCGGTTCGAGAAAGTCCTGCATTTTCGTTGAACTCAATTTCTCTTTTAATGATGTCTTTTCCCATTTGAAGGAGGTCATCGGGAGACAATTTCCAACCGTGAAGTGCTTCCAGACACGTGCTTACTTTTTCCATTATTTGATTATGATAGATGAAATAACAACACCCCATGGCTTCCAGCATTGCGACAACGTAATGTAAATCCTTTGTCAAATCTATTTTTCCGACATTGTCAGTCAATGAACCGTAATCCTTGTTTGGATCAAGACCGGCTCGACCCGGAATGGCAGGTCCTGCGGTGTGATCAGCACCCATTGGACTGACTGCAAACGTTGCAGCCATGCCCTTGAAAACACGGGGATCATAAGCAGGTAAAGCCTGTCCTTTAACAACAGGAACACGATCGACCCCAAAGATCTTTCCAACCACAGCGGCACCAGATCCAACAATACGACTTAAAATATCTCCTTTGTAAAGTCCAGTAAGTATTTGCAAGACTTTTTCGTGATCACCAAAATCAAGCAATGAAGATTCCATTAGAACAGCAAGTGCATTCCCAGTTTCAATCGTGTCCAGACCTAAATCGTTACAAAGATAATTCATCCTTGCAATCACGTCATAATCATCAATCAACAGGTTTGATCCCATCATTGCAATGGTTTCATACTCAATTTTTGTCACGGGTTTTCCCGAAGCATCATTAAATCGGTTTGAGCATTTCACGCAGCAGCTTGGAGAACACGGCAAGCCGAATTTACCATTTCTTTCCACTAAGAGTTCGTGTAATTTATTCCCCGATATCTTGTCAACTTTGTTAAACCTACCCCTTCGGAAATTTTGAGTGGGAAGACCACCGTGTTCGTTACAAACATCAATCATTACTGGAGTGCCAAATTTTGAAAAAACCCTTTTTGTTTCAATTAATTTTTTCCCAAATGACTGTGATACATCTTTAAAACTTGCTTCATCTCGAAATTTCATTTCTCTTCGTTTTGCGGGCTTTAGCACCATGGCTTTTAGAGATTTACTTCCCATGATGGCACCAAGTCCACCACGTCCGGCGTGCCTATCAGGAACTCCAAACAGGTCAGAAAATGCGATTGTCGCTCCAGAAAGCTTTAACTCTCCAGCAGGACCAATACTAGCCGTGGCAATTCGGGAACCAAACTTTCGTCGAAGCCAAGATACCGTCTCATAATTACCCTTATTTTTCAATTCACTTGTTTCGACTAATTCAACGTTATCAGATTCAATTACGGCGGTGTATAGTTCTTCATTGTTTTTCGCGTCCATTGTTGGTTTGCCTTCCACGATCAAGCCACGCAGGGCAAGATGAACCATCTCGTATGCAAACCGCCCCCCAGAGTTTGATTCCTTGATTCCTCCCGTGAGAGGACTTTTACCTCCTACGGAAATCCTGCAGGAATTCGGGAAGCCAGTCCCTGCTAATAAACCCGCTGCAAAAATTAACTTGTTATTTTGACCAAGAGGGTGACATTTCGGCGGAACCTCCTCAGACAATATCTTTCCAATGAAAGATCGTCCTCCAAATCGCTCGAGGTCTGCTGGAACAGGATCCTTTTTAATTTCAAGACTATTCATGTTAATTCGTAAGATATAATCCATCATGCTGGCTCCAAAACTGTTTTAAAATTACTGAAATAAAGTGCTAAATTCCTTTAATATCATAAAATAAGAAAAACAAAGTGATTATTAAGTTTATAGATCAAAAGAGTTCAATTTATAAAAAAAGAAATAAAAAAATCTTAAAAAAAAGGAGGACTTAGTCGGTTTTTTCTAAGTCCTCGAGTTGTTTCTTTAATGCTTCTACCTGTTTTGATAAGAAATCAATTTCCTGCTCGACAAATTCTTTTTGTTGTTCTTTCGTAATCTGTGGGGGAGCAGGGGGCATGTATGCGGGAGGAACCCCGCCAGCGAAAGCCCATGTTCGGAATCCACCAGGTCCACCACGATGACCCCACCTGAGACCAAGTCCACGACCCATACCAAGACCAAATCCTCGACCTAATCCCAAGCCGCGACCTTTTGTGAAACCAGGAGTGTCGTATCCGGCACAATAACCTAAACCTCGTCCAGTTCTAGGACCAGCACCATAAGGACCTGTTCTGTCACCTCTAGGCATTATTTTTTCACTTCCTTCATAATTTTCATCTTTTTTAATTGGAAATTTCACAATGGAAAATTTCTCTTTGTTATTATGTGACTATGCACAAAAATACTATTTAAACATTTGGCATTAGATGAGTATAATGATGTTATATTTCAAGTTAACAGTGAAATTTGACCATTAGGCTTGAATGAACTCTTAAAGCGAATTAAAATTTAGTAAGGAAGAAGCAGGTTTGCCTTAATTATCAATTAAAAATTTTAAATTGGAAGATTTATGAAAAAAAAATAATTTTCATCTTCTAAATCTTAAAAGTCTCGCAATTATGGGGCAAAATATTGTGCTCATGCAAATAAACGAATGTTAAGTTTTCTTAAAAAATCGTGGTCCAAATGGAATTCTAAGAATTTAGAGCATCTCAAACGGAGAAAAGAAGAAAAAAATAAAGGAAATGAAAGCTAGTCTTCGCGTTTTAACTTCCGAATCGCCAAGATAATCATTACAATAACAGGTGTAGGCAACAAACCTAAAATTAAGGTTTGTATGGGATCAAGTGGAGTGCTACCTGCATAACCATAGAATATAGGATTAGGGTTTGTCACGAGTCCCGGACCGACCACAAGAAATCCAACAACAAATCCGGAAATCAGAAATCCGATGATGGCAATTATAGGATAATATTTTACATTCATTTCATATCACTCCGAACCATCCTGGTATTGAAATGTTAATGCCTAACGGGTATAGTACGCCCAAGAAAATGCCGATTAGGATTAGAAAATAGATCGTCCCAAGAAGGAGTCCTGCAATTCCCGCAAAGAATATCAGTGTTGTTTTTGTCTTTCCAAAGCGTTCTTCTAATTGCGTGATTTTGGTCCAAAAAATGGCAAATAGAAAAATCAGAAGAAACCAACCGATAAAATTTGTAATTGGTATGCCGAGGAAGTAAATGTTTTCGAACTGAGTTGAAAGCCAGTACCAACTTCCATTTCGAACCATGAAGGGATCAATCATTAAATCCATGTTTACTGCTAATACTCCTGCTACAAGTGAAGCTTTGAGGAGGGAAGCATTTGATGTTTGCCATTTTTCAAAAAATTGTTCAGCAATATAAAAGCAACCGTAAGCAATGAAGAACCAGCCCAAGCATGTTATTACGGGCACTGCTCCGAACCAGAATAATGCCTTCGCGTAATTAAAGTAGTAAGTCGGGGCTATGGGAAGCGGTAGTCCAAATATAATTCCTGTACCTAATCTTCCAGAAAGAATCCACATATTTTCTTCAAGACCTGTATATAGAAATGATCCGGCAAGAAATAATGAGGCCTTCCAGAGTCCGTGTACCTTGTACGCGTGGTAGAAAGTTAATGCTGCAAGGACGTATACAAGAATTTCCATTGGTATTAAGATCGGTAGAGTAGACAGGTATGTAGGATTCGTTGCGAGCAAGTAACCGTCAATTTTCATGAACCAAAAAAACTTGTACAAGAAATCAGGGGGATAGGTGGGCATGAATTTCTCTCCTGAATTTAAAATGAACAAATAGTCTTGATTTTTCACAGATATTTAAGTTTTTTCAAAATTTTAAATCGGAATAATGAGAAAACAATGATGTAATCAACTGTTCATTGCAATGAATGGAACATATCACGTATAAGAATATAATATAGAGTAAGAATAAATTGGAGAGCACGTAAATTTCTTTAACAATCTGAATGATGTAAGAAATAGAGACGTTTTAAAAGAAATTAATTCAGAGATTCCTTGCAATGAGTTCTAAATATGACCGCATGAAATTGATAGCTAGGGCTAAATTCTCTTTATTATCAAATTTTCTAACGATATCTTGCAAGTCTTGCCGTGTTTTTTTCTTTAGGTAATCAATTCTCTGAATCATTAAGGGAATGCATCGAATCAAGTTATCAACTATCGTGATATCCGCATGTTGAGCCGTTCTACTCATCGGGTTAAGATCGATGGCAATGACTTTTTTTTGAGCTTTTTTCAGGGCTTCAGTCCTGTCGCCATCTTCTAATGGGACAAGAACCACGTCAGCTCTTGCAATACCTTCAGGGTCAACGATTCGACGCTTACTTGAAAGATGATCAATTTCGGTTTGATCGTGCACGCCGAGAATGAGTTTGGCACCGGCTTTTTTTAATACTTCTTCAATTGCAAGCTCTCGTTCTCTCTTGCGATAAAATAGGTTTATTTCGAGTTTCGCTCCCGATGTTTTTGACAAGAGCACGATTTCATTTGGGACGAGTGCCGCCACGTTACCATTTACACTAATGATCGGATGCTCGGCAATCAACAGAGATGCACAGGCTGCATCTATTGCCTTGAGAGCAAATGCAGGGGTTTTTTCACCAATTAAATAATCGAAGGCTTCACCACGACCGTGAGCAATTAGACCTGCTTCAGTAACAACGTGCGTTTTTAGACCTTCGATGATTTGGTGCCTAACGCGGAGTGATGCGGCACGAGGATGATCTTCGGGCACGTCATCAGGTAATCGTTCGTCTCCAAGATCGGGCATCATCATTCTTCCTTGAAATTTATGTCGCAATCGCCTCTTAATCCAAATAAAATCGTGTTCACGATTGGAATGACAAATTCAAAATATCGAAGATTGCGGAGTAATTGAGGGTTTGTTTCATAAATGAATTTCAATCCCGTCCGATTTCGCATGACGACATCTGGAGGGATTACATGCTTTCGAATGTTTGCTTTGATTTCTTCAGGGATGGTTGCAGAACGTGAAAGGCGTTTGCAATTCTCATTCCATATGTTAAATTTCTTGTTAATTTGAGCATGAATAACGAGATTCCACGGGAATCCCAACACATCGGCACCAACTTTATCAGCAGCAAGCAAGTCGTTTGAAATTACGAGATATCCAAACCTGCGTGGACGGCAGAAGTGAGGACCTTGTCCCGCACACACGCACTTGCCCCCAAGTATGTTTAACACGGGATGATAAACTCGTGCAGCTCCCGCTATTACCATGTCAAGGGCATTTTCCGTGCGATAATCGTGGAACTTGGTCTTTGATTCATCAGCAATGGCTCCATAGAGATTTTTTTGTGCAAGCGTTACGCCGCACTCCCAATGATGCTTGATCGGAGCCATGTTAATGATTTTAACATTTGGGTGCAGCAATGGACGTGATAACAAGATGGGCTCATGAAATCCCTTAAAATAGAATTTAACGGTTGGTGTGTATGTAAGATTATAAAATTTGACGTTGTTTTCCTTACACAATTGGAAATATCCTCTTTTTTTCAGGAGCCGTTCATCCACGACGTGTCCCCAATTGTTTGCCTCGCATAAAAAAACACGTTCGTGATCACAGATCGCCAAGACTTTTTCAAGAACTCCCTTAACAACTCGAAGCGGGGTTTGTGAAGCAACGATTCCGGGGAATCCTCCGCACAAATTTACTTTAATGGCAACGTGATCATCTTTTTTTATGATTTGATTTAAATTTATGTAATCCATCGATTCATGGACCGATTCAACGATAGGATCTTGGAGTTCATGCATGTATAGAAAACTATCGGACCATTTTTCCTTGATTTCGGTTTCATACCCGTAATAATCATTACCATCTTTCCAAATCTCATAATTCCAATGAGAATAGAGAAGTTTACCGACTTTATTCATGTTATCACTCTATCAATTTATGAAAAATCAAGTTTTATAATCAATCCAAAACTTATGCTATATAGTAAATTTTTTCATTAATTAGTAATAAACTTGAGAGTGATCTTGAAATGGAAGATTTTTACAGAAAACTAAAAGAAGCAAAATTGGCTTACGATAAAAATGACAAAACAAATGCCATCGCTTCGTATTTAGAAGCCACACGGCTTGCAATAATTCACGAATTATCGGATATGATCATTGAACCGTTACAAAGTGTCTTGAAAATTTTAGAAGAAATTAAGGATCTTGAAAATATTGAGGTTTTGAAGCATTTTATTTCAGAGATCCAATTATCAATCGAACGGAATCTAATATCTCGTGGTCAAGACCAAGAGGTCATATTATCCAAATTAATGAATATAAAATCAAGCTTGATATCACGAGTTCAAAACTTAATAGATGAAAGGAAGGATGTATCGTCTATACGACGAAAAGCAGAAGCACTCAGTAAATTGGTAGAAAAAGAACGTGAAACGTTGGAAGAAGAAGTTTCAAAGCTTGATTTAGAAGGAGTTCTTGATGATAAAATTAGAGAGAAATCCGAAAAATTGTCAAAACAAGCTTTTCAAGCTCCGAGTCCTCCGGGAAGGAAGCCACCAACCGAAGTTCCAGGAACGGTTTCCATGCCTTCACCAGCTCCTGCACCCGCACCAGCACCAACTCCAGCTCCTGAAACCATTCCAAAAAAGAAAAGTAAAGCGAGAGAGGGAATGACACGAGAAAAAGAAAAGAAATCAGTTTCTCGCGATGAAGTGAAAGCTCTTGAAACGATGGCAGAGTCGGGATCTTTAGTAGATCTCAAAGAAGAGGAAATAGCACCAAAGGAAAGCAAACCCGTCACGGTTCGTCGAAATACCTTAATTACTTATTACAATAGGATGAATCCGCAGACAAATTATCTTCTTAAAGTACAAATTTCGAGATTGAAATTGAAGATCCAACGTGAAATCGGCATCCGGCACATTCGCGGAAAGCTCAAGGTTGAAAAAGATGAAGAAGAACCAACAATCATCCGAATCATCCCTTTCTTCCCGGGTTGTCTTGTTGCTCCGGAATACATTGATGTCAATATCGACGTTGAAGAGCAAGAAGCGATTTTCTACGTGACTCCGATGGGGACTCTCGGCAAGATTAAATCAGCAGTTGAATTCTGGTACAAGGGACAAAGAATTGCTCGCTCAAGAACACCTGCAGAGGTAAAAGATCAAGCCGTTACAAAGGCGGTTGCGGCAGTTGGAATCGCCTCTACGGTAATCCCTCCAGTATTGGAACTATTCAATATCAATATTTTCAGCACGTTAAATTCAATTTGGACAGGTCTTTTAATAGGGCTCCCGATGCATCCCGTGCTTGCATTGCTCATGACGACACTACCGACTTGGGGCATCATTCTAACAGTATTGATCATTTGCCTTGCTTTGGCAGGTTATTTCTATGTAAAAAGAAGGCCGGAAGTAAAGGAACTGGCGGAAAGCATTTGAACGAGCACGTGAAAATCTTAAAACACATCGATTTTTTTTTTAATATTGCCTTGCCATGTAAACATTACGTTTGGCAGGTCTCTTTTCACAAACGATGCACGGCGTGGATTCATCCTTGATGCGATAGTTTTCTTCACATTCTTTGATATTTTTTTCTCCTTTTGTAAAAAGCGGAATTCCCCTGACCTTGAGATTATACTCATCCTTCAAGAATTCTATGCATTCTTCGTCATCACAAAACGGTGCGATCAAGAGATGTACTTTTTCGGAGAGTTTCTTTTTAATTTCATCAAGTGACCTGACTTCAGCAATCCTGAATCGATCTCTTGCTCGATCTTGTAAAATATTCGTAAATTTATCAAGCAATTTTGGGACTGTCTCAACGAGGTCATCTTTTGATACGGTTTCTTTCATTTGGTGCAATCGGTCGATGATGAGAACCTGCTGTTTTTCGACTTCACGGGGACCAATTTCGATCCGAAGTGGAACGCCTCGTTCTTCCCAAAGATAATATTTGAAGCCGGGAGTATTATCAGTTAGATCGATACGCACTCGAATTCTTGATTTCAGCATGTCATGAACTTCGTAGCTGAAAGCAAGAACCTCTTCATCTTTACCTTTCATTGGAATGGGAATGACAACAACTTGTGTTGGAGCAACGGCGGGCGGCAACACCAGCCCTTGATCATCACCGTGGATGAGTACCAAAGCACCAGTAATTCGTCCGATCCCGGGACCAAAACAAGTCTGGCAGACGTGTTTTTCGATGTTTTCTTCAGACTGGTAAGTCACGTCAAACGCTTTAGCAAACCTCTGTCCCAGATTGTGAGTGGTCCCAATTTGCAGGACTTTTCCATCATCCAAAGGCGTGTCATATGCACAAGTGTAATCCGCACCTGCAAACTTATCCCATTCAGGTCGTTTAAAGAGCATGAAAGGAATTGCTAACTTGTTCCAAATTATTTTTTCAAAGATTCCCATGTCCTCACGCACTTGTTGAACGGCTTCTTCATAAGAACTAAACGCATCATGAGATTCAATCCAATAAAATTCGTGAGATCGTAAGAATGGTTGAATGGCATTATCGGGTTCGGCTCTAAAGCTCGGACGGCGTTCGTATGTTTTTAATGGAAGATCGGCATGGCTTCGGATCCAATAATGGAACAGAGAATAAATTAGAGTTTCTCCCGTGGGGCGAAGAACCTTTAGGATGTTTAATGGCTTTCGGTCTCTTCCTTCAGTAATGACCCACACTTCAGGGGCAAATCCTTCAGCGTGTTCTTTTTCAATCTGTAGAAGACTCTCGGGTATGACAGTGGGCGTCCGAATGGGATCATGTCCTGTTCTTTCCAACTCTCCGATGAAAAGATCTTCCAAGAGAACGAGCATTCGACTCCCATACGGTGGATAACCATAAAACCCACGAGAATCAGGAATTCGCTTGTCAATGACTTGAGTTCTTAGAAGTATTTCAGGATACCATTCCTCCAAGTTTTCTTTTGGAGGTAACTTAGGAATTTTCTTTTTTTGTGGTTTTTTGCTGGAAATAGACGCACTTCCTTTTCAGTCACTTATCGAAGTAAAAAAGCGAGTTAGGAAATCTAGAAGTTTTGCTTAATAAAAATTTTCCATGCTCAAAATCGCAATTGGACATATTTTATTTTTACAAATGTTTTTAAACCTCGAAATTAGGTTTTCTAATATGATCTATTAGAGTTTCTAATGGGTCAATCCCATTCGAAAGACGTGTTTTAACAAAGGAGAAGGAAAAAATGGCAACAAATGATGAAAAATCTTGCAGATCGTTACATTAACATCAATTGTGCGTGTTTTTTCCCAAATGAAGGAAGGAAGGATGATATCAAGCACCTATTTAAAGAATATAAAGCCGATGGAGTGATCCTCTATTCATTATCGTTCTGCACGCCTTATATCGTGGAAAGCATGAAACTTGAGAAACACCTAAAAAATGCGGGCATTCCAACGTTAACGATTGAAACAGATTATTCAAATGAGGATGAAGAACAAATCAAGACGAGAGTTGAAGCATTCTTGGAAATGTTAAACAAGAAATGAAATGAAAGACTAAAGAAAGAAATTAGTTTAATAAACTCATTTCAATTTTTTTAATATCAGCAGAATGCTCAACGAAAGCACGAGAGAAAACGTCATGATTTAAAAAATTAGCTCGACAAACCATCCACGGTCATCTTCACCGCAGATTTCAAAACCAAATTTTTTGTGTATATTAAGAGAATGTTCGTTGTCGAATCGCAGGTGAGATCTCATGCGGGTATATCCTTCCTTTCTAACTTGAGAAACGATGGCTTCGAATAGTTTCGAGCCGACATGTTTGCCTCTAAATTCATTATTAACGCAGATTTGATAAATCCAGAACTCTCCTTTGACTGCAGTATTGGGAAACCCGACGATGTATCCTAAGAGTTTTGAATTTTCTTCATAGACGAAAAAAGTGTTCTGAAAGCATCGGGCTAAAAATTCGTACGTGCCAACAACGCTTGATCTTACCAGAGGGGCACAATTTTGGGCTAAAATTTCTATATCGAATTTATCCTTGACTCTGACGTTTCTAACGGGCATTTTTAAAACCGAATTATTTTAGGTCAATAGATCGTAACGACTCCAAATGATGCTATTTTCCCGTTGATGATTTTAATTTCTCGGAACGAAACAGTTCCTTTAGGTTCACCTTTACCATCTAACCAAAGGGCAGGAGTCTGAACTGCAAAAGGGCCAAATTTTTTGATCTCTTTTGGACGCGTGAAGATTTGAGAATAAATATCGTGATAAACAGAGAAGGAATGTTCATCTTGGTTGGCAATGTCATCGTAATGTATCCGAAATTCTCGGAGCGTATGAGTGTGACCGGTTAGGATCAAGTTGCATGTTTTGCAAAATTCCAATAACTCATCCCAATGTGACGAAACAGTCGAGTGCTTGATGTTGAAAATGTTATTAATCCGAACTTTTGATTTTTTCTTTTCCAGCTTTCCTCCGAATCGGAATTCTTTAAAATCCTCAAGCTTTAGGGTCTTGACTTTCCGTCGAAAGATGCTCTTTTTTATGGATTTAAAGATTCTTCCTTTCGATACGGGATTAATTACAGGAGCATGTAGAAAAAGGAAGACATTATCGTCCTTCTGGATTTCACGCCTTCGAACGTTTTCCAAGAATCCGATCTGCTCGGTTGAAACGCCAGTCAAAGATGGATGGCCTGAAATAAAATCGACTATATTCATGTATGAATCAGATCCGCTATCCAAAAAGATGAATGAATTTCCACTTAATTTCAAAGAAAAGTTTAGAGATGGATTGATTTCCGTGCAATATCCCGCCAGTGTCATTGAATCTTTTACAATAGAGTTCCAAGGGGAAATTGCTATTGAAAGCTTCCCTTCTAGCGCTTCTGCTTCTTCATGAGTTAGCCCGAAGCGCTCGCACATTTTCAACCAGAGTAGACTATAATGATGTGGACGATAATCATGATTTCCCAAGACCGTAAAAATTGGGCATAGCAATTCTTCCGATTCAAAGACACCTTCGTGTTCTTCTAAATCGGGGTGATTTATAATGAGGTTTTTGAAAATCCTCCAATTGCAACGATCATAATCAAAAGAACGAGATTCCTTGGGAAGCCTGCTTAATAAAACGAAATCAACAAGATCACCGGTGAATACGATAAAGTCAAGCTCATTTGCCCGAACCTTTTCATTCATTAGTTTAATAAACTTACGAAATTGATTATTTGGATTATTAATTCGCTTTTCCAACGGTTTTAATAATCTTTTTAGGATGGCTCTCGGAGACTTGTCCTTTATTATGAGGCCTTCATCATCACGTTCCTTTCGTGGAATTGGTTTAATGCCTTGTTTTATCAAGCCATACACGCGATCATATCTTTCTGCCAAGTGAAGGTCCGTTGCTTGAATAAATGTAAAATCCTTCCAGTCTTTTTTCGTAAACACGATTGAGTGATAATTCACGCGTTTTTCTTCGTCATCAAGTTCGTGAATGATATCGCACATCATGAAGTTCCGAAATGCCAAAAAATCTTTAACTTCATCAGATAAACTGATTCCGATTCGAACGATGAAGAAAAACTCGAATTCCTTGAAAATCCCGTGCTTAACAAGAAATTCATGCGGATGACAAAAATTGTCCTTGAGATAATTGAAATCGTCCAATTTGCACGGTTCGACAGATTTTACATTTAAAATCTTGGCGGGCATTGGTTCTCCCCTAACGGCATGTTGCCCCATTAATTCTATTCTTTCCTCATCAAAATAATCAAGGATTTGCTGATTTGGGGATTTCTTACGAAGAAAAATGTTCTTGATTCTTGTCCAAATACTCCTTTTTTCTTTTCGTTTTTCTTCTAATTCTTTTTCAAGCTTCCACCTATACTCAAATACAGGCACGACATTTAATTTATTGACAATTAATTCCTTGAATTTTCCGGGATCAGAAACATTACTGATGAAAAGTAGAGGCGTTGGAATTTCCATCCTTTGGAGATCCGATCCCACGTTCAGAAATCTAGGGTGACCCAAATTAGGATTGATTAAGATTGCCTTTTTGATCTTGGATTCACGTTCAGGATCCTTTTCTTGCGTCATCTTTGGGCTTGGCACGTCCTTTTATTTCCGATAGTGATATCAAACAGGAAAATAACGATTGCTTACAAGATCCTCTGGAACATGGGTTATAAATCGTTTGGATCATGTAATTTCATGCTTGAAGTATTTCTTTAAAGCAGGCATGATTTAGATCGAGAGGAAAAACACACCAACCACGGATAAAACACACCCTAAACAAAATAAAAGAAGTTTTTTAACACCTCGGATCTCTTTAAAGAAAATAATGCCCCAAAATGATGTGAAAATTATCAAGAAACTTTGCAGGATCGGTACCGTAAATGATAAACCAAACACCATGTTTGAAAACACTGTGATGAGGATTCCTGAGGCCCAAGCCACACCACCGAGAATTCCATACAAATTCTGTTCATGACCAGATTCTTTCCAATTAAAAACCCAAGTCTTCAATTCTTTTTTCAGGAAGATAAAGATGAATTGTGTTGAAACGGCACCAACACCAATGAGTAATGGCACGGCAAAAAATGGGAGTGCCGTGGCATATGGAACGTGTATTGGAAGTACTGCTTCCTGTTCCATTATATTAAAGAAAGAAAAGAATAAAGCACCAATAATGACATATAAATACCCTTTCCAGTTCCGATTCCGAGTCGCATCAACTTTTTGATCTTGAATCACGGCAACAACCAGTGCTCCGACAATTAAGAACGGCAAACCAATTAACATTGAAATTGTTATCAATTCTAGAAAGATAATGGTTGCGAGAATCACGGTAAAAATGCTGGCAGAGTTCATAAAAATCGTAGTTTTTGATATTCCAATTTTGTCAACTCCTTTAATTATGAAATAATTCCCCATTGACCACAGGCAACCTGAGAAAAATGCCATGAAAGAAGAAATGAAATCAAATCGATAAATGGTCGAAAATGCAAGGAAAAACACCGCACTAAAGACGAGATAGAGCAATAATGCTTGGCAGGTGATTCCCATTGTGAAGGAGAAATTATATCGAATGGGCTCGATATCGTTCTTCCTTTCCAATACTTTCTGTGGCAAAAATTGACCTGATAAAATTAATGATGACAGAATTGGAAATAAAAACATTGTATCTTCTTTTAAATAATCGCATTAAAAAATCATTATGTTGAAGTAATACCAATCACGAAGCTGGAGATTTGATAATGGAAGCCTTTATTGAACTCAAGGGATATAACAAATTTTTAAAAAAATTGGATAAGCGTAACTTCTTCACGCCGGGTTCAAAAATTCTCTGGAAAATTGCGGCAAGGATTTTAGGATTAAATTTGAAAAAATCACGAATTCACGTCATCGGACAGAGTCACCTTGATGCCTGTTGGCTTTGGAGGCGAAAAGAGACATTACAGAAAAATTACAAGACCTTCACGATGGCGTTAAAACACATGGAAGAATATCCGTTTTTCACGTTCTCAAATACGTCCCCGCAGTATTATTATTGGACGGAAGAATTGACACCTGCAATTTTTGAGCGGGTAAAATCTCGCGTTGCGGAGGGTCGGTTCGAATTAATCGGGGGAATGTGGGTTGAACCTGATTTAAATTTGGTTTCAGGGGAGTCATTGATACGCCAGCGATTATACGGACAACGATATTACTTGGAAAAATTTGGAAAGCCCAGTACAGTAGCATATTTGAGCGATTGTTTTGGATATCCGTGGACGTTGCCCCAAATTCTTAAGAAAAGCGGAGCGAAATATTTTTACACGAATAAGATGAGTTGGAATGATTATTCTCTCTTTAATTTCATAGCTTTTCACTGGAAATCTCCTGATGGGTCATCAATTCTTACATATTGCATGCCGTATAGTGTTAACAACTTTGCAGGACACCCAAACGTTGGTGATTTTGACAAGCACGCTCGATTTTTTCCATCCGAATCGGAGTTTTCATATGATACCGATCCTGATGTCATTAAAAACTCGGGTTCAAAGGACCACATCCAAGATATTGGAGTTGTCTATGGTATAGGCGATGGCGGAGGAGGTCCAATTCGGGAGGAAATAATCTTCTTCAAGCAATTGTACAAGCTGGGCATGTGTGATTTCATTACAATGGAAGAATATTTCAAGATGATTGAGAAGGAACAAGATAGATTACCGATTTGGAATGATGAGATGTACTTAGAAACACATCGTGGGGTATATACATCTCACGTTTGGTTGAAAGAGTTGAATCGTAAAGCAGAAATCGACATGCAAAATGTTGAACTTCTATCCACGCTAATGGCACTCCACGGGATGCCTTATCCAAAAAAACGATTGGAAAAACTCTGGAAGCTCATCCTTTTTAATCAATTTCATGATATTTTACCGGGATCTTCAATCCCAGAAGTTTATGAGGATGTTCGTGACGATTTCAAAATAATACAATTCCATGTCAACAAGCTGCTGAATGGCGCACTTGAACACCTTGCGAAAATACTTCAAGTTCAGGCAAGATCGTTGTTAATTTTTAATTCACTTTCATGGGATCGCTCCGCACTCATCGAGATTGACGATGATAACAAGCTAATGGATGAGCAAGGCAATGCATTACCGTGCCAACAAGATCATTCAGGAACGTGGTTACATCTGGTTTCAAATGTTCCTGCATTCGGTTTCAAGCTTGTAGAAAGAGGTAAGTCAACCAAAAAAAGTGAATTTAAATCCGACTTGAACATTCAAGAAAATGAGCAAACCATAAGGATTGAAAATCAAGAAATCGTGGCGGAAATTGATAGAAAGACAGGGAATCTCGTGCAATTATTTTCCAAGTCATTACAGCGAGAATTCTTGACGGGAGAAGCAAACAAGCTTCGTTTTTTCAAGGATAAAGCCGCGCAATTTCCAGCTTGGAATATCGATAAGTGTTATCTATCACGCCCCATTAACTTCGATTCAACGAACAGAACAATCTCATGCGAAGCTGTAGAAAAAGGTCCGTTACGAATTTGCGTCAAGATCTTAGAAAAATTCGATGGGATCGAAGTCCAAAAACAGGTTTTATTACTCGCTCATGAGAACGCGTTAAGATTTACCTTGGACGTCAAGGGCATTCAAAAAGAGACCCTCATCAAATTAGAATTTCCATTCAACATCGAAGCAAATAAAATCAGTTCAGAAATAGCATGTGGAGTGATCGATCGGCACATTCGTCCCAAAACAAAACCACAAAAAGGACGTTGGGAAATCTCTGCACACAAATGGGTAGATGTATCCGATTCCGAAGCAGGCGTGACCTTATGCAACAAAACTCGATTTGGTCATGATGCCAAATACCATCCTCGCTATAAGAGCATCGTTCGCATGACCATCGGACGTCGCCCAAGATATCCAAAGGGAGGACCTCCCATCACCAGCATGATTCCCTCAAGAAAAGTCCATGAACAATCGGAATTTCACGTGGAATATTGGGCCGTTCCACACGGAAAAGGATCTTGGAAAGAAACACTATCTTTTCAAAAAGCTCATGAACTGAACAATCCATTCATCACCAAAGAAGTGAAGAAATCATCTGGAAAATTGCCAAGTGGAACGAATTTTTTCAAGATTGAGCCGCCTAATGTTCTTCTAACAGCGTTAAAGCAAGCAGAGGATGATAATCAGGTCATCCTGCGATTATTTGAAACAATGGGAAAACAAACCACCTGCACTATTAGCTTCCATGAAAGCATGATAATCTCCGACGTGAAAGAAGTAGATCTCTTGGAACTAAATCCCCAGAAAATCAAAATTCAAAATGAAGGCGAAATTAAGATCAAGATCAAACCCTTTGAGATAAAGACTTTAAAAATGAAAATTTCACTCCGATAACTGATAGCTAACTGATTTTTCATTCAATCCTTCTTTTTTCAACAATTTTCAATTTTTGATATTCTTCACGTGTGATTCCACGTATTATTCAACTTGTTATTTCGTTTTTACCATATACGAATTGCTGAGTGAAAAAATTCGAAGTTTAATTTTACAGAAGATTACACTTATTTTACTGGTAATTAACATTTGCATAACATTTAATTACAAGGTTTTTTAAATTTATAATTAGAACGAAAATGGATTTCATCGTAAGAATAATTTATCCAAAAGAGATGGAAAGGCGGAAAAAGAATAGTTTCAGTGTCAGCCTTCATCGATTACAGGCAAGAAAAGCAATCATAAAAATAAAAAGGGGAGAATATTTCATAGATCGTGAAGAAATATTGGAGGACGTGAAACAGCTTGCCAATCGACACGGTGTCAATTTATCAATAATTACGTACGATGAATTGCCCAAATCTCTAAAGCTCATTTTAGAACGTTCCACGACGATTTCTGGAAGGGAAGTCATTGATTCGAACTTGAAAAAAGAACAAGAGCAATTAAAAAAGGAAGTAAAAAGATACGAAAATAAATTCAGAACGTTAAAGCAGACCATCAAGATTTTTAATGACATCTATTTAAAAATAGCCGAAGCAACAACGATTGATACGGTGCACGCGGAATTAGGAAGAATAGAAGGATACGTTGACATTATTGATAATGCTTTGAAGATCATTGAGGAAGAAACATGAGCGAAATCTTAAAGAGGCTCGAGAAAAAACGTAAAAAAGAAGACTTGGAAAAAACAACAATAGTGCAATGTTCTAGATGCCTAAAAAAATTTCCAAGCGAAGAATTAATTCGTCATCGCCGGAAATTCTATTGTCCCACTTGTCTTACCATTACAAAGACAGAAGAAAGCAAAAAACGAAAAGAAAAATCCATGAAAATCACGACAACCAAAGAACGAGAATCGTTATCAGCCATTAATGAATTAATTGATGCTCAAAAAAGACAAGTCGAGCTCTTAGAACAACTTTTAAAAAAGATCGAAACGATTCCCTCTGTTCAAACAAAAGTGGGAGAGACCGAGCGGGTGAAAGAGCTCATACAACTTTATATTAGGGGGAAGATGGTAAATGACGATTTGCCAATAGGGAGCAGCCATCGAACGTTCAGGGTTTCAGACTTTGTAAAGAGAATGATGGAACAATGGAATGTAATCATAGAAAGGGAGCTCGTGGAGAAGGCAAAAGAAGAAATGGAGGCAGAGGGGACTCTCGTACCTACGGGTCCAACGGGAAAGAATGCACGTTATGTATTGAACGAATTCTTGGAAGAACATACACGTAAATTAACGGGAAAAGACAAGGAAATTTTTAATTGGCTCTTGAAGCGTGATTTTTTCACGTATGCAGACTTTGCCGCAGATTTTTTTCCGAAAAAGAATCCAAAATTTTCTGCCGATTATGATTATGGTTCCGCAAATAGAAAAATAAAGGTCCTGATTCGTCGACAATGGATAGTTCCTGCAAGCAAGACTCGTCCGAAATCGTTTGCTGTAAGGAAAGAAATCTTGCAAGATGCTCTCATTATCGATGAGTCATGATTTTTCTCTCATGATCCCTTCTTTTTCAAAGATCTTGAGAATTTCATCACATGCAGCCTTGACCTGAGTGAAACTTTCGCCATATCCACCACTGAAGAAGGGATCGGCGATATCAAAATTCTTGTCAAAAGCAAATTCATTGATGTGAAATGATTTGTCACCATATCCGAGGCTCTTGAGATCGCTTAAATGTCCATTGGTCATTCCAAAGATGATATCAGCCCGGTTGAAGAGGTCGGGATGGTTATCAACGTGGCGGGATCGGAATTGTTTTATTCGTTCCTTGCTAACGCCTTCTTTTAATAGGAATTTTTTGGTTTCATATGCGATGCGATCGTTCATGTAGGTGAGTGCTCCAGATTCAATCACGAGGTTTGTCTTGCCATGCTTATCTGCCAGGATTTTTTCAAAATATAGCTCGGCAAATGCAGACCTCAGAATATTTCCTGAGCAGACAAATAGCACGTGGATGGGAGTTTTCTTTTGTTTGAGATGAGAAAGAATTTCAGATTTGTTCATTTTATTTTACCTCTTCTTCCAATAGCTTAAAGAAAAATTCAATAATGTCATTATGGTTAGGTGGACAACCCTTGCAAAAATCAATGCCTTTTGATTTGGCGAATTCCATCGTGCAATTGCCCACGAGCACGGGGACCACGCATCCTTCAGGGAACTCCTCCAATCCTGCCCCTAAAAGGAAATCAATGCGTGGATATTTTTCAGTTAATTGTTCAAATCGAGTCCTCAATTCTTCTTTGAACAGTATCTTTCGAAAGGTTTTTGACATTGCAATGCCGCATTGAGTGCACATCTTTTCATTTTGGTGATAAATAATGGGTCCCATGACAATGTAGGGTTCAGGACGCTTGAATGGGCTGGCGACATCGGCAAGTTGTTCACCAATTACCGTAATGTTATCCAACTTGGGTATGTGCTTGACCTCTTCCGGATCGTAACCCATGATTCGGGCTGCTACGTTATCCACTTCGATCAGATCGCGCCCTGCAAGAACGAGATTCAATTGCTTGACGTTTGTTTGGGTATTTTCGGTTGGACCCGTTCCTTCCAAACACGAGATTGCATCCATGAGAATTAAGTCCGGCTTGACGGTTTTTGATAGCTCGAAAATCATGTCATGTAGGGCATTTTTATGAAAGTTACGTTTATCCTTTAAAAGAAGTAGACCCTTTTGATTTTTCATTGCTAACGTGACGGAACATTGACAATGCGTTTTCATTTTAGGAACGTTGATATATTCATGTTCACCATCAAGCACGTAATTTGGAAGTGATAATTCACCATATTTCCAATTAACGGTCTTGCGATCTGCGAATTCGAGGTTTTCGATTTCCAAGTTAAATTTCTTTTCGATTTTCGTGTATTTGGTTGCTTTAATAAGCTTGCGAAAATGTTCTTGTTTAGTAAAATAGCCCGTGCCTTCTCCGATAATGATTTCTTCAACGCCGCGTGACAAGAGAAAATCACATAAGGCTTCCATTAACTTGGGATGCACGATCACTGCAGAAGAAGGTGGCAAGGCATCCACTAAATTGGGCTTGATAAAAACCTTTTTCTTTTGAGGTTCATAATTAATTTTTTCTAAAAGTTTGGGAAGATCTTCTTGAATTGTCTTATACGTTGATTTCAGGATGGAAACAGGCATTCAAAAATTCCTCACTTGATTCAAATCATCACGAAATTAGAATGACTTGTAAAATTATTAAGCTCGATCTTCTTTAAGATTCTTCTATAAAAATTAGATGAAAAGGACAAGTATGAATACAATGCCTCCGTGTAGAATCGCACAGCTTATTTGATTAAATTTAAGTCGAAGATAACTCAGTTCTAAAGCCATCACGAATAAAAATAGATACATGATTCCGAAGCCAGAAAATGGTAAGTATCCGATGTGTGTCGCTACGAATACCAGAGCCGTGAATAAAACCGTGTTTTTTTCATCTGTTATCGCCATGAAATGATTCTGAATGATTCCTCGAAACATCACTTCTTCGTAATAACCGCCGAGAATAAGTCCGAACACGATTCCGAGAACGATTTTTTCCCAAGTTATCAATAATGAAATTTGGATGCCGGCCAATATCAATAATAATGGAAACATGGCAATTAAAGGTAAGAGTGCCAAGAGCCCAACCAAGATATTTTTTGCCATACCATCTTTCTTAAATCCAATCTCTGCAAATGTCTTTTTTTCTACTTTAAGTAGATAAAACGTGCTGAAAGCCACACCAAAAAACATCAAGATCGTATAGAAAATGACATCAGGGAAAATATACGGCATCACGCCGATTGTCGGAGAAAAGACCACGAGCATTATTCTCACGAAAAAAAGCAATGCACCGAGAATGCAGATTATTGTTAAATGTTTTTGGTCTTCATCGAGCCGAGACATGAAATATGTCACGATGAGCACGACAGGAGCCACGATGACGAAATATAATAAATTTACCGGAGAAAAAATCATATTTTTTACTAAATCTTATTATATAAAAAAAAGTTTCGAATGGAAGAGATTTATTATTCGTGCCGTGGATTTGTCATTCAAACTAAATTTTAAATCAAATAAAACACGCGTGGATCTTGATGCTCTGGATCATTCTAGCACTTGAGAATATTTTTTTCGTTGCATTTATCATTGCTTTTTCCGGGGCCGTGATGCCGGGTCCTGTCTTGATTGGGGTTATCAAGGAAACACCCACGCGTGGATATTCAACAGGAGCACTCTTTATAGTTGGTCACATGTTCTGTGAAATTCCCATCGTCATATTCTCATTCTTAGGATTGGCAGTTATTTTGTCCATTCCAGTGATTTTTTCCATCATATCAATTTTAGGAGGAAGCACGTTATTTTTTTTGGCGGGATTGACCTTGAGAGACGTTCGCACGACATCTTTAGAGGAGGAGATTGCAAGACAAGCAGAATCACCTTCACGTGGAAGACATCCAATCATCCAAGGTGCAGTTCTAAGCATCGTGGGTCCTTATTGGATTTTATGGTGGGCGACTACGGGAATAACAAACATGGGAACATTGAACGTGGTGGCATTTGGGGCACTCGGTGCAATAACGTATCTCGTGGGGCACGTCCTTGCGGATTATCTTTGGTATTCGGCCATTTCGGTAATCATCCAATCGGGAAAAAAAATCATCACGGATCGCGTTTATAAGGCAATTCTCGTCGTGAGTGCCGGCATTTTCTGCTATTTTGGATTCAAATTCATTTATCTTGCCAGCATTAAAATTCTATTTGGTATTGACTTATCTTCCTTTTTCATTCTTTAAGGAAAAAAAAGAGAAATTTAGGGTTTTTCCAAAATCTCGCGGATTTTAGTCACGATCGCATCGAATGCTTTAGCGGCATCCTTTTCGGAGTGGCGCACTACAAAAGGTCGTCCGGCATCGGAATCCTTGCGAATATCGGCATCAACGGGTACGGAACCCAGAAAAGCAACACCGAGATCTTCTGCGGCTTTTTTGCCACCACCCTCTCCAAACAATTCAATTATTTCGCCGCATTTTGGGCATTTTATGCTTCCGGACATGTTTTCAATCACGCCGAGAACGGGGACACCCATTTTTCCAACCATCGTGATGCTCTTCCGGACATCCAACAGGGCAACATCTTGGGGCGTGGTCACGATTATCACTCTTGCATCGGGAATCATTTGGAGGATCGAAAGCGGTTCATCAGATGTTCCAGGAGGAAGGTCCACGATCAAGTAATCAAGATCTCCCCAATTCACATCAGTTATGAATTGGCGCAATGCACCCATCTTCAATGGTCCACGCCACACGATGGGCGTGTCCTGGTTTCCGAGTAAAAATGCCATTGACATTATCTTCATGTTCATGGGTCCAATGGCGGGTATGATGCCCGTTTGTGGGTCGGGAGGCGGCATTGCGGCAGTCGTCACGCCTAACATTTTAGGGACGTTTGGTCCCGTGATATCGGCATCCATTATTCCAACACGGTTTCCTGCCCGTAATGCAAGGGCAATAGCCAAGTTAATGGCGACAGTGGTTTTTCCAACACCACCTTTTCCGCTCATTATGACGATCTTGTATCGAACTTTTGCCATTTTCTCCTTGATCTTCTTGTCTTGTTCCTGATGATCGGGAACTGGTGATTGATTTGAATTAGACATGCTTATACCTCATTCTGTCAAGTAAGTTTGAGCAAGCATCATTAAGATTTTCGTGAAAGGACTTGAAAATAGACCTGCTAAGACTTTTTGAGAATTCAAGCTAAATTGCATTCCGTTCCACGAATCTACGTGATTCATGCAATAAAGGTAAGAGAGTATTTTTAATTTTTTCATTCATTTTCCATAACTTTGTTATTTTTAATATTTTCTTTCTAGAATAATTCTCTTTCCTGAATCAGAGAAAGGAATCATCATTAATAAAAATTGATAAAAAGAATCGCTCGAAAATGGGACTTTTTGCTTGTTTTTTTGAACGAATTCTAAAAAAAGCACTTTTTTTTCAGTTCTTGATTTTTTTCCTTATTTTCATGAAGAGATTTCTCCTATAAAAAATATAAATCAGAAAGAAACTAAATTTATACAAAATGTTTTTCAGCTGAAAAATGAGCGAGAAACGATTTTCTAAAATCATTCCATTCTTTAAGCAGAACAGGTGTCAAAATTGGACATGGAACCAGGACCTGAAGGAGAAGAAGTAGAAGAAGAAATCAGCTTAACAGAAGTAGTTCTAGAACAGGAAAGAGATTCTGATAAGTTCACGATCTTGGCTAAAGCAATTGAAACCATTCTCCAGTATACTGAAAAATTGGAAACAAACGATCAATCCATTAACGAATATTTGAATTATTATCACCAGACACTCACGAACATCTTGAGCACTACCGAAACCCTCAGCCGAAGAGTTGGTGACATGGAACGACGCTTTGAAAAATTGGTTGCCGCACAACTCGAAATGGCACAAAGAGCTGTCAATGTTGCTTCAAGCACGGGACTTGACTCGGAAGCCGAACACAGGATCCTATCTGAAATTTCTGCCATCCGAACGAAGATCAATGATGTTGAAGAGAGATGTTCATCATTTCAATCGCAATTGACTCAACTCAAGAGTGCAGGAATAACGGCACTTGGTGCGGGCGTTGAAACTACGACAACTACGGCACGCGGTCAGGTTGTTGAAGAAGGTCTTTTGAAGCCTTCTGCCTTTGGGGCTGGCGGTGGTGGTGGCGGTGCTCATGCAGGTGCAGGAGGTCCAATGAGCATTCGAGCTGCCATGATGAGTGAAATTAAAAGTAAGATGGGTGCCAGAGGAGGAGGTCCGTCTGCGAAACCAATGGGTGGCGGCGGATACATACCTAAAATACAAAAACCCCGAGAGGCAAAACCCTTAGGGAAAAGTATTGTCGGAAAAATGAACAAATTGCTGGACCAGAAATTTGCAAAGACGGCACCACAAGGTGCAAAATCGATAAAAATCGATGGAAAAGCCCCACCTCCACAAAAAAGAGCACCTCCAGGATTTGGTTCGGTACCGAAAGAAAGTAAAAAGAAAGATAAAGACAAGAAAAAAGAGAAGAAAAAAGACAAGAAAAAAGACAAAAAGAAAGAAAAAGATAAGAAAAAAGATAAGAAAAAAGATAAGAAAAAGAGCAAGGAAGCCTCCAGTGCATCAGACCTCCTTGATTCGATGTTGAGCGATAAACTCGGTTAAGAATTTATTTTAATCATTTTATTTTTTGGTGAGTGTAAATGCCTTCAAAGAGCATGGACGAAAAGATCAAAAATAAATTATCAAAATATCTCGCACATTACAGCGACCACATGGCAGACCACGCAGCAAAAATTGCAAAACTGGCTGATGAATTGAAATCCGATGATTTAAAAAAAGATATTTTCAATGCAGTTACGGCAATCAAAAAATCAGTCGAAATTTTAAAGGCACTTGAAGAAAAAATCAAGTAATCTCATCGTTTCGACCAATACAAAAGATTCTTCGATGACATCTAAGATTTTTAATGCTTTCGTTTGATAGAAAAAGAAAGCCGTATTGAGTAGGATAATCCATCCAATTTTAGTACTTAAATACTCTTTTCGCTCCAAATAATGAATGGTGATTCCATGGATAAGTTTATTTCAGAGCACATGTATCAAAAAGAGATTGAAGTCTATTTAGGCGAAAAAGACGTTTTTTCAGGAAAAGTGATCGCTTGTGCAGACGGAGTTTTGACTCTAAGCAAGAATGACAAGTTGACTTTCATAAACATCGGCATGATCAAGTGCTTGTGGGAAAAAAAATAAATAAAATATTCTATTTTTTTTTAATCACGTTCTTCAATTTTCAATAAAATCTATTTATTCAATAATTGACAAATCCGTAAGGATCGAGTGATTCCGTGGCAAATCAATTAGAGAGCGAACAATGGAAGCCATATTTCACGTTCTTAACTGCATACCTGGCAATATTCACGTTTTTTCATTTTTATGGATTAAGTCACAAGATTTTCGTATTTGATTACTGGGCATTGATGCTCGGTGTCACGGTGAACGACATTCCCGCAATATTGGCAGTCGTTTCGCTTGGATCGCTTTCGAATATTCTTCTAAAACGGGTCATAGATGTTATCGGTAGAAAGAAGTCCATATTGCTTTTTCCCACGATCAGTCATGTTTTCAACATCATATCCTATTATTCACCCAATCTTCTCACGTTCATCGTGATCCGCATGATATCGTGGACTTTCATGATCAATTCTTCAAGCCTGATCATTTCCGAAGAAGTTCCAGCACGCTACCGCAGCACGGTCTCGGGAATAACAATGGGCGTGGGAATGTGTGCAGCCATTCTCGCTGCAGGATTATCCATTTTCTTCAACCTGAATCCAGAATTGTGGCGAGCCAGTTTTATTTGGGTCATGGTTCCAGGAATCGTGATCATCGTTGGTTTGGGAACGCAAATCAAGGAAACACGCCGCTTTTTAGAGATAAAACGTGATCCAAACAAGAAAAAAGTTCATTTATTCTCGGTTTTCAAGAAGAAGTACGCAAAAAACATTATTTTCTGTACCGTCATCATCACTTGCTTGAATTTGCTCTATTTAACAATCAAGACTTATTTCAAGCCGTTTTTGCTAACAGAAAGAGGCTTCATTTTTAATAGCGAATTGATCGGAATTATCGGAATGCTTTCGTATTTTGGTTCGATGGTGGGCTATTATACTTCAGGCATCTTGGGAGACAAGTTAGGACGAAAGAAGACCCTATACATGGCTTCAGCAATTTATTTCGTGGGTTCCATTCTCTTTCTTTTCACGCCCAACTTTATCACGATCTTCTTGGGTTTCATCCTTGTTAACGCTTTTTTTGCGGTCTTGATGGTAATTGGAGACATTCTCACCGTGGAGTTCTTCCATACGGGCGAGCGTGCTGTAGGAGCGGGTTGGATTTATTGGTTTGCATCTTTTATCCCGATCTTCGGTAACTTTCTCATCACGCCACTCAGTACCTTATTTTCTTGGGGAATGTCGTTTTTCATGATTGGAACCGTCGCAATCATCGTCATGTGCATTGCCTTGATTTTCATTCCAGAAACAAAACATCGCGTGTTGGAAGAAATCTATGCAACCGAGATAGAAAAAGGCAAGGCGTGATGGAGATTAAGGTGGATAAAGAAATAAAAATCCGAATATGTTTTCCTGCGGGCGATGTTATTGTAATTCTCAATCACGAGGGAAATGCCATTCTTGCAAAAATGTTCCATGATTCATTACCAACTCGAGAAGTCCCTGCACATATTTGGGGACAAGAAATTTTCTGCTATCTTGATGATATCTTTCAAGATGCACCATTGAACGTGGCACAAACAAGATTAGAAGTCGGTCAAATCGCTTTTTATCCGGGTCGGTTCTTCTACGACAAATTTGAACCAAATAATCCAATTCTTTGCATTTTTTTCGGTCCGACTCCGATCTCAACAGATGCTCATCCCGTGGCGGCGGACGATGTATACGTTTTGGGAGAAATCATTGAAAATTTCGACATTTTAAAAGAAGTTGAAGTATTTGACTTGATACAGGTTCTAAAATATTAAGATTTAAAATGGATCTCGGATTTTTGCATTTTCGACCAAATTCAAAGGCGATGGTAAACGAGTTCCGCAAGCGAGTTTATGTCATTAATGGAATAAACCTCGGCACCAACATTTTGGTAACAATATGCAACGGAATCGCCTATATTCCAGAAAGTTTCCTTCTCGGGATTAAATATGATTACTTGCTTTGCTTTTCGAACAAGTTCCCTCAAGTGAGTGGCGGACCTTGGGAAGTTATTAACTTGCCTGCAGTTGCAGAACCTGCAATTGATGTTTTTTTCATTGCATTTTCCATTCGGAACGTGGTGGATACAACCACGTGAACAGGTCTCAGGCATGCAATTTTGGTTTTTCACCCCCAAGTAATCTCTACAATCTCCGAGAATGAGAACCGTTGTTTTTTTTGTCAAGATTGGACTGATTTTCTCGAGAAATTGCTGAAAAACAGTATCATAATTCGAATGCGTTTTCATGAAATTTCGCATTTTAAACACGTCAGAGCGATCCCAAATCTTGACGATTTCCTGCCGGGCGTCTTCAATTGTTTCTTTTTCGAGTGCTGGAGTAATTTCTAAAATATCCGAATCGAATTCATAAATTCGCACGTGGCTGAATTGCTTTTTTATCATGAAAATCAAGTAAAACATAAAAAAATAGTACATCTGACATGAATCGGAAATATCAATTAAGCCGAGAAGACGCGGTTGGGCAATTTTTTTCTTTTTTGAAACGATTTTCACGAGAGCACCTCCATGTTTTATGTTCTGATGAATCGTCTTTCGGAAATCTAATATTTCTTTCCCTTTCGTATAACGGGCAGTGATCTTGGTTGCAATTTTTTTTCCTAATTCCTTGATCAAGGCGCGCAATTCTTTTTCGTGGGATTCGAATTCGTCTTGGCTCAGCCGCATCAGTTCATCTCTACGTAATTTAGAAAATAGTCGCGTGACGGTTTGGCTTTTCACGCGAGCCTTGGATTTTGCATTCTTGCTTTTTTCCCATTGTTTTTCTTGATCTCCAACGTTATTTTCTGTTTGGTCTATTAACGATGCATTTAAAGCTTGCATGTTTAAAAGTAAATCTTCATCTTGGTCTCCCATGTCGATTTCTAACTCGTCATCTTTAGAGCCTTCCCTATCTTCCTGTAATGAGTTAAAAAAATTCTCGATTCGAGCTTGATTTCGACCAAAGAAGAATTGATTGAATAACACGTTAAAAAGGCTCAGGTCCTTTTGATCTTTCACTAGAGTCGTGGTGAGCACGTGGCGAAACGTTCTGGGATTTTTCATAAAATCCGAAGAAAGCATCAGGGAATCGATGGCATCTCTTGTTTCAGCAATGGAAATTCGAACTCCCCGATTTCGCAATAATTGTATGAATTCAACGATATTTTCAAGCATCTCTTGAACTCATTCTTCCTCATCAGAGTATTTCTTTAATTTAGTCTCAAAAAGAGCAAATGTGTCATGGAGGTGTCCTTTTTTCTCGTTCGGTTCTTTTATAGTTTGTTGAAAGAGATCAGGTTGTGGAGCGTGAGATTGTAGCTTTGATAACGGTTTAGGTTTAGGTAATGATGACCCTGAAGAAGGTACCAAGTCTGAAATGTCAGCTTCAGGATGCGTTTCTGAATCCAGAGCAATTTCGGCAGGTGGTTGTTCAGAAACGACAACATCAAGTTCAGGTTCAACAGTTAATGGGTCTATTTTTCCAGTTGCCATGCTCCGTTTTCGTTCTCGAACTGTTTGAAGAAAAGATTCGGTACTGCTCATTAGAAGATCGAGCATTTGGTCTTGCTCTTCAGCATTAGACGACTTAATGCCCATTTGCATTCGGAATTCATCTAACGTCATTCCAAGCCTCATTATGGCAGTTTCAATCTCTAGACCATATGGAAATGCCCGCAGTTGTTCTTTTGTAGGAAAATTACCCCCATTTTTCTTGATTATCTTCTTTAAATGTTTCTGTATATTCTTGATGTTGTCCCAATAACCGGGCTTTTTCACTTTTTGCTTTCCCATCGTGCAGGCTTCCCCAAATTTTGCTTGTCAAGTTTTTATTAAATCATGTTTTTGAGAAGTTACTTCATCGTGGATCGTAATTTCTCAGAATTATTACTATTAGAATACTTGTAATTCTTTACTAAAAATTTTTCATTCCACTTCGTCCTTGCTTGGAAGACTCAAGAGCACTTCGTTGAGCATAGAATTTACTCGTTTTAGGTCTTCTTGATACTTAAGAACCACATTAAGCGTGGTCCGAATTGCGGCACGATCCAATTTTTCAATGTTTAAAGCCAGAAGAGCGTTCAACCATTCAAATGATTCAGATATAGACGGTAACTTACGAAGATCCACTTTACGAAATTCGTGAATGACATGAACTACTTGCTTGAGCAAGAGAGTCGAAACAGACGGTGCATGTATTTTTAAAATGTCGATTTCTCGCTCTTTTGAAGGAAAATCAAGATATAGATGAAGACAGCGCCTTTTAAGTGGTTCGGAAAGCATCCTTTCTGCATTTGATGTCATGATGACTAAGATATCATTTTGACCATGGAATGTTTTTAATTCCGGGATAGTTATCTGCCTTTCACCGAGTGCTTCAAGCAAGAAGGACTCGAATTCGGCATCGCTCTTATCGATTTCGTCTATTAACAAGATAATATCTTCTTTTGAAGCAAATGCTTCGAGAAGTGGACGTTTTATGAAAAAATCTTCCGAAAAAATCGTTTTCTGGACTTCAGGATCATCGAGCAGCCCACTTTTTACAAGTTCAATCGTCAATAACTGCCGGGAATAATTAAATTCGCCTAAGACTTGTTCCAAGCTTATTCCTTCATAGCATTGTATGCGGATGAGACGGCGATTTAGTGCTTTCGCCAACGACGTTGCAAGACTCGTCTTTCCGACACCAGCGGGACCTTCAATCAATATCGATTTCTTGAGTTTCATGGCAAGAAAGACCGTGGTATTAATCTGCTCCGTGGAAATGTAATTAACTGATCGGAGTTTTTCTCCAATTTCATTTATCGTAAGAGACATGTTTTATTCCTTGCCCAGATTCCAACCAAATTTAAGGTCGTGATCTTTCATTTCGAACGTGAATTGAAAAGATTTTTCATCTAGCGCATCAACGAATTCTATGTTTTGGATTTTTAAGGTTTCTTTTATGTCATCTTGGACGGATGTGATTTTTTGAACAAACTCCTTTGGCGCTTGAACTGCTACTCGTGAAACCTCAGCATTCAATGCAATTTTTTGCTTGGATTTTTCGTTTCTAAACTCACTTATGATTTCAATCGCCAACTGCCCTACTTCTGATGCTTTCACGTCGATGGGCTTTGGCCATTCACACTTATTTATGGATGAAATACCTTCTTTCTCGGCAAAAAGAGAAAGAAAAATTCGCTCTGTGATGAATGGGGCAATGGGCGAGAAGATTTTCAAGGAATTAAGAATGACATTGTAAAGAACCAATTTTGCGGATTCACGAATTGAGCTATCAACATCGCCGTATAACCGAAATTTCACGGCTTCCAAGTAATCATCACAGAAGTCGTGCCAAAAAAATTGACGAAATGTCATTAGAGCATCATGAAATTCATATTTTTCATACGCTTCTTCGATGGATTTTATCATTTCGTTTGTTTTATTTAAAATCCACGCATCTACAGGTGGAAGAGTGATTCCATCATTTATTTGTTTTGTTGGATAAAAATCCTCAAGGTGCCGTGACGCAAACCGGCACGCGTTCCATAATTTCGTATTGAAACGCATGCTATATTGTAATGCTTTATCATTGAACGGATAATCATCACCCAGCGTGCCCTGGGCAGCCCATTGTCGTAATGAATCAGCACCGTATTGACTCAAGGGTTCGTCAGGAGCAACAATATTTCCAAAAGATTTACTCATCTTGCGCCCATCAGGTCCTGCGACCATTCCGTTGATCATCAAGTTTTCGAAGCATGGTTTTCCCGTGAGCTTCAAGCACCGAAAAATGGTGTAAAATGCCCAAGTTCTTATTATTTCATACCCTTGTGGTCGCAAGGTTGATGGATATGTTTTCTCGAAGAATCGCTCATCCCGTTTCCATCTTGATATAACCAAGGGCGTGATGCTACTATCGATCCAGCAATCACATACATCACGCACGGGATCAAGCTTCTTTCCGTTACATTTTGGACACGAAGATGGTGCAGGCACGCTTCTAGGATCGAGTGGCAGGCTTTCTCGAGGCGCAGGCAGGACTTCATCGCAATCCTTACAAATCCAAAAAGGAATTGGTGTTCCAAACACGCGTTGTCGAGAAATAACCCAGTCCCAATTAAGTGAATCAAGCCAATCGTGTAAGCGACGTATCATGTTTGATGGATACCAAGTCATTGTTTGAGCCGCTTCACGAATGTCTTCGATAAATTCCCGAACAGAAATGAACCATTGTTTCACCGGCAAATATTCAATTGGAGTCAAGCAAGAACTTCGTTCCGTATGGACTATCACGCGATGCTCATGCTCTTCGATTTTCTCCACTAACCCCAATTCCTTTAAATCTTCCACGATCTGCTTTCGCGCTTCAAGAATGGAATGACCCTCATATTTTCCTGCTTCTTTTGTCATCTTTCCATCAGCAGAAATGGAAATTATGACGGGTAGTCCGTATAATTGTTGCCACATCAAGTCAGTTTCGTCACCATACGTGCACACGTATACGACACCGGTCCCGAATTCCATGTCTACTTCCGGATCTAAAAATATCGGGACTTCCCTCTCAAAAATGGGCAATCGGACTTTTTTTCCGGACAGATGGTAGTAACGCTTGTCATCAGGATGAACCATTACTGCCACGCAAGAAGACATCAATTCGGGACGTGTCGTGGCAATGGTCAAATGATCGCCGTCTACTAATGGTAGCCGAATGTACCACAACTTGCCGACTTCATCGACATAACCCACTTCTTGTTTTGCCAAAGCAGTCTGACAATTCACGCACCAATGTATTGGATGTTCTTTCCTGAATAACCATCCATTTTCAAAAAAATCAAGCAGGGATTCCTGTACCATCTTGAGATAATCCTTATCCATCGTGCGGTATGTATAATCCCAATCAGTAGAATAGCCAATAGCTTCAAATTGAGATTTCATGCGTGCTATGGCTTGGTTTGTCCATTCCACGCACTTTTTTAAGAATTCATCGGATTTATCCTTTGAGATCTTAAACTCCTTCTCTACTTTTAACTCCGTAGGAAGTCCATGACAATCAAATCCTTGCGGAAAATAAACATTGAAACCTTTCATTCGTTTATAGCGGGCCACGATATCAATCCACGTATGGTTTAATATGTGTCCCATGTGCAAATCACCACTCGTGAAAGGAGGGGGCGTGTCAATGGAATAATTTGGCTTGTCTATTGATGCATCATAGGCATAGGTCTTTTCATTTTTCCACTTTTCGATGATTTGTTTTTCGATTGTCTTGAATTTGTATTTTGAAGGTATCTTGAACTGGTGTTTTTCCATTTTCATCCGACCATTCTTGAGTGACTTGCAACTAAGCAAGATATAATTTAATGATTTTTAATCTAATCAAAATTCAAAGAACAAAATAGATATTTGAAACGTTCTACTTCCTTGCTTTTTGCGATCTTTTCTCAAAAATATCATTAATTTCTCGAACGAGTTCATGAGATTGAATCTTTTTTATTCGTGAAAGAATATTATCGTAACTTGAAATCTTGCAATACACGCGTTTTATAGCAGCAATGGCTTCCATTTCAGGTCCTTTCGAATTTATTGGTTCTAATACGTTAAGTAATGCAGGAATCAATTCTTTTTCAAGGTCTTCATCAAGATATAACTCGAACACCATGGCATCTAACAATTTTAGGTCGAAAAATTCAATTAATTTCCTTTCTTGTGGATATTTCTTATGAAGAAAGATGAGATAATCGGCAACCGAAACAAAAAGCTGCTGGATGGTTGGTGAGGCTTCTTTCATAGGAAGAACCTCAAGATAGGTTTTTCCGATGTTTACGGTAAATGATGAACGATTGCTGAAGTTTAGCAAGTAATAAGCATTTATCAACCTTGAATTAAGGAGCGAGAGAATGTATTTCTTCTCGTATGAATTATCATTAAAGATGGTTGGTTCATGGAAAATGATTGCATTCGTTGATGCGAATACATAGAATTGTTCATCATCATAAGCCACTCGAAGCGGATACGCTCCACCTCCAATTCTTTGGGTGATTAATTTTTCGGGTGCTTCATGGACCCATTTAGGACGTGCTCGGTGTAATTTTTCAGGATCAAAAATGACATATTGTCCTTCTTTCCACCTGATCAGATACCGATCCACATTTTTACCTCTTAGAAGTCTCTTTGCCGAACCAGATTTCGAATTATCAATAAATAAATTGTCACTCTTGCGTGCAACGATTCCTTCAATGATTTCTCGCGTGATTTCTCGTAATTCGAACGTCCTTGCTTTCATTTTTTCAAACATTGCGTGCATGCGTTGGGTCGCATGAATGTTAAAACTATAAATGATGTTCTGGGTAAATCGACTTTGAGGAATTAAATGAGATCTAAATTCGTGCTTGAGGAGATCCTTCACGTCATAATTGATTAATGTCAAGTCAGCATGTTGAGCAGATTTATTTTCTAAGAATAAAATGATCGTGGAAGCCGTGACTCCTGCAAAGATACCTCCTTCCAGGTCTGTAATTTCCCTAATGAATGATTTATCCATGATAAATTGCCTGATAATATCATTAGTTGTCGTTCGTAATAACGTATTTTGAACGATGTAACCTAAAAAATGATTCTTTTTCAATAAGGCAATTCCCCGGATCAAAAAGAGTCCAATTGAATTGATTTTTCCCGACTGCGTGGATTTTCCCCTTGTTGATGGCATGTAACCCTTCAGGTATTTGTTTTTAAAAAAATCTCTTTCAAACGGCTTGAAATTCATCCCGCGAATAAAAATGTAAGGTGGATTTCCGAGAATGATGTCAAATCCCCCTTCCTTGAGAATCTCTCCAAAATTTAAATTCCAATGAAAAGTACGGTGTCGAATAATTTCATTTTTTAGCCAAGTCAAATCCTTTTCATTATTGAAGCAATGTTGATTTACGTGACGTGCAAAAAGATCATTGAGATAATCGTTACCAATTTTTCTTGCTTGTAGTATTAAATTTTTGAGTTCCCGCCTGCTGAAACCACTACGTTGTTCATTAATATTTTTCAGGATATTAAATGTTTCTGAAATAAGCGACAGTCCATCACCGCTCTCCCAAGAAACCATACTCGATTCTTCATTTCTTTCATTATTCTTCAATTCAATTACTTGATCAAGTAATGCTCGAAGCTGACTTCTTAGCTTTTTTAGGGAAGAATGTTGGTTCACGTCCTTGAAGGTCTCATTCACGCATCCGATCAAGCTGTTTCCGACAAGTAAGTTTTGGTTTATCCCAGATAGTGATTTAAAATCAGCATTAATAGAAACATCTGCGATCATCCATAGCCAAAGTCGAAATTTCGTGATTTCAATGGCTCCATCCAAGATATCCACGCCGTATAAATTATCCAAGATTATTTCACGCTTGATTTCGTGAATAGACTGCGTTACTTGCAATTTTGAATTTATCATTCTACGTAGCTTTAATAAGAGCTCTCCAGCATGAATTAGAAATGCTCCAGAGCCACATGCAGGATCCAAGATCTTGACTTTTTTAATTTTTTCGGAAAATTTTACAAGATCTTCGTATTTTAAAGCTTCTAATAGCTTAAAAATATCTTTCTTCTCATTTCCCTGACGAGTAAGCAAAAAATTTAAGGCACGTTCGCACATATACTCCGTGATTTCATCAGGTGTATAAAAAATGCCTTTTTTCTTTCGTATTTTTCGATTGCCCGATACTTCTTTCGTAATTTGTTCAAAACCCTTATCCTCCCATTCACCAACGGAAATTTCAAACACTTTTCCGAGAACTTCAGGTGTCATGATTTGTCTTGAACAGGGTTTTATACTTCCATTTTCAGTTATTTTCCATTCGAAATCATTTAAAAAAGCGAAGAAATTTGCCCATTCATCTCGACTGAAATCAATTTCCAATTCACGTTCTTCTGCGGACAACAAAAACAGGTCACAATCCAAGAGTGGACATTCAAATTCGGAATTCGCGATTCTTTTTTTTCGACAATTCAAATTGTTGAAAAGCATGAGCATCTCATTGAAATTCCGCAAGAAATTACCGTCATTTAATCGTTGAATGGAAAACAAGTCAGTGCTTGAAACGGGTATCCTTTCACATTTTATCAGTCCTTTTTCGCACAAAAAATAAATAAAAAAGATTCTATTGAAAAATCTTTGAATTAAAAGAAACTTTTTCGTGATATCGTGGTCATTTTTAATTTTTTGAACCATTAGATTTCTTTGTTGTTTGAATCTCTTGTAAAACGTGCTTGCAACATCCTTGGATCTCAACAGCATTTTATCCTTTCTTAATTTTTTAATTAACAAGATATCTTGAATTGAGTTGAGTTAAAATGAGAAAAAAAAGGGATTTTTTATTCGACACCGAAGGATTTCTTCAACAAGTCCAAATCAACCTTGCCGGCATGAAGTGTCGTTCCAGTGTTTACATTATTCATGGTTATTAGAGCAGGTGCAAACAAATGTGCATCGATCTTGAAAAAATCTTTTCCAGCGTCCTTGAAAATTTGAAAAAATGGCTTTCCATAGTCGCGAGACGTTGAACTCGGAACCAATTTTATTTTTTCTGCCATTTCTTCATCATTGGAATCCACGTTGTAAAAAACTTGTCCTGCAGCAATAATTGCATCGTTAGTAACGCCCATTGCTCTCGTATCATTTTTTGCCAGAGGTGCTATAGGAACAGTTCCAATGCCATAAAGTACCTTTTTTGGATCAAAACCAACTTCGTGTAGCTTGTGTAATCCCGTTTCCACGACTCTGGCCGCAATCTGAACCGACCCCGCCACGCATTTAGTTGGAGCAACACATGTATAAGTATTGGCTATAGGGACATTACATTTTCCAGCAATGAATTCCATGACTTTTTCGTTTGGTAATACGTTTGCTTCCAAAACCGCAACTGCGACATCTGCAGTGTCTCGATATCCTAATTCTTCGAAGAGACCTTTTTCGCCTCCTTTCAAAGCCCGGGCAGGACCACTTACCATCGCAAAATATCCTTCATCCTTGACGTTACAACGCCATCCTGCATATTGACTTCCCAAGCATGAGACATGCGGATATTCTGCAGTAACAGTTACTTCCGGAACGGTAATGTTATCAAACGTGAAAGTACCCAAAGTAACGGTTCCGTATCCACCCATGCAGATTTCCCCAAGTTTTGCACCACCGGGATAACCTGCCTTGCTAAAATCGAGAACTGTTGCACCATTATTGAGTTTTTTAACTTCAACCTGAAAAAAGTTTTTTTTGTCCATTACTTCCTGAACAATCTTAAAAGCTTCCTTATTCACTGAAATTTCCATTAAAATCCACTATCCTTTAAAATTTCACTCTTAATTGTTGTCAAAACGCGTTTATAAAATTCTCCTTTTCACTAAAAACTTAAAATGAAACGAATAAAAATGAAAAACAAAGATAATAGATGCAGTTTAATCGAGATGATTCGATTTAATCATAGCGACTGCGACCAAGCATCTTGATCTTGGTGATAATTGCTTTCGACCAAGCCCCGTTTCTAATTTCTTTCCTTGCAGGACCAGACAATTTCCGCCATGCAATTGCGAATTCTTCTCTCGTTCCTTTTTGGGCTTCAAAGTCGCGCATTTTCCATTTGGAAATTGCAATCACCGTATCAAACACTTTAAATCCTTCTAACTCGCTCTC
>JALGVI010000023.1 GCA_029838215.1 Candidatus Helarchaeota archaeon | reverse complement strand
TCACGAATTAATCCGAAAAAAAATCTTTAAAAAAGCTTAAGTCTCGAGAAAGATTAAGTAAAATGAAAAAGTCGGGCGAAAACGGTCAGCTCTGAATTTCTGACCAGCCTAATTCATGAGTTTTTTAAAAGCCATGAATAATAGTGACTGCTGCAATCTCTGGATCTCATGCAAATAAAAACCACATTTATAAAAAAATGGAGAAGAATCGTTTGTGATCGCGGCAGTCACTTAAAACATAAAAATAAAATGAAGAAATTCGAGCAAAACGACAATCGTAATACTTCAAGCATAGAATGAAAGAACTCTTAGAGAGCATACACCACGTGGAGCTACTTCTAGTTATAACGAGATAAAACATAACGGACTTCGATCCCATTTCATAAAGTTAAAAAGTGATTTGTTTTTTAAAATATTTATTAATTGAATCGAGATAAATGAAGTTAACTAAAATCACATAATGAATTTATTTTGAGGGACTTTCAAGTGGTCGAAACAAAAACCAAACTTAGTATGGAAGCAGTTGCATATCATACAAAAGCTCCGGATGAGATCTTCGAAATTTTAAGTACATCTGATAAAGGTTTATCTAGTGATGAAGTCTCACGGCGGATAGAGCATTATGGTTTTAATGAAATAAAAGAAAAGAAAAGAAAAACCATTTGGGAGATGTTTTTTAATCAATTTAAAGATTTTTTAATAATTCTCTTGATTGCAGCAATGATCATCTCCTTCATTATTTTCTTATATGAAATTTTTATCCAACACCAAGATTTGTTGCATGCCACGGAATGGATCGATATCATTGTAATTGCCGCAATAATAATTGCCAATGCAGTCATTGGTACAAAACAGGAGTATAGTTCAGAGAAGTCGTTAGAGGCACTCAAAAAACTTGCTGCCCCCCATGCAAAGGTAATTCGAAATGGAGAACAGGTTGAGATATGGAGCAGGGAATTAGTTCCGGGAGATATTCTCCTTCTCAATACAGGAGATAAAATATCGGCAGATATCAGATTGATCGAAACAATTAATTTGAAAATTGAAGAGGCTTCTTTAACAGGGGAATCCGTGTCGACCAAAAAAAATACAGACATAATCCCAGATGCACTAGTTCCCATAACTCAAAGAAAAAACATGGCATATTCATCAACAATCGTAACGTATGGGCGTGGAAAGGGAATAGTTGTTGCCACGGGAATGAATACAGAGATTGGAAAGATTGCAGAAATGATTCAGACAGCTGAAGAAAAACAAACACCATTACAAAAGAAGTTGGATAAATTAGGAAAATCTTTGGGAATGATAATAATTTTGATTTGTTTTGTCGTATTTCTTGCAGGTTTCATACGCCTATTGATCATTCATGCAGATAGTCTAGTAGCATACATGTTTAGTGGTAATTTATTAGAAGGAGTCTTAGAAATGTTTACGGCAGCGGTTGGACTTGCCGTAGCAGCCGTACCTGAAGGATTGCCTGCCATCGTAACGATTTCCTTAAGCCTTGGAGTTAAAAGAATGGTTGAGAAAAACGCCATCATACGAAAGCTTCCTGCTGTCGAAACGTTAGGATGTGCCATGGTCATCTGTTCTGACAAGACAGGAACATTGACTCAAAATGAAATGACAGTTCGTAAGATTTTCGTTGATAATCACTTATTGGATGTCACTGGAGGGGGCTATGATCCAACGGGTCATATATTTTATCAAAACGAAGAAGTTCTTTTAGAACAAAATCCAGATTTAAAATTGCTACTCATGATTGCAGCATTGTGTAATGATGCGTCATTAGTTCGAGATCCAGAAAATAAAGATACTTGGAAAATCATTGGTGATCCAACAGAAGGAGCGTTATTAACGGCTGCAGGAAAGAAGAATTTATGGAAAGAAGATTTAGAATTACAATTTCCACGAATTGGAGAAGTTCCTTTTGATAGTGACCGAAAGCGCATGACCACCATTCATCCTGTTGATGGAAAAATACTTGCATACGTGAAAGGAGCCCCCGAACGGATCTTAAAAGAATGTTCTCAAATTCTTATTGATGGGAACGTAATTTCCATCAAGGATGAGCATGTTCAAAGAATCCTAGGCATGAATTCGGAGTTGGCAAATTCTGCCCTCCGTGTTTTGGCTTATGCTTATAGGGAAGTTCCAAAGCAGGAAAATTATGATGTTGAAATCGAGCATGACTTGATTTTTGTAGGACTTAGTGGAATGATTGATCCGCCACGTGAGGAAGTCAAGGAGGCCTTGATCAAGGTCGAGCGAGCAGGGATGAAGGCGAAAATGATCACGGGAGATAATAAAGAAACCGCCGTGGCAATAGCTAAAGAATTGGGCTTGGACCACGGCATCATCCATTCGATGACGGGTACGGAATTGAATCAAATTTCTGATGAAGAGCTCGTCAAGAAAGTTGACCGTGTTTCGGTTTTTGCACGAACTTCCCCAGAGCATAAAGTCAGGATTTGCAATGCCTTGAAAAGTCTTGGTAACGTTGTTGCAATGACAGGGGATGGCGTAAATGATGCACCGGCCCTTAAAAATGCAGATATTGGAATTGCAATGGGCATCACGGGAACAGATGTAACTAAAGAAGCAAGTGACATGATATTAACAGATGATAATTTTGCGACAATTGTCAATGCCGTTGAGGAAGGGAGAGGTATCTATGATAACATACGGAAATTCATTTTCTACCTGTTATCCAGCAATACTGGGGAGATATTTACAATGTTTTTCGGGATCATACTTGGGTTCTCCTATTTTTCACCAGCAGAAGGGATCGTCTATGTATTGCCGCTTACTGCCATTAGTATTCTTTGGATAAATTTAGTAACGGATGGCTTACCTGCTACTGCAATGTCGTTAGATCCTCCAGATCCTGATTTAATGGAAAGAATGCCCAGAGATCCAAATGAGAGCGTGGTTCCACGCAAGATGTTTGTAAACATGATAGTTGTAGGAATAACGATGTGTATTGGTACATTATCCATATTTGTATATGGATTATCTTTTGGACAGGTTATCTATTACAACTTCGGATCCTTACCACCCGTGATGCAACTTTTATTTTCACAAAATTTCTTTCTGATGAACCAGGGATGGCTTTTCACGCCGAAAAAAATATTTCCATTTGCTTATTGGGCAATGACTCTTGCTTTTACAACGCTAGTGATGTTTCAGTTATACAATGTTTTTGCTTGTAGGTCTCAGCGCTTGTCCGTTTTCAAGATCAAGACACAAAATAGATCCTTGTGGATTGCGGTCATTAGTTCTTTTGTCTTGCAACTTGTAGTTGTTTATTTACCTCCCATGAACTTCGCTTTCGGGACGATTCCGCTAAGTATTTTGGATTGGATCTTGATTCTTGCAATTTCTGCGACAGTTATAGTAACGTCTGAAGTTTTCAAGTGGATTTTGCGTGAGACCGAAAAGAGAGCGAAGAAAAAGATGTCCAAAATCTTTACTTATGAATCTTAAAAACCATTTTCCATTCTTTTTTTGCAACGAGGATCTCTCTATAGATCGTAGCAAGCTCCTGCCGTGATATATATATTGGAATATTATTAGTATTATTATCAGAGAATCACTATTTTTGGTAGTCATGTGACACCACGGATGCGATTTTCATCTTATCGTCTCCAAATCACGGTTTTAATCGAAATTACTCGGTTAAATTATCCTTTCAAGAGCTTTAAAAACGGAATTTTGAAGGAAAGCACGAGGATTTCCTCAAACATGCATGTTTATAGCAACTTTGGTGAAATGAAATGTCTCGAAAATATTCAGAAAGCTTGTCAAAATACCTAAAAAGAAGCGATGATTTAAAGAGCGTTAATTACATTGCAAAGGAATTCTTAGAATTAATGCGGCAAAAATGTGAAAATTGCATGAAATACCGAATCGAATGCGCTCTTCAACCACATTGTGAAAATCGCAAATATATTAACGTTTTAATTGATCTACAAGTAAAACCGGGTGATCTTCCTGCCTTCTGCTACACGCAACATAAGAGAAACATCGAGAATTACTTGAAAGGTAAACCTTATATTGTTGAGGTTGAAGATTCCAAACTCTATTTGATGGATTTCTTGGAACTTCTTGGAGAAAAAAAATTGGCAAAAAAAAGTCCTGATAAAATTTGTGATGCATTAGAATTAAAGTTCAGCCGAAAAGATGAAAAATTTTTCTTTCAAATTGAACCAAACAAGAGTTTTATATATATATATGAAGGTAGGCTTAATAAAATTGACTTTGAAACAGGCATCGTGACTTTAAATTTGCAAAATGAATTTCCAATTGACGAATCAGAATTGCAAGATGTTCTTAATATACTTGAATCATTTTATGACCTAAACTTGCTCATTAATGTTGAGATGTTAGGTTGGTGGTATCTAGAATTTAAATTCGATGATCCAAAAAGAATTAAAAACGTAAACAAGAAAATCGAAGAAACACGTAATGCTCTATTGAAACATTCTTCACACGTATATTATTACAACATTAAAAAAGCGTTACACTTGCTAATTGATTTAAAAACACCAAACCATTTAAATTGGAAAAAGATCCAGTACCCAATTTCAAGAATCCTTAAAATTTTCAACATCGTAAATGAACTCTTACGCGAGTAGAGAGTAGTGGTAATTATGTCCGAAGCCCTTAATAAATTACTTAAAAAAACTTATGAACTTGACGAAAATCAAGCTAAAGTTCTCAGTTTAATCTTACAAAATGGAAATATTTCGGTTGGAGAACTCTCTATCTTGAGTGGAGAAGACTTGAATCGTCTGAAGACGACCGTGGAAGAATTAGAAAAGTTGAAGCTCATCAAGAAATTACCTGGAAAGGCTCAGCGATATCGTGCCTTGCCTCCATATCAAGGATTTCTACTTGAGATAGAAAGGCTAGAAACATTCTTTAAGAAAATTCACGATGATATCAGAGAATTTTCTAGCAGATTGTCAGATGCAATGCATGAGAATGTCGAAAAACAAATTGATGAGATAAAAAAGAAGTTGGAATACCAAAAGGAATTATTATCAGACTCAGGGGGCTTTACGGATGACCAATCCAGACTGGCTCAATCTACTTTTGAGGAGATCGATAAGAACTCAATCAGGCTCAATAATCGGTTAGTAAGCATGTTTTCAGAATATCTTAATGTTTTTGAATCTCGCATGAACAAGATCAAAAACACTTTTACTGATCAATTTACGGATCGATTAAATGAAATTAAAAAAATCAAATTATCGAAAAAAGACGCTTTAGAAGAGAAAGCATTAGAATTAATTGCCCCTCAAAAAGAGAATATTAAAAATCAATTTGAAATTTTATCCTCAAATCTTCAAAATTCGTTAAAATTATTTCAAGATGAAAGCTTAGAGTTAAAGAATAAGTTATTTCAATCTCTTTCAAATATTGCATCTGAAATTGAAGACCTATCTGGAAATCTTGAGAAATCGGCATTAGATTTGTTGAAAGAACATAATAAAACTCTAGATAGTATTTTTTCAACGATTGAAAGACAGCTTATCAAGTTTTTTCCCCGTGTATTAGAATTTTATCAAAAGAATTCTTCGGAGTTAAAAAGTCAACAAATCGGCACGATAAAGAGCTTCTTGCGAAGTGTAGATGAAACATTGAAGAAAATTAGGGAAAGAGAACAACATTTGATAAAATCTTTAATAAAGATGATTCAAGATAAATCAGTTGGTCGAATCGATTCTGTTAAGAATTTGATGCAAATCCAAAAAATGGCGGTTGATGAAATAAAGGAAGATGTTGAAAACCAATTTAATGAGTTCTTATCTCAAAATTTAACGATTTACTCGGATTTAATCAAAGACTTACAAGAAAAACTTCGAGGTCGAATTAACGAATTTAGTGCTTTCTCGAATACATTCATGCAGGATTTAGACAAAAAACTCACAGACATGATATTGCAAAATCAAAAACTTGATGAAAAAAACCGTACGAACATGATTTTAACAATAGATCAAAATTTAAAGGAACATCTAGAAAGCATACAGTCGGAATTTAATGAATATTTGACCAATACTTCTACGATTTTCCAAGAAAAAATCATAAGCATGAAATCAAGTTTTAGCGGCTTAAAGAATCAGATTTCAGACAAGTTATCCGAAAATTCAGAAGATTTTGAAAAACAAGTCTTTGAGTTAAAAGACATCATTCAAAAAATAATAGATTCCCAAATTGATAACATTTTACGAGAAGAAGAGAGCTTTGAGATTCAATTTAGGAATCGAGTAATAGATGAACTAAAACGAATTAATTCAAGCATAAAAGAAATAAAAAATGATACAGTATCTTATATAACTGAATCACTCGAAGCATTTAATACCGAGATGGCAGTTTTTAGAGAGAATTTCGATAAAAATCTAACGGATCGAATCGAAACATTAGAACAGAATTATCAAAAAGGCAATGAAGCTACTGACTTGTTAATTCAAGAGTTTTCAGACTCCTTTCAACAATTCATAGATAAGATGCAAAAAAGGATCTTCGATTCCTCAACAAAACAACATTCACTGGTTAAGGATTTACTGGGAACCGTTCAAAAAAGATTGACATCATCCATTACTTCTCATTTAACCGCCATAAATGAAAAATTGACTGCATTTAGAGATAATTTTAAGACAAGCATGGAGAAAAAGATGAAAACGTTGAGAGAAGTTCAGAAATTCGAATCGAAAATTTCAGAAGAATTTAATCGTTATCTTCAAATGCTCAAGCAATCATCATTTTTGATCAAAGACAATCTCACGAATTCTCTTGATAAACATGCTACGGATTTTGGAATGCTTTCAGAAACCTTGAAATCTACATTTAATGAGGCGATAGCGAAAGAAACCATTAATAGCGAGCAGTTCCTTAACAATATAATTGTTAGCATCAACACGGTTATCGGAGATCGGATAAATACCAGTAAATCTAAGTTTGACAACGTTTCAAACGAGATTTCAAAGATAATTCGAAATTCATTTAAACAAGTTCAAACATCAAATAAGGCACTGAATGCCGAACTTTCAAATAACTTGACGGAAACGCTCTCGACTTGGCAAGAAAAAATTCTTGAAATGCAAGAGTCATTTGAGAAGCTCTCACAATTCTCAGAAAAATTGACGAGCTCGACTAAAAGAACTCGGGTGGACTTAGAACAATCATTTTCAGAAAAAATGGAATTAATTATAGAAACGTTTACTGAAATTGAAGATGATTTTAAAGTACAACATGCGAAACTAATGAAGGCATTCGAAAGAACCATTGATGGTATTGAACGTGGTAAAGATGATGTCTATTCACACATGAAAAATCAATTGAAGGACATAACACGTGAAAATGAAATTCGAATGAATGAATTAACTGAAAAGAACATTTTGAAGATTCAGGAGGAGCAGACGGGGATAAAAAACACCTTAATCGATGATTTCAGAACCAGTTTACAGGCATTTCACCAAAACTTTGAGCTTAGAAAAGACCAATTAAAGAAACAAATCGTCGAATTTAAATCATCAGCACTAAATACAGGATTAGATAGAACGAGAAATTCAATTGAATTAGTTATTAACGGGAATTCTTCATTATATGGAAAAAAAATTGCTCCAATTGAAAAGAAGATGTCAAACATCATGCCTCAATTCTTGGAAGAATATGACATCTTTGCAAGAAATGTTCAGAAATTAATATTTACTGCAGCAGATGACCTTTTTGACAAATTAGAGGCGATATCCAAATCTGGCATTGAAATTCTGACTGCAGAATTTTCCACATTCTTAAAAGACGCAAAACAAGACTCGGTGGAATTATCCTCTGAAATAAAAACACAGCTATTAAATCATTTTGATTCCTTGAAAAACATGGTTCAATTATTTGAGCAAGAGCTTGAAATGAAGTCAGGAAGATTGTTATCCAACTATTCTAAGACTATTGATGACTTACAGTACATGATAGATTCGGGTTTGGGTAAACTGCGTTCAACTACTTCGCTTGGAGTAGATGAAGTCATTAGGAAAATTCAAGATGATTTTAGAGAGGTTGATGTTGAAGTCAAGGACGTCAAAAATATCTTACAAGAAACGTGGAATGAAGTTGAAAAAATGTCAGATACGGGAATGGATAAGACATGGACCATTACCTCAGCCAATCGCGTGAATGCTCATATTATTGAGATGATAAAGAGGGCAAGGAGTTCAATTACAATAATCATTCCCGATTTGGCGAGTTTTCCCGATGAGGTCTTTCAAGATATCCCCGAGCACGTGAGAGTTCACATTTTTTCCGATTTTGACTTGTCGAAAATAAACATACTCGTCAATAAATTATTAACGTTTCCAAACATTAGGATTTGGCAACTAACAAATTATAAGTTATATTACGGCGCATTGAGAGATTCTGAAGAGATGCTAATTGCGCCAGCAGCACTTGAGCCAGATGAAGTCGTTGGCTTTGTTTCTGAGCAAGAAGGTAATATCAAGCTTTTCCGAAACGTTTTAGGTCCGTCATTTTATTCCGATGCGAAAGAAGTAAAAATAAACCAAGACAAGAACTCTAGTGAAGTCGAATTCGTTTTAATCTAAGATTGATCGAAAAAAATTCTGATCATGGAGATCAACATGCTATATAGAGGAATAAATCGTGTCTTTAATATCTACTGGAATAACATGAAGTTTAGAGTGAGGGTATTGAAGGAAATTCCAGTAATTTCGGAAGATGGGAAGGTACTGAACGTCCTATCTCCCAAGACGGAAACAACCTTGGAATTCTGGAAAGTAAAAAAATTCCTCCACGATGAACGAATTGAAGTGCTTCACCCAAAAATTATAGATATATCCGACCTCGATAGAGTTCTCTGGAAAGAAGAAAATAATACTGAATTGCAAAAATTAGAACAGAGTTTTTACTTGCTAACGAACTACTTGATCGAAGAGAGTTTAAAAGAAGCAAATAAAGAAAAACTTGAATCCTTTGAAAAGGGACGGCAAATAAAGAATTTAATTGAAACCATTATTGAACGAAGATCATATAAGATATTAAAAATCATTACATTAAAAGAAGCAGAAAAATTCGTAAAAAAGCTCACCTTCGAGGAAAAGGAGCTATTTAGAAATCTGAGCTTAATGTATGATACGTGGAAACAAAATATATGGTCATTTTTTTCTAATTGAAACAGATATTGCTCCTGATTGTTTGAAGGCATTGAAATGTTCTGATGAGTTTATTCAATTTGCCATTTCTTATCGCAAAAAATTATTACAATCGATTAGATTTAAGTACGAGCTGAACATAATAAAATAACAAACTTATATTGACATGGAATGAAACTTAATAAAAAGAATAACTAAATCAAATAGAATAATTTTTTGCGGTGATTTTTTTGATAGGCACTTTGGATGCAAAATTTCAAGCATACCCTCTTCTCTGGGGTGAAGCCATAGCCGTTGGGTTTTGGGTTCTAACAGTTGGTTACTATTTTCTGATGTTTACCTACTTATTCCTTAACAGGTATGCATTCAAGCCAAAAGAAGAACAACAGATTTATTGGTTGAGCTTTTCTTTGTTTTTCATTTTTAGCGCTGTCGGAAGAGTATTTCACGTCATCAATGATTTTTTTGTTGAAAATCCCATCGTTGAAAAAATGGGAGTTGGTTTTCAGTGGTTTTCTTTTGCTTGCATGGCTATAGTAGTTGCAGAACTGCTCATTGAAAACGAATCCATTCCTAAAAAACTAGGATATGTTTACGTCATTCCACCGATAGTTATGGGAGTCATGTACTTCATAGTACCACCCGATTGGATTTTTTCTCCTCATCCATTCTATTTCGTGAACATAATCATCGTCCCGATTTATGCAATTTCGATCTTGGTTCTATTTTTCTGGATGGCTTATTTAATTCCCGGTCAACCCCGAATTAACGCGCTTTTAAATGGAATAGGGTTTACGATTTGGTTTGCTGGAAGATTTCTATATACACAGATTGGAGAAACGATTCAGTCCGTTTTGACTTCTATAGGGTTTTATTTCCCCATAAGCATTACCTCTTCTTCTTTGATCATTATCTCCCTCATTCTGTTTGCATATTCGACCAAAGAATAGGCTCAATTTAAACATATCTTCGCAATTTTCTTTTTTTATTTAATTCCAGTTATAGATTCAGCAATAAACAAGAATTCCTTGCAAAGAAGCAATAAGTTACTTCATAAATTGAAATAAACTTGTTAATGAAGCAAAAATTTTAAACATCGTGTCGAGAATTTTACTAATAATCTATTTTGGGCGTGATGATTTTGCAAATAGAATTAGTATTGACAATTCTAGTCTTTATAGCAACAATTGCTCTATTGGCAGTCTTTTGTTGGGCAGCTCTTCGCCTCATAGCGGGAAAATCACGTGATGAAGGGAAGCGATTTGGATGGTGCTTCTTAGTTGCAATAATCATAGTGATAATCCAGATGGGTCTTGCTTTATTTCTCCATTTACCCTATCAACTCGCTGTTGCAATGGCAAACACGGCAAGCATTCCCTCAACGTTCGTTTTTGACCCGATTGCTGGAATTGATTTCATCATCATCCTTGCGGCATGGTTCTTCCTTGTAAAAGCCATTTTTGACACGGATCACAAGGATTCTTTCTACGTGGCACTTCTAACGACGATTTTCATCATTATCTACAATAACATTGTTGTTTGGCTCGTGGGTCTTTCTCCAATTCCCATTCCATATATTAACCTGTTATTTCCGACAATTCCAGCTGCCTAATTTTCTTCCTTTATTTTTTTATTCTTTCATTCGTGATTTTATCATCAAATTCGCAATGTTTTTAATGCTTGCAGACTTTTTATTAAATGATTGGAGCTCCGGTAGTGTAGTGGCCAAGCATTTAGGGCTCTCACCCCTAAGACCCGAGTTCGAATCCCGGCCGGAGCACCACCCTATTCTTCTATTTTTAGTCTAATCTTGTCCATTTAAATTCTTTCTTGTAAAATAAGAACGAATTCAAGGAATAAATCCACGTAAACTAAATCCTTAAAATTTTATTTTGAGTTTATGAATTAATGACTCAAGTCACGATTAACGAAGTTCCAAAATCCGTAAGGAATAGGGGATATTTCCTACTCGGGAGGCAGATATTTAAATGCATCAAAGAGCTGGGATGGGAATATTATGAGCAAAGGGCACATGATTCGGTTTTAAATTCGGATTTAATTTATGACTTGCTAAAAGAACGGCTGACGGAATCGATCTTGACCGCTCAGGCGGTCTTGGAAGGCAAGTTAAAGAAACCGTGGAGGGTCCTAACGTACACGCTTTTTCCTCCGATTGTTGCCATTCGGAGCGACACGCAACAAGGTTCGATGAAACTTTTGTTTGGATCCGACGTGGATTGCTCATACGTCATTGCTTCAGAAATATCGGATGCAATGTTTGTCGTGAACTGTTCGTTAAATGATGGCATGCCAATAGATTGGTGGTTGGCGGGACCAGATGACGAAATTTTGGACCGACGGCATTTAAAACTTGGCACAAAATTAAAAGATTTGCCGATAAAGATGAAAAAAGGACTTTCAGGAGCGGCAACTCGCATGATTGACATCCTAAAAGACGTGCGAAATGAACGAGATCCGCATCGATCAAATGCAATGTATCACGTTGGATTGACATATATCAGTGGTGTTTTTAACACGATGTTCGAATGGAAAAGCAACTACGATGCATATGGCGCATTCTGGGACGGCTTGCAGTCTAAAAAATTCTATAATTTACAAGATTCACACTTTAATTTTGTACCTCATCCACCAATTTTAAAAACACTTATTCGAGCAGGGAGACGTGCCTTCATGAAGAAATGGTCTTCATGGGCAGGAAACAAACTTTTTATAAATCATATCGAACCGATTATCCTCGACTGGATTAAATCCAAAACTCCTGAGATCTTCAATTTAATATTCATTAAAGGCATTGAAGAAGGCATTCCGTTTCCCGTCCAAAGCATGGTTTCGGGGATGGACTTGAAGAAGAATTTTGATCTGAGTGGCAGGTATTTTAACGATGTTAATTCTCCGAAAATTCGCGTTGATGATTTAAAACTGAGTTCAGAAGAAGTCTTTAATGGAGTTTATTTAAGAGTTGACCGAAAGACTCCACCGACAGAACACGTGGACGAATCGAGCATAATTTCACTCGGTTTAGGAAGGAATGCAAGGATTTTTCAGGACTAATCCAAATATTGTCATGCATTTCATGGAATTCTTTGACGTGAAAAAAATGGCACGAGAGGCACACGTTCTTAGGCTAGGACATCGCCCTTACAGAGATTTACGTTTAACCACGCATGTAGCATTAATCTCGCGAGCCCTTGGTGCAAGTTCGATGATCTTGGCAGAAAAACAAGATGAAGGAGTTAGAAGTTCTTTAAACAAAATAAATAAAATCTGGGGAGGTCAATTTGAAATTAAAACTGTTGAAGACGTGAGGGAATTCATAAAAGAATGGGGTGAGGGTGGGGGTTTCAGTGTTCATTTAACGATGTATGGTGAGAAATGGACGGATGGCCTAATCAAAGAACTTCGTCAAGACCAAAGTAAATTGCTGATAGTCATTGGTTCTCAGAAGGTTCCTCATGAGATCTATGAGTTAGTCGATCGCAACATTTCAATTGGAAACCAGCCACATTCTGAAGCCGCGGCTCTAAGTATTTTTTTATATGAAATATTTGGGAAAGATACTTTGTATCGGGACCTTCCCAATGCCAGACAAAAGGTTGTTCCATCTCCTCGCGGAAAAAGAATCGAAAAACTTTCAAGTGAGTGATGAGCTATTGGTTCTTTTTCTTCTTGAATGTTATGATGTCTTCGAGTGTCTGTGTCCGCACCGTGGATTTCTTAGACACGTGACTGAAATCAAGCTCTTTATCTGCAGATTTTTCCAATAAAGAGATTTTCAGTACTTTTTCGATCTTTTTAATTACATTTATTGAAGGATGGATTTTTTCTTGCTCGATTTTTTTAATGAATGAAGCAGGTTCTTTTATTTGCATTCCCAATTGATCTTGTGTCAAATTTAGTTTTTGGCGTGCTTTCCTAATTTCAGCTCCAAAATCTTCGATTAATTCCATTTCATCGAATCTTATTCGCCTAGTAGAAACACGTTTCATCCTTTTCTTTTTGGTTGGAACAAATTTAGGTCCTGTTTGATGAGATTTTTTAAGCGTTCTACTGGTATCTTTTCCAAACCTGCTACAATTTTGACACACGCGCAATTTTACGTTTGCATCAATAAATCTATAGCGAACAGGACCTTCTATTGGTCGACCACAGATTTCACAAGTATTTTTGTTTTCTCGATGCATTTTCTACTCCAAAAAACCTAAAGATAATTACATTTGAGTTTTAACTCAAAAGATTATTTATTTTTTTTTATCTTTTATATCAAGCGATCGATGTAATTCCAAAAATCAAGCAAATACTGGAATTTTTTCGCCATTAAAAGTAGGAACTATTCAATTTCTCGAGATCTAAAGAGCATATTTATGGAATTCTCATATATTTTTAATATTTAATGAAAAAACAGAGTGTGTTTATTGTTAGAGAAAACCTTGGAGGTCTTGTTGAGACTTTTTCTTCTTTTTGTTTTTTTCGAGCATTCTATTGATTATTTTTGGATCGATTTCTAATTGTTTGCCAAAGGATTTTATTAACTCGGGTCCAAAGCTTGGGAGGGAAACCAAGACCTTTGCTGGTGCTTTTTTTAGATCTTCAAGAGATTTTATTCCCCGTGAAAACAAGGTTCGTGCTCTTTTCCTTCCAATTCCTTTTATCAAAATGAGATCGGTCAGTTCTTGCTTGATTCCGTACTTAATCCTAAGGCGCAGGGACGAAATCAGTGTTTTAATTTTAGGGGTTTTAAAATTAAAAAGCCTATAGAACTGTTCTAAGGAATATAATAACCAATCTGCCCGATCGACATAGCGAAATAGGTCTCCAGGTTGTACTCCATAAGTGTTCATCAAATATTCTTCATTTTTTTCATTTATCCAATCAAATAGCAGACAAGCGGTCTTTACTTCTCTAAGAAACCATTCATCTACAAAGCATAATTCGATTTTTTGTGACGAAGCATATTCTTTTTCCAGCATTTCTTTGGCAGAATAGAATTGTGGCTCGGGAATATTCATTGAAGGAAGAGGATCGGCAGGATTAAACATCAAATCAAACAAGAAATCGGTCGAATGATTTTTTACGAATTGAAGATATTTTTCTTCTTCATGTCCTCTCAGGTATCTCTTGTCCATATCCGGCGTGCGGCAAATTAAATGCAGAATTCCGAGGCTAGTGGTCTTTTTTTGCCTTATCATTGTATCCAAACCATTTTTCAGTAACATTGCAGACAATGGATCTATATATAATTGAGATACGCGCCTTCCAAATGCAGTTGGATGGTACTTTCCTTTTTGACGGGATATAAATTTATTTTCAAGGAGAAATGAACGAATATTATCTACTTGTGCTTCAAGATCTCGGTCAGGGTGCTGGAATAGAAAAAAAGTGTCATTTATGAATGCATGTAATTCTTCATCGGTTTTGGTAAATCCCATTGCAATGGATGATAAGATATGAACGCGCAATACAGATTCGCGGCTGATTTTTGAAATGATTTTTTCGGGTTTTCCTAGGATGTATTTTTCAAAAATAAATTCTTTTTCCATTTCTGACTTTGATATTAACACGGATTCCCCCAGAGCATCATAAAATGGACGTCCTGCACGACCTGCGAATTGTTTATATTCTAAAACAGGGATGTCTCGAAGCCCAAAATCAAGATCATATCTTTTATAGCTTGTTATGATGACTCTCCGGGCAGGAAGATTAACCCCAATAGCGAGCGTTGGCGTGGCACATAATGCTTTTATGAATCCTTTCTTAAAATGCGTTTCTATGATTTTTCTTTGAGAAAAATTGAGTCCAGCATGATGAAATGAACTACCATTTTGCGTGCATTGAATGAGGTCTTGAAGAAACCGTGATGATTCCCCAGTTTTTTCGAGTGCCTTACAAATGTCTTGCAGTTCCTTTTTTTCGTTTAGAGAGAGAAATTTTTTAGCATGATGCATCAAATCTCTGGCAAGCTTTGCTGCTGAACGTCTTGTATTCGAAAAAATCAGGACTTGAAAACCTTGCTTCAGGCTATTAAAAACAAGATTGGTTAATGGATCTTTATCAGTAACTTCTAATGTAATTTTTTTTTCTGGAAAAAAGATGGTATTTTCAAGCATTACTCCTTCATGCAATGGAATTGGTCGCCATTCGCTAGAAATTAAAGTAGCGTCAAGCCATCCAGCGATTTCTCGAGCATTTTGAATGGTGGCACTCAGTGCTATTATTCTGGCAAGCGGAACCATTCTTTTTAATCTAACAAGAACGACTTCAAGAGTCGGTCCTCTATGAGGATCATTCAAGAGGTGTATTTCATCAACAATTATCGTCTTGACTTCTTCCATCCAAGACACGCCATGTCGCAACAGGGAATCGAGTTTTTCATAAGTGAGGATGATGAGATCATAATTTTTTAAATCGGGTTCACCACTATCAAAATCTCCAGTCGATTGAGTTACTGATAGCATGTTTAGATCTTCCCACTGCTTAAATTCCGCGAGTTTTTCGCTAGCAAGTGCTTTCAATGGCACGAGATAGAGTGTTTTTCCTTTATTTTTTAAAAAAGTATCGAGAAATGCCAATTCTGCTATCAACGTTTTACCAGATGCCGTGGGAATGGAAACAACGAAATTTTCTTGAGAAAACAAACCTTTCTTGACAACTTCTTCTTGCGGAGGATATAAACTTGATATTCCTCGAGATTGAAGAACCTTTTTGACGACATCGGGAAGCGGTAAGTCTTTAATCAGAATATTCGTTCACACCCGAGAAAATAATTGATCGAAAAATGCATCTGTTAATTTATTTATTATATTGGTGCAAAATGATCCTTTTGGGGCTGATAAATCATCGATTTGTCAATCAATTCCTTAATGGCTTTTTCAATGAAATCATGAGCCAATCCTTCTCGTTCTGCTTCTTCTACAATTTTTTTTCTGTTTACTGGTTCTTTATTATTTTCCAGGAAAAGGCGTCGAATGATGTCTTCTAATTTTTGCAGGCGAGAAATTTGACTTTGAGACGTACCTGCGGTGAGAACGAGTATGTCGGGTTTTCCAGTTTCTTTATCGATTCCTACCTGTGAAAGCGATAATTTCATTATTTCCACGGCGGCTTCTGCATCTTCCTTGGTTACTTCTTCGCGCAGTCCCATGCGAGCATGAGCTTCAGTTAATCGAATGAGACCTTGGAGTTGTCGTGGTGTAATGGCTATTGGAGAATCAGGTGTCTCGGAAATGTTTCTCAAATTCAAGTAATATTCTTTAATGATTTGCTTGGCTTCTTCAGTGAGAACCGGATGGATGTTTGTTTGTGCATAACTGATGTACTTCCGCAATAGATCCATTTCTATTGGAGGTTCGAGTGTAGTGAGATCTTGATCTTGAAGTCCCAATATGTGATCGGTTAATCCTTCATCTTTTTTAGGAGATGGTTCATCCTTAAGAACAAAAATCAAATCAAATCGAGATAAAATGGAAGGTGATAGCTTTTTTATATTATCGCCAACAGGCTTGAAAGGATCATATTTGCCAAATGTTGGATTTGCAGCGGCTAAGATTGAAGTCCGTGCGTTCAGGCTGGCATTAATCCCTGCTTTCGTAATGTGAACTGTTTGTTCTTCCATTGCTTCATGAATAGCAGATCGATCGAATTCATTCATTTTATCAAATTCATCTATACAGGCAACACCACGATCTGCAATCACGAGAGCTCCTGCTTCCAAAGTCCATTCACCCGTATCTTTATCTCGAATCACGGTTGCAGTAAGACCAGCAGCAGTAGATCCCTTACCTGACGTGTATAGTCCTCTTGGAGCGAGCATTTTTGCGTATTGTAATAGCTTGCTCTTACCCACACCAGGGTCACCGACCAAAAGTATGTGAGTCTGACCACGGATTTTCATTCCATCAGCCAATTCCTTATTTCGACCTGAAAAAAGAAATAGAGCGATAGCTTTTTTGTATTCGTTATAGCCGAAGATAGAAGGAGCAATTGATTTCACGATTTTTTCATGTATGAATTCATCCTTCCCGAATTCTTCAATCCGTTCTTCATCTTCTTTAGAAAGCTCGATTTTATCAAATTCTTTTTGAAAAACCTCAACGTGATTTGCATCAAGAATGGCATGAAACGTGCTCAATTTCTTACCCATTCGAGCATCTTGCATTGGATAGATGGTACCAGTAATGGACACGCGATCTCCTGGACGTGCAGCATCAACCAGATCTTTCTTTAAAATGGCATCCAATGACCGCGGCAATTGACCGGCAGGGAGTTCTTCAGGAACTTCTTGTATCCGAATTTTTTGCCAATCAATAAAGATAGATGACTCGGGTATGAATTTAAAAGGTCCGCGTTTTCCGCAACTATTTTCGCTACATATTACGGGAGGTTTAAAATTATACGGATCAACTTCAATGAGGTTGATCGTTTGACAATGTTGGCATTCGAAAGCAGCATTAATGACTTGGGCCTTTACTTCAGAAGCCCTACTTAATATTCCGTGAATTTGTACGAATTTTCCAATATGATCTTTTCTAATGGCACGCAAGTCAACGTGATAATCAGAAATTAAGTTAGAAAATCTTGCAATACATTCTGGATTTAAGTCGTAGAAGTCCTTATCAACCTTTTCCAACACTTTTTTTATTGCTTGATTGGCAGCAAGTAAAATTTTGTTTGGATTCTCAATTAACTCACGAGCCAATGATGGATTGAACTTAAAGAAGTCTTCAAAATTTATGAGGAGAAAAGTCTTGTCCTCGTATGGCATACTCTTAATTTTTTCTCTATAATAGTATTCATTGTCCTTATTTACGAAATTATTCAAGAAATTTTCAATCATGTCTACAGGATCATCAAAATCCATGAAAATTGCACCATCATTGGAAGCGGTTTTTGTTTTTGTAATTTTCAGAATTAACTTGAAAATGGATCAAATTCTTCTGTAGGGAATAATTCTCATAAGGAGAATTAAAAATCATTCTCGGAAGCAGAAATATTTGAAACAATAAATGAAGAATTGAAAAAATGAAAAAGTATCTGTTAAAAAATGACAGAGTATTTTGAAAGCTTGTCTAGGTCCAAACTTGGCTTTTTATGAGTGATTTTATGAATTAATCTCAGGTATTCGATGGCAGGTATTCCTGAATACGTTTCAAAGATTTTTTCTTTAATTATTTTCATGGTTTCTCGTGCTTGCTTTCTTGAAACATGAATGGGTTTTTTGATCTCTTGCAAGATCTTATCGATTTCTTCATCGCTAACATCAATGTTTAGCAATTTCATCACGTATTCAATGTTACTCCGGCCACTGAATTTACCCAAAAAATAACGGCGCTTACGACCTACGACAGAAGGTGCAAAGGGTTCAATCGTTTCAGACCCACCTTCAATAATGGCATTAACGTGTAAACCACTTTCGTGACTGAAGCTATTTACACCCACGATTGCTTTATGGACGGAAAGAGGTAAACCAAAATATGCCTCTGTAAGTGTCGATAATTCATATATTTTTTCTATTCTGATGTTTGTGTTCACGGCATACAAGTATTCCAAAGAAAGTACCAATTCTTCCAATGGACAATTACCACTCCGTTCTCCGTATCCATTAATACAAACGTGCGGATAGTTTGCTCCAGCTGCCACGGCAGCAAGTGTATTTGCCGTAGATAGACCGAAATCATTGTGACAATGAACAGAAATCACGGCAGATTTCAAGGATTTTTCATTTTTGATTTTGGTGATTAAATTGTGCATTGAATCGGGGCGTAAACAACCGACGGTATCTGCAATTATGAGTTTATTGGCTCCAGCATCAACCGCACCTTCTAAGAATTGCATTAAGAGGTTATAATGTGTTCTGGATGCATCCATTGCGACAAAATCAGGAACCACGCCGTGGTCCTTAGCATGTTCAATTGCTTTTTGAACGCGAGAAACAGCTTCTTCAGGTGTTTTTTTGACGACTTTTTGGAGAGCCAACCTACTAACTGGGAAAAAAATGGGTATTTCTTCCACGTCACAATCGATTGAATGGTTAACATCATTTAAAACAGCTCGAGCAGGAGCTGCTAACTTTGCGTTAAAATCTTCGCTGGCAATCTTTTTTACAATTTCTTTTTCTTCAATTGACACGGCTGGAAATCCAATAGCAATTACTCCAACACCAATATCATCAAGGGCATGAGCAATTTCGATTTTTTCTTCAAGAGATAGAGCAACACCAGGTGTTTGTTCACCATCTCGAAGAGTTTCATCCCAAATTATCACTTCTTTTGGGACATTAAGTTTTGGTAAGTCATCGGCTTGATTATAATCAAATAGGAAATCATTTGATGGCAAGGCATGAGACTTTTTCATTGTCTGTTAATTCCTTTTTTTTAATGGAAAGAAATAAATAATTTCCACAGAAAATTGAGAGTAATTAAAAAAATTTCAACTTAAACGTTGTCGTTGTTCTTTCAAAATTCTTAAATTGAGTTAAGCAAGAAAGGAAATAGATTTAAAATAGAGAAAATGAAAATATTTACTAACTTTCCATGTAATCAACCACGTTCGATGGAAATTTGTTTCAGGTCCAATAGGAGAGTGAAGACATGATCAATCATGTTTACGTTATTAGAAGCGATGGAACGATTCTTTTTCACAAAACATATGGTACTGTCAAAGTTGATGACAGCCTTGTGTCTGTCTTTCTTAGTGCAGTCAGCTCTTTTGCTGGAAGTTTAGCAGAAGGTGAGATAAAATCAGTCGTGACGGGTCGGCTAAAATTCGTATATACAGGAGGTTTGGGGCGTTATAAGGATTATTTATTCGTTTTTTGTGCCGACGAAGGAGATGATGATTTAGGACTCAGAGAACGCTTAAAGCGTGCAAGAGATTCTTTCATTGAAGAATTTGGACTGAGAGCATTAAGTTGGGATGGAAGAGATACCAGCGTGTTTGAGGACTACGTCGTATCGTTAGAAAAAATATTAATGGGAATCATAAAAATCGCTCTTGTTGGATTCGGGGGTGTGGGAAAGACAACGATTTTAAACCTGATGCGAGGGACCGACATTCCATTAGATTACAACCCAACGATAGCCGTAGATGTCAAGAGGCTGACGGGATTGTCGGACCGATACGAATGCATTGTATGGGATTTTGCAGGACAAGAAAGATATACACCACTTTGGACATTTCTCTTAAGAGGAACTAACATTGTACTACTCGTGACGGACTCAACCGTTGAGAACGTGGTGGAAACAAAAAAGGTTTATCTAGATATAATTCGACAAAAACAAGAAGAACGAGTGCTCTTGACCCTTTGTTTGGCAAATAAACAGGACATGCCTCGGGCGATGAAACCCAAACTCGTTGAGCGTCTTTTAGGAGTTCCTACAAGTGCAATGGTCGCAATCAATCCTACTTTCCGGGATCAATTAATGGAAATCATAGCAAGCGCCATTGATGAATGGGCTCGAACCGTCGAAGGCGCAGAATGATGGCAAATTAATGAGAACGCCTCATTTTTCTAGAGCTCTTTTTTTTCACGGGCCATGGATGCTTGAGACTTTTCACGTGGTTTAACATTGCTTCTTTCAATTCGGCACGAGAAAGTGCTAATTCTTGATAGAGATAAAGTTTTTCCACAGCTTTCAAAGGTTCTTTGTCGTGAAATTCTCGTACAAGTTGAGTTTTAGGGAGTCTGATATGTTTTCTCGTTTTAAAAGTTTTAAAAAGTTGATATCCAAATTTATTTGCTAATAACCTGAATTTTCTCGTGATTTCTTGTAAGTCCTTGCTCGAAACGCATGCAAGAAAAATCTCAAGCGAAATCTTGAAGATATAAAGAATGTATTTCGAATCAGCAAGAGGTTCCTGTATGTAGGCAACTACGGGCATGTTTGAATTTTGATAGACGAATTTAGATATGATCTTATTAGCTTTTTTATTAAATGTAGATACGATAGTTTTGCCTTCTGAGGTCATTAATCCGTAGTTATGGGGGCTTATTTCCTGTACTTCCGAGATGATTTGTTTAATTAATTCATCCTTATCCATGAATTTGATGTCTCCTGAATGATTCGAATGGCAAACTTACATGATTTTTAACCATTTTTAATTTATGAATAATAATGATATTAAAATCCGTGCTGAAGATTAACGAACCAACTTATAAAGATAAATTTCCAAGCTTGTTTAAAAAAAAGAATTCGGTGTTTCAAGATTGTCACACGAAGTATGGGTTGAGAAGTATCGTCCTAGAACATTAGATGAGGTTGTAAATCAAAAAGAAATCGTTTCGAGATTAAAGAATTTTGTTGAGAAGGAATCACTTCCCCATTTAATCTTCGCAGGACCTGCTGGAATTGGAAAAACGACTTCAGCGTATGCTTTAGCTCGAGATTTATTTAAGAGAAATTTTTCAGCAGATGTCATTAAAGAATTGAATGCATCCGATGAACGCGGAATTGATGTCATTAGAACTACAATAAAGAATTTTGCTCACCAAAAAACCATATCAGGCGTTCCATTTAAGATATTAATCTTGGATGAATCGGACAATATGACCTCTGCGGCTCAGCAGGCTCTGAGAAGGACAATGGAAAAATTCACTAAGAACTGCAGGTTTATTTTGATTTGTAATTATAGTTCGAAAATCATTGAACCCATTCAATCCCGTTGTGCAGTGTTTCGATTCTCTCCATTAACTGACCAAGACGTGATTAAAAGGATTAAATACATCGCAACAAGAGAAAACGTTAAAATCTTAAAAGACGGCATTGACGCGTTATTATATGTTTCAGAAGGAGATTTGAGAAAAGCAGTCAACACTTTACAAGCAGCAACGAGTATCGCTGAAGAAATAAGTGCAGAAGCCATATACAAGATTACGGGGAAAGCCCAACCTGAACAAGTAAGAAAAATGATTGAAATGGCAATCAATGGAGAGTTCTTAAAAGCGCGACAAGAGCTTAAAAACTTATTGACAACATACGGATTATCTGGAATTGATATTGTTAAACAAATCCACAGAGAAATATATAATCTAAACATTGACGAGATGAAAAAGATTATACTTTCCGATAAAATTGGGGAGATTAATTTCAGACTTATTGAAGGTGCGAACGAAGATATTCAACTTTCAAGTCTATTGGCACAATGCGCATTGTTAAAGTAAAATGAAGATTTAATTCAAAATTACTTCGATCAAATTTCAAAAAACTTTTCGTAAACAACTGGAACTTGCTTGTTGAGTGATAAATCACTCTTTTTTTGGACATTTATTATGGCTCTTATGAAGTACGTTTCCTTTTCATCTTGAGTCGGGGGATCGATCTTTAGCTTCTTTTCAGGATTTAGTTTCAGTTGATAAGATTCTGGAACGCGAACTTGAATTTCTTCAGGAACTCGCACGGCAATCCCACCATATTCGCTCGAATAACAATAGAAAGTAGTTTCAGTTTTCTTTTTCTTCCCTTTAGTTGAACAAGTTATTGCATGATCAACCACGTCTAACGGTTCTTTGAGAGAAATACTAAGATCTTTTCCAAGGAACCATTTTCCATTAGTGAAGTGAGGGAACTCTTCGTATAATTGTTTATTTAATTCTGCCATTTTTGCAATAGCTTCATTATAGGAGCTTGAATCTGAGTCTTGATCATGTGCTAGATCTATGAATTTTTCGAGTTTTACGACAATTGGAGAAATATAGGAACCAGCTGCTAACAAACACTTTTTAAGTTTTTCGAGAAGTTTATCGACAACCTTTGATCGATTAAGTTGGACGGCAATTTCGAGTGCTTCTCGATACAAACTAGCTGCAATTCCTGCCCGACCAATCATATAAAAATTGTCTCCAAATTCATTCCATAAATCAAGACTGATATCAAGATGTTTTTCAACCAGCTTGTTAACATCAGTCATTATATCCAAAGCAAGCTGTCCTTCACCAGAAAGAAATCGTGAAATGGCTTCACCAAATCTAGCTAACATTAGATAACGTAAATTTTTTTGACTTTTTGCAAGTCGCTGAGTGAGATTGAATTGATCACCAGCTTTTTTGTAATCTTCTTCGCCTCCAGAGTTAAAGAAGATTGTCAGTGCTTTAAAATAATTAATGATCAGGAGATTTTGGTTTTGATTCGACATTAGACTATATAAAAGTACTTTATCGAAATGCTCTAACGCAGCTTCCATATCAATCTCGACAAGTGAGATGGCAACAAAGAATTCAAATCTGGCAAGATAGGTTGAAATCAATTCGAATAATAAAGATGTTTTAGAGGGGGGTAAATGAACCTGAGAAATCTGTAAAGTGATTAGTAAGTCTTTGTTTATTTGTTGAAATTGTTTAATGATTTCTTGGAATTGATCGGATTCCAAATATGAGATTACTTTTTTTAATCGTTTATTTGCTTTCTTCAAGGAATTCAGGAAAGGAATAAAATCCTTAATCGCTTCATTCTGATTTTTTGAAAGTCTCTCACCTTTTAGATATCGATTTATTAAATATTTTTCACGATTGAGCGAATCTTCGGCTTCTCTCTCTTCATCATCGGGTAACGAAGATGTAGTAGACGGCTTTGCCATAGTTAGTGCTTTCTCAACCAACCATCGAAGTTTTTCTCGTGGGTTATAGGTGTCGCGACGTTCCATAACGTATTGGACTTCATATTCCCACATAATCTGTTGTCGGATTTTCTTAAAATATCTCAAGAGGTTTTTATTTCTCAGGTTATTAATCAAGTAGAGAATGAAGCTACTTGGTGGGAGAGTGCGGATTTGAGGAGCATTACTTCGGATGAAATTGTTTAGTTTAAAATCATTGGTCACTATGGTCACGATTCGCGTGTTGTCCTGTTGAATGAGTTTTTGCCCGAGGGCAACAAGCGAAAGATCAGGGTCTTGTGGATTCTTACGAGGGTCCTTATCTTTCGTGAGTTTTCGGATATCGGCAGGTAAGATTTGAATTATGTTTAGGATTTTTTTAATAATTGATAAGGCTTTTTGAGACAATGATTTTAATTCACGAAAAACAACGTTTGTCGTATATGATCGACCAGAATCCAAACCCAGTTCGAGAAACGCTTCATATAGACGTTCTACAGAAACCAAATAACCGGATTTGTACAAGTTAATAAAAAAATTGGCATCGAAAATGAATGTTTGCATCGAAATTCCTTCTTAGGATTTCATATAAGAGCGAACATTCGAACGATCATTTTAAATTCACCTTCTGTTAGTGGTGAATGTCTTGCTCCGCTGCCAAATAAGTTATTCTGGATGTAATCGATGAGTCCTTTTACACGTCCGTCATTCTCGTCAAAACTCTTGCTTTTTCCTTCTTCTTTGATGAGTTCTTTTAATTTATGAAGTATCACGTTTTTACCCGAATATGAACCAATGAAGAGCCTTCGGATGTTTCCGACTTTTTCAGGGGGATAAAGCTCATATGTTTCTGGATGTTTGATTACGCCATCACTATGAATGCCTGACTGGTGGGTGAATACATTTGGACCTACTATTGCTTTATTATTTGGAATCTTGATATCGCAAAACCTGCTTATTTTTTGACAACATTCCGTGAGCCTTTCTATTTTGTATCGGTTGACGTTATAATGATAGTAGAGGTTCATTATTACCTTTTCAGTTTCAGCATTACCTGAACGTTCACCAATACCGAGCATTGTAGTTGAAGCCCATGTTGCACCGTTATTGAGGGCAGTCAACGTGTTAGTGACGGCATTTCCGAGATCATCATGCCCATGAAACTCCAATTCAATCTTATCTCCAAATAATTTATTTATGGCTTTTATCCTGTCAGGAACACTCCGTTCTAAAGGAATCAAATCAGAGGTATGAGCACTCAAAGATGCTCCAACTGTATCACAGATCCTATAACATTCTGCTCCCGCTTCAATTACTGCTTGGATGATTTTTTTCTCGAACGTCCAATCTGCTCTTGTACAGTCTTCTGCATGATAGAAGCTTCTTAGACCGTGATCTGTTGCGTACTTAACAGCTCCTGAGATTCGATTAAATGCTTCTTCTTCACTTATTCTCAGTTTATAATCGAGATGAATTTTTGATATGGGATGCGAAATGCCAACTTCTTTTATTCCATTTAGTTTTAGTGCTTCATCGATGTCTGCTGTATTTGCCCGTACCCAGATAGCCACTCTGCTCTTAAAACCAGCATCTAAGAGAAGTTGAGCCGTTTTTCGATCGACATCATACCACGTTCCGAAAAGTTCCATTCGGTCTATCCCGATGTCGTTCAGAATTTCTGCTATGATGAATCGATCTTCTGGAGATGGAGCCCGAATTCCAGGCATTTGAAGACCATCTCGCAGAGTACTATCATCGATTTTTGCGTCTTGTATCTTTTTCATTAACAAAATTACTCCTTATATAATATTTAAAACGACCATTAGAAAATGGTATGATATTGACAACCAAAAATTCTTTTTTGGATCGTCAAGCATATTTTCTTCAATGTTCGTTCTCATATTCTATTTCAATCTAATTGTTTATTGAAATGCATTACATCTTTTTAATCGTAGAAGATTCTAAAAATCTTACTGAAAGAAATCATTATAGTTGAATATTTTTCAATATCAGAATTCGCCGTGAAAAAAATGTTCAAGCTGGTTTTATTCGATATTGACGGCACGCTCATCTTTAATAATGAAGCACATCTTCTTGCTTTTAATGAAATGTTCAAAGAGTTATTCGAAATTAATATAGATCTTCGCGAAACGAATCATCATGGCTTAACAGATTTTTTAATCGTCCGAAAGGAGTTAAAAAATAACGGTTTCTCTTTGGATCATTTTGATGCACGGAAAAAACACATACGAGATACATTGATTTCATATTTTTCGATGTTTTCATTGCAGCGTTCTATTCACCTCATTCCAGGTGTTCGAGAATTGTTAAACCGATTAAAAAAGCTTGATATCATTCTAGGATTAGCAACTGGAAATATAGAAGAAATAGCATGGAATAAACTGAAAAGTACAGGTATTGATGCCTTTTTTTTAACAGGAGGATTTGGAAGTGATGATGAATCAAGAGGAAAAATTGTTGATATTGCCATCCAGCGAGCAAGTCAGGCTTCAGGGATTCATTTTACTCGAGAAGATGTTTTGCTTATTGGAGATACACCTCTTGATATAAAAGCTGCACGAGAGGCAGGAATTTCGGTTTTGGCAGTAGCTACAGGTTTATATTCTCAAGCGGAATTAAAAAAAGCCATTGCTGATCTCGTGATCAAAGATTATGAAAATCTTGAAGTAATAATGAATTATATTTCCAAAAGATGAAACGAGTTTGAAATAACCAGGAGTTGTTTTTCATAAAAGTTCAGCATAAAATTTATCAAATGGACTGCTTGTTGGGAATGAAGAAGTTCATTTCTAACGAAACGGTCGATTTAATCATTACATCACCTCCATATAACCTGGCATTAAAATCTCGAAACGATTATACGGAGAATTATTTTGACAATTTACCTGAGAATGAATATCGAACCAAATTAGGGGATGTAATTACCCAATTCTGTCGTGTTTTAAAAAAAGATGGCTCTTGTTGGATAAACATGAAAAGTCGTTATATAAATGAACAAGGCAAGACGGTTTCTGCCACTCAAGGGAGTCTTGAACCACCCACTTGGATCTTACAATTTACTAGAAAAAAATTTTTTCTGAAAAACCTCATCGTTTGGAATTATGACATAAATAGCGATACTCAAAACAACAAGTTCCATCCTCGTTATGAATTCTGGTTTTGGTTCGTGAAAAACCCAAAATCATACAAGTTTTATTTAGATAGGATTCGAGTTCCTCCCAAGACAAGAGATAAGCGCAATAATCCATTAGGCGCAAATCCAACAGATGTATGGTATTTTCCAATCGTTAAAGGTAATTCAAGGGAAAGAAATTTTCATCCTGCTCAATTTCCCGAAAAAATGATAGAACGTATAATGCTTGCTTGTAGTGATGAAGGAGATATCGTGTTAGATCCATTTTTAGGATCAGGAACGACAGCAAATGTTGCTAAATTATTATCGCGAAATTCCATTGGATTTGAAATAAATCCTACATACGTGCATAATGCCGTTAAGAGGTTAAAAAATGATCAGAGATCACTTACGGAATTTATTGAGCCGACAATAGAACAACAGAATGAAGATGTAATAGTCATCACTTGATTCCATTATGCTAAAAACTAAAAAAACAAAGAAAATGAAATTGACAATAAGTTATAAATTACAACAGCAATAGGATAAAGCCATACCAAGTATAAAAAAGAAAAAACAATTCCTAGGAGAATACCGCCCATCACGTCGCTAGGATAATGAGCACCGACATAAATTCGGCTAAAAGCAAGCATTAAGACAATAATCAGAAGAGGCAAAAATGTAAAAGGCCAAATTATGCTAGTGATTACGGTAAAACAAGTGCAATTTTGAACATGGCTACTTGGAAATGATGGATCGCCTTGAGCATCCAAGACTTTCACGCCTACCAAGACTTCATATGGACGAGGTCTTTGAAATATGTATTTCAAGCAATATGCCAAGCACACGTTTTCGAACATTCCAAGGATGATCATTGCCACTTCATCAATGAAGTTTAGAAATATAGGAACGAGTAAGATGGCAATCCAGAAGACAAAATGACCTAAAAGAATAGAATAATACTTCATAACTTTGTCAATTTTAGGTGATGTTATCTTGTTTATTCTAAAGAATAATTTCACATCTAGATCAACCAACTTTTTTATAAATGCTTGAATCACGTTGCACCCCCATGTATAGTCGGAAAAATCGTGATAACGTCTCCTTTTATTAGACGCGTGTCTAATCCATTCAAGAGATTGACATCAATATCATTTATCAAGATAATCAAGTTTGGATTAAGTTGGCTTGTTTCATTCTTAAACATAAATTCTTGGAAGTGTTTTCCATATTCCTTGCAAATTTTAAAAAGAGCACCGTGAAGAGTATCATCTTGCTCGCCAATTGTAAGTTCTATTTCTTTTTTGCCCGTGATATTTTTAAGAATTGAAAAAAAACGCAAGGTAATTTTAAAAACATATTCTTCATTCATATAATATCACGAATCGGACTAATTATTTGATAATCAACAAATCAATTCAGCTTAAACACGATTATTTTAATCTTTAAATCATTCTACTATTCGGCTTTTTATCCATATCATCAAGATGTCCTTACGACTTGATCTAAATAAATCATATTTTTCAATACCTCTCTCCGACTTTAAAGGACAATGGTGGTTATTGAATGGATAGAAAAATCCTGAAAGGTACAGGTCAAGAATGAATTAAGAAAACAAGAATGAGGGTGAAACAATGAACATTATTGAAGAAGAAATCAATAAACCAACGGTATTCAAAAATGAAAGCAAATTGTCGGCAGATTTTATTCCTAATGAGCTTCCTCATAGGAAAAAAGAACTACAGAGAATGGCTCAGGTCTTCAAGATATTATTACAATCTCCAGGGTCTGCCAGTCGAAATGTAATAATGACCGGACCTGTTGGTTCGGGAAAAACAGCAGTTGTAAAGAGATTCACGAACATGTTAAAAGAATCATCTTTGAAACGACTTATAAATTTAAAAACAGTTCACGTAAATTGTCGTAAAAATAGAACTCCATTCATGATCTTAAAAACGATTGTTCGGTATTTCGATCCAGCGATCCCAAAACGGGGGTTTTCGACTGAAGAGTTACTTAATATCCTATCGGAGTATTTAGAAGATACGGGTACGTTTCTTTTATTGACTTTGGATGAATTTGAATACCTTATTGATGAAAATCACAACCTACTTTATGGTTTAATAAGATTAATGGATGATAAATTGAATCCAGTTCAACGATTATATCTCATATTAATCACCAAAGACATCAGCTTTAGAGAGGTTTTAGATGAAAGCACGCTAAGCACTCTTCAACAAAACTTTATTCGGCTGGCAAAATATAATTCAGAACAATTAAGAGATATTCTCAATCAAAGGGTGCTGTTAGCATTTTATGACGGAGTTGTTCTTGAAGATTCTATTAGCTTGATAGCGGACATAGCTGCAGAATCGGGAGATGCTAGATATGCTCTTGAATTACTTTGGAATGCGGGAAAAATAGCAGATGCAAGTAATGTGTTGCAAATAGTCCCTGAATTCGTGCGAGATGCCAAATCTAAAACGATTCCTGTAATACGCATAGATCTCATAGAAGAGCTTTCCTTACATCAAAAATTACTATTGCTTGCCATTACAAGAATTTTAAAGCATGATGAGAAAGCATTTGTAACGACTTCGGAACTTGAAAGCCATTATCAATTAATATGTGAAGAATTTGATGTCGAACCCTTGAAACATACCAAAAATTGGCAGAATATAAAAGTGCTAAAAGAATTTGGAATCATCACTTCTAGAGTCTCTGGACCAGGTTATCGAGGCAAAACAACATTAATCGGACTCCCTGATGCCCCTGCAGAAGAACTAGGGGGTGAAATTGAACGCCAAATCTTAAGGAGAATCGAAGAACATGCAAGAAAAATTAGAACGTGATATTATAAAAGCATCTCTTGAACAAATTCTATCATCGAAAAGTCGAGTAAAAATCCTGAATGTTTTATCACAAATAGGGGAATTGAACATTTCAGAAATAGCAAGAAAGTGCAAGTTGAATCATAGTTCGTGCCAAGATCATTTGGATGCCCTTAAAAAAGCAAAAATTGTTCAAGAAAAGCGTTTTGGAAGAATTCGCATCTATAGAATTCGTACCGAAAATATGAAAATAATGGCGTTAAAAAACCTCTTTGACTTATGGAATAATTTTTAGAATTGAATTGCCATTTTTTTAGATCTTTTTTTTTATTTTGGATAACTCGAAATTCATTTTTCTGATCTTTTAATAAATACATTTTCAATATCTATATATAGAATATAGAATAATGATCTTTTTTTGGTGGTAAAAATCGAATTTAGAAAATTACAGAAAACCGGTGGCTCGACATTCACATTGACGTTACCAAAACAATGGATTAAAGACATGAACGTCAAGCCTCAAGATAAAATTGCCATTTTCAGAAAGGGTTATGATGAAATCGTTTTGAAATGTAAATATTCAGAAGAAATGCCTTCAAAAAAACCATCTATTACAATCTCAATAGATTATAGCGATCCTTCATTTAATCTGAGTAGAGAAATAACAGCCGCATACCTTGCAGGATATAATACAATTACCATAAAGTCGAATAAGAACATTACTCCAACAGAACGAATCGAGATTAAAAAATCGAAAAATAAACTCATTGGAGTCGAGATTGGAAGAGAATTAAGCAATGAGATTACGCTGAAATGCCTAATTGATCCTGGTGCGGCCCCTCTCGATGAAACTCTTGAAGAAATGATTAATTTATCAAAATCAATGGTTGACGATACAATAGAAGCTCTCATAGGAAAAAAAGAAGAATTAGCTAATAATGTAATTTCAAGGGATGAAGAAGTCAATAGAAAGTATTTCATGATCGTGCGACAGTTAAGAGTTGCGGTTCAAGATAGCGTACTCGCTAGACGTTTGAATATAACTGCAGTAAGAGCTTTAGATTATCGATTGGTTGTAAAAAGCATTGAACTCGTTGCAGATTATGCTGTTGTAATGGCAAAAAATGTGATCAAGTTATTAAAAGTATCAATCCCAAAAAATATTCGTAACTTGATTGAAAAAATTGGTACGTTCACTAGCCAAATTCTTGAGGATGCAATGAAGGCTCTTTTTGAAAACCGGATGGATCTTTCTCTAAAAGTCATAACAATGCGCCAAGAAATCAATGAATTAATTGATAACACGAATATTTTAGTAAGTAAGGAGCCAGTTGGAGCCATGATTCCTCTGGATGCAATTCTCGATAATTTGAGACGCATTGCTGAAGTAGGTGGCGTAGACATTGCCGACTTGATTAGTATCAATTTAGAAGAAAATTCATAAATTTCATATATCATAGTGGAGCGCCATGAAAAAACTGAAGAAATATCAAAAGAGACTTTTTGCAGGAACAATTACGATAATATTTGGAACCGGATTTATGGCAGTTTTCTTTTTTTACCTATTTTCAATTTTCGGTTTTCTTTTTCAATTGGGAGTTGTTATTATTTTTGGAGCAATTGCGGTTATCGCAGAGCTTCTTCTTCTTTCTCATATTGATACAATAAAACAAATCGAAATAAAAAGCCGTTTTATCGAATTAGGATTAATGCCTGAAGAACGTACAACCGAAGAAGAAATTAAACGTGAGAAGCAAATCATTTTATCCAAAATTGAGCAACAGAACATCAAGCAAATGACACGCCTTCAGAATTTTAGGCATTTTTTGAAGTTGCACGTTGCTGAGCTCGGAGAGCTAACCCTAGAAATAGATGATTTATTTCGAGAGTGTAAACTTCTAATTGAGCAAGGTCGAATGAAAAAAGCAAAAAGGGAATTCAATCAAAAATACCAAGACATAAGAAATCGAATAGCTGAAATGAAAAATGAGTTTGATTCTCGAATAAACAAGCATTTTGACCTAACCAAGTATCACTCTCAAAAAGTAAAGACCTTTATTTTTAGTTTCAAGGAAGAATGGGCAAGGGAATGTTCAAAATTAGAAAAAATTCTAATAGAAACAGTTAATAAGTTTGAGCAAAAAACCAATCTTCCTCAATACATTGAAGATATTTTTCAGTTCGAAATTGAAAACGAACGTCAATTCACAGAAGACGACTTTTTTAGATTAAAAATTCCGCGAGACCAAATAAAGATTCTCTTGAATATGATAGATAAACCAGTAAAAGTTAATTTGAGTGAAATATCTCAAGAAAAAAAGAAGATCTTAGCATCAGTTGGTAAAAAAGTTATTGCGCATTTTTCAATTTTGGATAAGACACCCACTCTACCCGATCTATATGTCAATTTAGGGATTTCCTTGACTGATGCTAAAGAAGTATTGAGTTACTTAAAATCCATTGGAATGATCGATAAAATTTATTATCACGTTGTTTGATAAAATCATACCAAATTCCTAATTCAGAATTTATATATTCTTCAAATTAAGGCTGAGATAGCCAAGCGGCTACGGCGACAGGCTCGAGTTCAGGGAAAATGACCTTTGAGAGACCTGTTTCCCTTCGGGGAGCGTGGGTTCAAATCCCACTCTCAGCGCCAATTAATTGCGAAAAAAATACATGCTCATAATTGATACTGGTATTATGATTCATAGAGAATTTAACAGGAAACGAAAAATTATGGTACCGGAATGAAGCATTTGACTGAAATCTTTTAATAAGTCAATTAAAAGCATAAATATTGGCATTGCAAATAGGATTGTTACTATTAAACTTACTGCAATTAATATCGCTTTCTCTAAAGTTAATTCTAACATAATTTTTTTAATCAATGTGAAATGCTTTAAAGTCAACGACTGATATAGAGCAAGTCAAAACCATAAAAATCCTTGAGAATTCTCCTTGACATCTCCAAGTATGTTTATTTTTACGTCACATTTCATGCAATGGTTTTCAAACGTGAGGTTTTTTCGCTTGATTCGATATCCGTGTCTTTCAATCAATAGCGCACCGCATTTTGGACAAAAAGTGTGTTCGAATTCTGCAGCATAAACATTTCCTGCAAAAACGTGATGCAATCCGATCTCTTTTGCTTTCTTGCACGCTGCTAAAATAGTTTCAAGAGGAGTAGATGGAATATTTTTTAATTTGTACATTGGACGAAATGCAGAGAAGTGAAGTGGAGTAAAGGAACCTAGATTTTTAAGTATCCACGTGGTCAGTTGTTCTATTTCCTTCATTGAATCATTTAAAGTAGGGATGAGCAAATTAGTACATTCTAGAAAAATATCTTTTTCTTTCATAAATTTTAGAGAGTTCAAGACTGGTTTTAAACTGGGGACTCCAACGATTTTTTGATAGAATTCATCAGTAAATGCCTTGATATCGACATTTGCGGCATCCACATAAGGAGCAAGAACTTCCAATGCTTCAAGCGTGATGTATCCATTCGTTACTAAAACATTTTTAATTCCTTCTTGATGAGCCAATTTTGCGGTATCGATGATGAATTCAAGCCAAATTAAAGGTTCATTATAAGTATATGCTATGAGATTGCATCCTTTTCTTTTTGTAAGAGATACTATTTGCTCGGGAGTAAAGTCTTGCAAGGAATGTTCATCGAAATTCACTTGAGAAATAGACGCATTTTGACAGTGTTTACAATGAAAATTACAGCCAATTGAAGAAATTGAAAAGATCATACTTCCCGGATAAAAATGATAAAGCGGTTTTTTCTCTACAGGATCGACAGCCATAGAAGAAATTTTACCGTAAATCATTGAATATAAAGTTCCATCAATGTTCTTTCTTGTACGGCAATTACCTATCTTGTTTGGTTTTAAAACGCAATTCCATGGACAGATCCCGCATTTTACGGTGGAATCGGGCATTTTTTCATAAATTAATGTTTCTTTCAACACTTGACTGCACCAATTTTATCATGATAGAACTTTTTAACAGAAATTTTTTTTAAAACAAAACTGAACCTTTAGTTAAGTTAAGCCATGGTGGAATAAAAAATGTTAGTCATTCCGGGGACAACCACTCAGATTTTGAGCGTGAAAGTCGCACGTTCATTAAATTGCACTCTCATTCAAACAACTGTAAAGAAATTTCCAGATGGAGAGATATATGTCAAGATAAATGGAGATTTGAGTAACGAGCAAGTAGTATTAATTCAGACAATTTCTCCCCCACAAGATGAACATTTGTTAGAACTCTTTCTGTTAATCGAAGCAATTACAAATTTAAAACCCAAGGAGTTAATTGTAGTTCTACCATATTTTGCCTATGGTCGACAAGATAAACGTTTCTTGAAAGGTGAAGCACTAAGTTCAAAAATCATAGCAGAGATCATTGAACAAATTGGTGGAACTACTTTATCACGGGTTTATACTTTTGACATCCATTCTCCCAGAATCCTGAAATTTTTTAAAAATGCACGAGCAGAAAGCCTATCAGCATTACCTTTGTTTGCAGATTATTTTCGTGAAAAGGACGTAAAAGATATCATTGTATTGGCACCTGATGAAGGAGCTCTTGATCGAGCGAAATTTTTAGCAAAAGAATTGAACGCTACATTCTCGCACCTTGAGAAATCAAGGGACAGAGTTACGGGTGAAATTACGGTGAAAGTAAAGAATCTTTCCGTATCTGGAAAATCAGTAATAATAATTGATGATATTATTTCAACAGGAGGGACAATGATTAAGGCCATCGAAATAATTAAATCTCAAGGTGGAAAGGATATTTATGTTGCATGTACACATCCATTATTAATAAAAGATGCGAAATATCGGATCTTTAATGCAGGAGCAAGGGAAATCGTTGGTACGGATTCAATTCCTTCTGAATGTAGTCAAATAAGCCTTGCTACGGAAATCGCGCGAGTATTGCGTCAGAAATGAAACACGTGAAGTCATTGAAATATCTTGCCTTGTTAAGCGGTGAAAATCCTACATTACCTTTATCAGAAATAAAAGCTGTCCTCGAAATTGAAAAAATTGATTACAAGATTATAGAAATCGTGGATCGAATTGTAATTTTTAAAGTTTCGAAAGATTTACCAAAGAAATTTTATGCCCGTTTATCGATGGTTCATTCGATTCATTCTCTGCTATTTAAATCAGCCCTTAATTTTCAAGATATTGTGTCATCAATTAAGTCAGCAGGAATAGGAAGATACGCTCCAGAATGCACGACGTTTCAAGTCCGAATCAAGAAAATCAAATGTCAAAAAGTAAATAGTGAAAAATTAGAGCGCTTTATTGGGGAATTAATCAGAAAGGAATGTAAAAATAAAATGAAAGTAGATTTAGTAAATCCAGAAACTAGATTTTTTGGATTTTGTCATGCAGATCAAATATATTTTTGCATTCATAGACTTGAAACCGGGCGAAAAGATATTTTCAAGCACCCAGTAACTCGGCGCCCTTTTTTCCATCCCACAGCAATGAAACCTCAAGTTGCTCGAATTATGGTAAATCTTTCAAAAGCCAAATCAGGACAGACATTTTTAGATCCTTTTTGTGGTTCAGGAAGCATTTTGGTCGAAGCCGCCTTTATTGGTTCAAATGTTCTAGGAATGGACATTAATAGAAAGATGATCATAGGTGCAAGAAAAAATATGACCTTTTTTAACATAAAATATATGGGTCTTTTACAAGCCTCAATAACATCTCTTCCTATAAAAGGTGATTTTCAAGCTATGGCTACGGATCCACCCTATGGGCGGAGTAGCTCAACTCACGGATTAAACCTAAATGAATTAACATGTAATTTTTTAAATGAAGTCCAAGATCTGATTGGACGTGGATGCCGAATTTGTTTTGCCCTTCCGAATAATATTCGCTTGCTTGATTTATTTGATCAGAAGCAATTGAAAATCCAAGAAACTCATGAATATTATGTTCACAAATCCTTAACGCGCAAAATCTTCGTGTTAGAAAAAAAGTGATTGAATGTCCGATCTAAAAGTAATTGTATTGGGAAGCTCCGCAACGATTCCAACGGAATCTAGAAATTTACCAGCTATAGTCATCAAACGAAAAGGAGAAATACTCTTATTTGATGCTGGTGAAGGAACTCAATTACAATTCATGAAAAAGAAAATAAGCTTATTCAAGATATCGCGCATTTTTATAACTCACTTGCATGGAGATCACGTTACCGGGATTCCTGGAATACTAATGAGTTTAAGTTTGTACAAGAGAACGATACCTTTAAGCATTTTTGGGCCAATTGGAATAAATAATTACATTCAGTCAATTACAAAAACGATCATCTTTGATTTAACGTTTAATCTAAATGTTATTGAAATAACACAGGGTCTTATTCTTGAAACAAGTGAATATAAAATTGAATGCATTCCTGGCGAACACGTGGTTCCTTGCCTTGTGTACGGACTTTTTGAGAAAGAAAGAAGAGGAAAAATAAAAAAAGATAAATTACAGCAATATGGAATCAAGCCAGGTCCGCACTTAAGAACACTTCGAAATGGACAAGATTATATCAGTTCCAACGGAAAAAAAATCCCTGCACGGGAATTAGTTGGACCAAATAGACCTGGAAGAAAAATAGTCTATACAGGAGACACACGTCCAACTGAAAGAATCCTCGAATTTTGTAAAAATTCGGATTTATTAATATGTGATGGTACTTTTAAAGATGAACATACCATGCTTGCTATCAAGGGAGGGCATTGTACGATTTCGGAAGCCATCCAACTAGCTAAAAAGGCAAATGTTAAAAACTTATTAATAACTCACCTTAGCTCTAGATATAAATCGTTTTCAGATTGCATAAACCCCCAAAATAATCAGCTAAACGTAAGGATAGCTGAGGATTT
>JALGVI010000087.1 GCA_029838215.1 Candidatus Helarchaeota archaeon | reverse complement strand
TTTTTCGAAAAAGGAAGAAATCGACAGGACCCTTTTTAAAAAAATTAAAAAGGAACGTGAAAAATTAAAGAAAGAGCGTTCTGAATTAAATCTTCTGCAAAAAAAATTAGAAAAGGCAAGAAACCAAAACGAAAAGGAATTAAATCGTCTTCAACATGACGTTAAGGAAATGAAAGAGAAGGTCAGCGAACTAGATGCAAAAAGAAAAGATATTCTTGAGAATATCAAGCATTTACAGGATGAAAAAAAATATCTACTCTCTGAAATTAAACCCATGCAAAGAAAAATACAAGACTTGCAGGAAAAAGACTATAAGTTAAAGGAAAAGGAAGAAAAACTGAAAAAACTGGGACGAGACTTGCGATATCGCGAAGGTGCCGTTGAAGATCTGGAACGAGAAATGAAACAAAAAGAAGCAAGAATAAATCAATTGGAAAGAAAAAATCGAGATCTTGATCGTTCCACGAGCCGAAAAAAAGAACTATTGCGCAAGCTCGAACGTGATATCGCTTCTTTGCAAAAACGAAAGCGCGATTTGGAAACCGATCTTAAATTAACGCAAAGGAATTTTGAAAAACATGTTCAAGATGAAAAGAAAGCCATAAAAAGAGAGTGGGAAAAAATTCAAAAGGAACGTTCGGAACTCAACCGATTAAAGTCTTCGATTTCTTCTCAAAATCACCAAAAAGCTGATAAAATCAAATGGAAAAGCCCTCCAAAATATCGCTTGGATTGAAAATGGGCAATTTCCTTCATTTTTTTAAAAAAATGCTAGAAAAAGGAGGTTAGTAAATCCCCGCTTCTTTTAGAATCTTTTCATGGTCAAATGCCAAATCCTTTTCCTTCAAGGACTCAATCGGAATCCATTCCGCAGATAATACTTCCGAAGTTGATTTTAAGTCCGTGGGATCTCCAATAACTTGGCATTTAAATGCCGTCGTGATGATGTTTCCCCTAGGATCACGTCCTCTTGCATCGTAAACACCGATCTTATTGATGATCTTCACATGAAGATTTGTTTCTTCTGCGACCTCACGAATCACTGCTTTTTTTAGGTCTTCTTTATACTTGACGAAACCACCGGGCAAGGCAAGCTGTCCCCTGTACGGCGGATAACGGCGTTTAATCAACACGACGTTTCCCTTTCCATCGAGAACCACCGCATCCACGGCTTTTCCGATTTCTGCAGAGCGTGCCTCTCGCTTTAATTTCAAGAAATATCCAAACGTCGTTACTAAAATTCCTCCTATTATGACCGCAACAATCCCATTGAAAACCTGAAAGAGAATGCCCGTCTCCAGTGCAAAAGTCGCCAGTAAGACTCCAACAAAATCCGCAAAAATGCCTGCACCGAAAAGTATGTTCAAGATGTTTAATCCGCGTTCTGTTCTTTCCTGATTCTCCTCGCTTTTCTTCACATATAATTCTTGCATTGAATCGGAAATAATTTCGAACTTGTCATTAACTCGTTGAATCACGTTATCAAGGTTAAATTCCGAAATCAGATGCTTGAGAACCGTTGTATAATGTTGCCGCCTGTTATAATCTAATTCGTTATAAATCAGGCTTAGTTTGGTCTGAATCATTCCGCGCAAGTATCGAAGGTTTTTGATCTTTTGCTCGATCATCTCTAGATTCATGAAAACATCCGAATATCGCTTTGTGAAAAGAAAATCTAACGATTCATTAATAGCCATCAGTGCAAACAACATGGTACGTATTTTCGGGGTCGGTTCCAGCACGTACTCTATCATGTAAGAATTAAAAAAGAGGCGATAATTTTCCTCTGCCATGTATATGAACCCTGAATTTCTACGAATGAAATGCAATTCTGAAAGCCGATTCGATAAATTATTCTGGATGCGGCGGTCATATAACGATTCTGAATAGTCTGGCCACTGCCCTGAATAGACTTCCGTCCAATTCCCTAAGACTCTCTTGAATTTTTCTATATTCTCTTCTGTCCAAGACACCTGAGCCGGCAAGGTACGAGACGAAGTTACAAAAACATAAATGGGACTTTCCCTGTCAATAAAAAGGGCTTCATTTTCCTTCAATTGATTGAACTCTCTAAGAATCAACAAGACTCGACTGGGAATTTGTTGGATGAGAATCGGTAAAATTGTCTCCTTTTTAGCTTGATCGTCCTTGTAATACTCCACTTCAAATTGAAAATAGCCCAGAGTATTGTACTCCATATCCGTATTTTCATCACGATAAGGAAACGCCTCGAAGTATGGAATCCAAGTGCATTTTAATGAGATATTTCGTCCCATCTCAATCACCTTTCTTTTGTAGTCCTCAGCATTTGGACCTTTTATTTTTGAAAGGTCATCCATCGTGAGATTTGCCAACTTCTCTTTCAGAAGCGTCTCGATCTCCTTGCTTTTATCGTCACCGTCTAAATAATTCGTATCCAAAAAAGCACTCACGTACCAATATTCCTTATTATAAACAAACCGTATATTGTTTTCCATCACGACGCACTCCATTTTATCTGTCGTTACGTAAAATCATGCTTTTTAACAAGCTTTAGGGATCAAATAATTTAAATCAAGCGATCCTTCGATTGAAAAATTTGAAGGAGAAGTTTCCGAAAAAATCGGATAAAAGAACTCCTTGACAATGGACGATTTTAGAAATCGTATATGACAAAAATTCGGACGAAAAAGACATCTTTACACGGAAATTGAAACAAATCATTTATAAATTATTTTTTTGTATTTCTGCAAGATGACTCAGCTAACTTTTGATCGATTAGAGAACGTTTTGGACAAGATTTATTCCAATTCGTATCGCGTTTTTCTACGTGAGAAGTTCCAGTTGAAAGAAATCGGTCTTGATTGGGCTGATCATGACGATGTTATTTTTTATTTGCAGAGGAATCTCGTTGCAGGAATAAATGGACCGACTTATGAACATAAAACAACTGGTCCTTGTTTATTGCCAACTGTGGATATCAATCTACTCAAGAGCAAAAACATTGATGTTCAAGCTATTTTGGACCGACAACCGACAATCCAAAACGTGTTATTGGTGGCGACCGCATCGAAAGGTCAAGTCCATGTTTGTCTTGAAACTAAGGAATTCTCGACATTGTTAGCCGATCTCACGGGCGAGAATCAGGAGTTTCTCGATGAAACAATTGAAATTGCAAGAAGGACCATGGAGATCAATAAACGTCTCCTAAACTGGTGGGGAATACGTGATAGAAACATTCATCTCCATTTCACTCACGAACCACGAGTGGATGAAACTATACAGATTAATTGCAGGAGATATGGAGAATTATATCTTAGATATTTGGAAAGCTATCCTCAAAAATCCAATAACTTCCGACTTGGGCAGCGAATGAGAAAATTAATCGCAAGAGGAAAAAAACTTGAAGATATTTACAGGCTAAGAATTTATTCTACCTATTTTCCCGGCTGGTGGGGGGATGAAAAAGTCAAAGAACACTCCATTGTCGAAAATGTATTTCACGATGCACAACTTTTCACGAAAAAACATTCTAAATCATCAATGGTCGGTTTGATGCCACCAAAGGATCTCAATTTCAAGAAAAACGAGATGGACGTCGGAGTGCCATTGTACTTAGGCACCGAAGAAAAGATACGTGAGGGCATTGAGCTCTTAAAAATGACGCGATTCCCTAACAAAAATCGTTTTAATTGTATTGTTGGCAATCTTCTTTTATATGCCGTCAAGAATATCGAAGACTTTCATTGCATCGAATCTTGCGGAAGAAATCAAGTTACCTGTCATCATGATTGCAGGGCTTGTTTAGATATTTTGGAGGATTTTATCCTCACGATTTCTGGTCTTTAATTTTTTCCCGTGAATGCTTCCAAGTCTTTTTTCTTTGCGGAATCCGGGATGTTTTCCGCCAAGCTAACTTTCAATCTTTCTGCTAATTCTCCAAGCCTGTTAGCCGTTGCGGAGATTTCTTCCATTGATGCCGTTTGTTGTTCTGCAGAAGAACTGATCTCTTCCATCGCAATGGATGTATCTTCACTTGCTTTTAAAGCTTCTTTTATATCCGTTGCAATCGTAACGAATAATTCCATGCTTTTGCCTATTTCATTAATTATTGATTGGATTTTTTCGTTTGAATTTCCAATTGCGGCTTTAGATTCTTCCGCCAGCTTTCGGACTTCGTCAGCAACAACGGAAAAACCCCGTCCGTGTTCTCCCGCCCGACCCGCTTCAATGCTAGCATTCAACGCAAGTAGATTCGTTTGGTCAGCGATGTTCACGATGATATCCATGACGTTACGGATTTGATCACTGGATGATTTTATTCGTCTCGATAATTCCTCGATCTTGGACGATGTCGTGTTTATTGATTCCAATTTTTTTACTTGATTTTGTGAACTGGATGAAACTTCTTGCGTGGTTGCAGATATTTCTTCAGCGGATGCGTTCACTTCGCTCGCACTTGCAGCCAACTCCGTTGCCATGTTGGAAACATTAATACTAACTTCCGTGCTATTTTCCAAAACTTTTTCTAACCGCAATCGTTCTCTTCTAACGGCTTTAACCAATACGTACATTATCACAAAAGGACCTACAGCTAAAATTGGTGCTGTAATCAAGCTCCCGATAGGATGTCCTTGCATTGTTCCCATCGAGAATGCCATGCAGATAATAAAGATTACTGATGACGTGACAAATCCGACAGTTACTTTGAATTCGATGGACTTGTAATCTTTGCCAAGTACAAAATAGAAAATCGTGAGCTCGACAGGAATTATTATTGCAGATAACATGTAAGCCAATAAAGCCGAGTCATATACGAACTGCATTTTGAAACACTTCCAATTTTTAATAAAATGGACATATCACTTTAAATTCATCCTTAAATTCTAATTCTTTTATAACTCATCAATATCTGGTGAAAGGACATTCGTATTTATTTGATTTGTAATTCAACTTGTCTCTAAAATAAACAAATATGAAAAAAAAACACGAAAAAAGAATCAAAACGTAAATTTTCTTCAAGAAGAAAAATATTTTTCGATTATTTTATATTAGACACGTAATGGTGAGTTGATTATCATGATTAAAAATAAATTGAATGGCAGAGTTTCTTATTCAACAAGATGCTTTTCGCGAAAAAGACGACCTGAATTCCATCGAAAATCTGAGTTGAGAAAATGGTAAACATCATCACGCAGATATTCACTTCTACGCTGGTTCCCACGTTAGTAGGAGCAATACTTTGCGTGAAAAATCATAAAAAAGATGTTTTCTTGGGTTCTATCGTAGGTGCGCCATTAGGATGGATTGGTGAAATCGTTTGCATTGCTCTGGGTTTCTGGGTTTACTCCATCAGAGAATTAATCCCCCTTTTCGGTCTCCCTCTTCCCGTCTGGTTTGGTTGGTGGTTTGTCATGTTACACGCATCCGCCATTTTTGTCTATATCATTGAGTCGGTTCAGACCCACGAGGAACAATTTCAAGACACCATTTTAAACAGGACGTTCTTTCGGATCTTTGGATTTTCGCTTGTCATTTACTTGGCACCCGTCTTCTGGGGGTTACTAATCGCCATTCCCATTTACTTTCTATTCCACCTGTTTGTCGCCGATTTTGTTCTTCTCCAACAGTTTCCACTTTTATGGGATGTATTTGGGCTGGACCCATTTTCATATTTCGCGTGGATATCATTAATGATACTTGGAGTATTCATGATGGTGTTTTTTGCATCTCAGGTCGTTAAGCGTGAGAAAACGGCGAGAAATTGGTTACCCTTTCTCATCATTCCCATTGCTGCATTTGGCTTGGCTCCGCTTGGCTGGGGAATAGAATTTTTTGGCGTGAATTCACACGCCCCCATCTGGTCATACACGCCTCATGGGAACATACTGTTTATTTTGGGTCCGTTTGGCATCCCTTTAATAATATATACCGGTTGGTATGTATTTCTCGGGATCGTCTCGCTTGTTATTTCGTATAGAATGAAATTTATTTCATTTCAACGGAAATCAGGTGGAAAAAACGGTCAAGAAGGTGTTTAATTTGATTTATGAATCTTCAGGTACAAATCACGTCATTGTCGTTCAGCAAGGTGAAGAACTCTTCCTAACGCTGAACAAATATTGTAAACAAGCGGGCGTGAAATCTGGCTGGCTGTTTGCACTCGGAGGTCTCGAAAGTGCGACAATAAAGGTGATTTATAGCTCCGAACCTGTCAAATATGACGAAGAAATCCTTGATGGACCACTTGAGTTGGTTTCCGCAATTGGTAATATTGCTCAAAAAGACCAAGAACTCGTTTTTCACGTTCACGGTACCGTCTCAAAAGAAAAATCAAAAATCATCCGCGCAGGTCATTTGGGCGAGTGCATCGCCAATCCGTTCATTGAGTGTTACATTCAAGCAATTGACTTCCCTCTAACTCGTGCATATGATGTGAAATTCGAAACCAATACACTAATCTTTTAAAACTTCGCATTTTAAGGTCTTGAATATGGCAAATGCTTGGTTTGTCCTTTATCATGCTTATTCGACTTCCTTCAATGATGATGAAAAGGCATTGAAACGGTTCGAGAAGGATGTTGAACATGCTGGGGAATTGGACATTAAATATGTTATCATGGAAGATTATTACGCAAGACTTACGTGGGGCGAATACCTGACACCTTGGAACGAATCTAACCTAAGACAGATGATAAAGATCATTCACGATCATGGTTTGAAATTTCTTCCATATGTAGATGCGACCGAACTTGCAACAAAAGGTAAAATCTATCAGAAAAATGGGAAGGTGTGGGGTGCTAAAAATCGATGGGGAAAGATATACACGGGTTTCAATTCCATTTTTCTCCCTCTTGCATATCCATATTCCGAATACGATTTCATCACAAAACTCATGTGCCCTGCATCAGGATGGCGCTCATATCTATGCAATCAAGTCGAAACCCTTCAAGAAAAATACGAAGCCGACGGAATTTATGTTGATCGAATTGATTATCGCGTTCAATGTCACGACCACTCACACGAGCACGACCATTTCAACAATGGAATTCTCGAATTGATCAAAGACATCAAGGATCGAGTCAAGTCATTCGGTCCATCACAAACATGCATGATGAATGATTCCTGCATGAACCCCGACGACACGATGGCGAAGTGCATGAAAACGTTTGACTTCGTGCTTAACGAATTGTTGCCGATCGACTGGGATCCACTGTCCTTACCGATCAAACTTCAATTAGAATGGGGTGACCTGGCTTGGTATTTTCGAGGACTTCTAAAACCGATGCTTCGAATCCTCACTGAGGCACAATTCAATCAAAGTTCAATGATGGATGCAACTCGCATTTTAAAGATCGTTGAACGAATAGAGCAATATAAATCTCCTAATGAGATTTTCTTATTCACGCACAAAAAAGATCAAGAAGGCTTACGCGCAATATCAAGAATTGCAAGGCATAAAGGAACGAATTTGGTCTATTTCTCGGGCTTTAAACCATTAAATTCCATAAAAAAAGCATGATTCAACTCGTAATTGGTGATTGCATGTCTCTTAATAGTGAACAAATTGTCGAAAAATTCACTCGATATTTCAATTTAAAAGAATCTCCGATCGCTTTTTTCTATACGGATGATCCCCCGCAACCGCCTTTTAAACCCCATCCTAAAAATAAGGATATGAATCCTTGTATCATTCAATTTTTAAATGGAGTGCGACGCGGGAGGACTCTTGTCATCGGCAAGGAAAGCAGGCGCGTGTGCATGGGTGGTATGGCATATCTGGGCTTTAAGAAAATGATTTCAGGCATCGAATATTTTCTTTCGACAGGGATTCCTGGTAATAATCCAGATGAAATGTTTTTAGAGGGAGAGCGATTTAAAAAAACACCTGAAGTTGCCAGGGATTTCTATAAAAACGTGCCATTTCAAAAACATCCGAAGAAATATGCCGTGTTCATGCCGTTACGGAAGATGGATCTGAAACAATATACTCCTGATTTAGTAATTTTTTTTGTCAAAATGGATCAATTGGGAGGGCTCGTTCAACTTTTCAATTACGACACTAATAATGGGATAACCATTGGTTTGTCTTCTGCGTGTGGCTCAATAGTCACGGAACCGCTTGCAGAAATCGATAGAAAACCTGTTTCAAGAGCGGTTATTGGTCTTTTAAGCGATATGCTTTCTCGTAAGCACGTTGGTCCTGATATAGCCAGCTTCACGGTGACTTTCAATCGTTTGATTCAAGTTTTTCAGGATATGGATGAGAGCTTTCTGAAGCTTGATGCATGGCAAACCATTTTGAAGCGAATAGCGTGATATATTTCACAAAACTCATGTTTAATGGTTTGACAAAGTCAAGACCGCTTTTTACAATCTAATTATTCTTAAAAAACCTCACTTATCCTATCCATTTCTTAGATATAATTCTTTACTACCGCCTTATCAAAAATCGATGATTGCTTGATTCGAAAGGTTTTTATTTTAAGGATACCTAACTACTCATAGTAAGCAACCCATAGCAAGAAACAAATAATATCGAACCACCATCATGTGAAAAATTGAAAATAACGAGTTGTTGTTGATGAACGAGATCACGAATGGAGAAAAAGTATTCCCTCGAAAAAATGGTCTTACAGGCACGTTGAAAATAATATTGGCGAAAACAGATGAGTACCATTCTGTCGCCACGTTTAATTTGAGTGATACCTCTGACTCGCGTGCAATATCAAAAATTCCAAAGAAAAAAAGACCGTTCATCAAGTTTTTCATTCTTGAAGATGGAATTATCGAATTTGGATCAAAAAAATCATGGATTGAGATGTAAAACATGATAAAGCGAGTAAAAGAATTGTCTTCATCTGCGCTGATAAAGGACGACATATTTAGGAATTATGTGGAAAGTATCGAGTCCGAAACGCTCAGGGGCACCAGTACCATTTGCATCCTCTCAATTATTAATAAGTATAACGGTGAAGGTGCCTATGGATATCAAATCCTCAAGGAACTAGAAGAAGCTACGGGTGGAATGCTGGTCATTGAAGAAGGGACACTATATCCTCTCTTGAAAAACTTGGAAAAGAAAGGAATCGTTGAATCGACAAAAAAGCAATTCAAGGGTCGACCCAGAAAATATTACCACTTAACCGAAAGTGGTTTGAAGATTTTTAACCATATTTCTGGTTTTTTCAGCAAGCTCATCGAGTCCATTGCCAGTTTAATTGACATCAAAGTCGTGCTCAAGGAGAAATTTATATATTGTCCCCAATGCGCAAACAGGATCTCACTTCGAGATGAAACAGTTCGATTTTGTGAAGTCTGCGGAAATAATATTGAAGAATTAAAAAGAAGGAGTTTGAACCAATGAGTGAAAACGAAAAAGAAGCATTAATAAATCAATTTTTAGAAAAAATCAAGAATAAACTCCCTGAATGGTTAAAAGAGAAAAAAGATGAAGTCCAAGACATTTTGGATGAACTTCAGGAACATGTATATGACAAGGCAACCGAACTCTCGAGTTCTGGAGAACCAACTTACGAATCCGTGCGGGAAGCCATCGCACAAATGGGGTCTCCATCAAGCATTGCCCGGGAATATAAACGGCGCGGGACTCCAATGCTCTATATCTCAAAGGAGCTATTCCCCATTTACTATGTAGCTCTGGAAGCATTGTTCATTATCGTCATTGCCATAAATGCTATCGTGGCAATAACTTCTGTAACCTCAACCTTCGTGCTTTCATTGCTTGGAATGGCACAGACGATTGACATACTCAACAATATTCTCACCGCTGCAGGAGGAACACTTCTAGGTGGCACGGTGGTCTTTACAACACTAACGATTTTGTTCATCTGGATGTCAATGGAAGGTTATCTTCCCGAGGACTTTCAAATTGATTCAACCACTCTTAAGGAATGGCCTTTTGAATACGGCATAATTCCAAAGCCCGAAGGATTTCCAACGCCACACTCCGTGATGATAGGCGGTAGCAAGCATTCACGGGAAGAGTCAAGATTAAATGCTACATCTACAATGGAAAGAACTTCTGAAATTCCCGAAACAGCGGCTCAAGAGAAAGAATCCATTAGATCTGAAATAGAGCTACCTGAAGAAAAGCCGGTGAAAATGGTCGATCAAGGTGGGGCGATCTTCGGAGGCATTTTCACGTTAGTATTGGGATATCTGATGCTATTGCAACCAATTCTGATCTTAAATGTCTTTTTTCATCCCGAATTCCTATTTTGGCTCAGGTTTTTTGGTGTATTTGCGCTCATTGGCGGCGGAATTGAATTATCACGCGGGATCTTGGGAAATCACAATCCAACAGCACATGAAGTGTTGCTCTGTTTCAACATGTTCGTCAAGATTGCTTCGATTCCCTTCATTATAGTATTATTCCTCAAGCCATACATGATGCCGATGATCTGGTGGTATTATCCAATGCCGTTCCCTACCATCATACTTGTTCCACAGCCTTTTTGGTGGGCATGTCAGGTATTCTTTGGATTTGCAATCTTCTTCACCATCATTGATGTCATTATGCAGGTTGTAAATATCTTAAAACTAGAGTACCGTGTCAGAACTGCCAAACGGAAAAATACGGATTTTTACCACCCGTAACTACATGTCATTTCTTTTTTTTTTTCGTCCAACTTTTCACGTCCTGCTTTTTCTCTCGAAACTAATAAAAAGGATAATCCGAAAATACTGAATTGATTTAATCTCCCTTCTAAAACCCCGAGTGATTTGACTTGATAGAGAATGTTATTGAAAGAGTCACGAAAGCAAGGACGATTTTAGGAAATTTCGTTCATGTCACTCCGTTGGATCAAAGCAAAACATTCAGTACTTTGACGGGAAACGAAATTTTTTTAAAATTGGAAAATCTACAAAAAACTGGGTCCTTTAAGATCCGAGGGGCATTGAATAAAATTGCTCATTTAAGTGAAAATGAGAAAGAGGCGGGCGTGATCACGAGCTCCGCCGGCAACCACGGGCAAGGTGTGGCATTGGCTGCATCTATTAATGGTATTTCTTCTACAGTCGTGATCCCTGAAGGCACTCCGCTCATAAAAGCTCAAGCCATCAAGGGCTATGGCGCACGCGTTTTGATTCGGGGAGATAATTACGATGAAGCATATAAACACGCAAAAAAAATCCAAAAAGAAGAGGGACTGACATTCATTCATGCATTCAACGATGAAGATGTTATCATTGGACAAGCCACCATTGGAATGGAAATCCTAGAACTGCTTCCTGATGTTGACATCATAATGGTTCCCATTGGCGGGGGCGGGCTTATTTCTGGAATTGCCAGTTATTGCAAGGCAAAAAAGCCCTCCATTAGGATAGTGGGTGTTGAAGCAGCGGGTGCTGCAGCCATGCACGAATCCATCCAAAAAGGTAAAATTGTTGACTTGCCTGAAGTCGACACGATCGCAGAAGGCATCGCAGTTAAAAAGCCGGGCGAAATCACGTATGGAATCATCCGAGAGCTCGTGGATGAAATCATCTTGGTCGAAGAAGATGAAATTGCAAACTCAATCTTGATGCTAATGGAACGTGCAAAATTAATGGTCGAAGGTGCAGGCTCGGTCGCACTTGCTGCGGCATTGAATAAATTGACCGTGAAAAATAAAAAAATCGTTGTCGTGATTAGTGGTGGAAATATCGACATCACGCTAATCCAGAAAATCATTGTGAAAGGTCTCATAAAGGCAGGTCGGCTGTTCAAATTTAAAACCACTCTTATTGATAAACCCGGCTCTTTGATGAGTTTACTTCGAATCATCGCCGATTT
>JALGVI010000086.1 GCA_029838215.1 Candidatus Helarchaeota archaeon | reverse complement strand
TCCGAAATCGGTAAACTAAAAAAAAAGAGAATTAGAGGAGATAAACGAGTGGATAGGCGAATGAATAGCCGTTTAATTGCATGAAGATTTCAAGGAGAGATACGATTATAATAGTGCCTAATAAATAGGGGTTATTTGTTATTTTCCAAAGAGAATTGACGCTCCAAAGGTCTTGGTTAAAATCGGGCAACTTCTTTCGAAGTATTCTATGAATTCCATATCCACCAGCGGCAGCAATTACGATTGCAATGACAGGACCTAAAACATAAGAATACGAAAAGAGATTGTCAATAAACGTGTTGTGAAATAATAGGAACGAAAGCGGAAGACCAATCACGCTAATGATTAACAATGTAATTAGAGTATTTTTAGTTGGTTTGACGAACGCTTCGGAGGAAAAGACAAATCCAATAAGAAAGATCAGGACAACCGGGACAATTTCAAGTAGAATGGCACTTGCAGCAGCACTTCCTGTATACAAAAACGCAGTAATTAGGTCTTCGATCATGAACATGTAAAAAATTGCACCGACAATGAAATACATGAATGTTGAAGTGTTGTTTCGGGGTGTTTCGTTTGGCTCAAGTCCGAAGACACTAATGGAATTCATGAATCGTGGAACCAAAAATAAGAGAGTACCGATAAGGAAATACCAAGCCCGATAATCGAATAAAATGTTACTAACCATTTTAGAGCCTCCAAGGGTTATTTTGTTGAAGTGTTAACGTGTCGTATTGAATCCCGTTCTGATCAAATGCACTGAATGAGAGTACAGTATCGGTGATTTCAACGGTACAATATTGATAGCCAGACTTACTGATTTGAGAATATGGGGAAAGACTTGAAACGAATGGGTCTATCTCAGCACCGCCTCCACCCGAAATGATGTGAGGGATGTTATTGATGCTCAATCGTTCATAGAAATGATGATGTCCGACCAAGATCAAGTCGACTTTATATTGCTCCAATATTGGCATGATTTTTTCCTTTACGGTTTCACTATCACCAGCACTCGAATATGCTGGCACGTGCCAAGAAGCAATGATCCAATTGATTTCAGAACTTGCATTTGCCTCTTGAAGAGTTTCAGTCAACCAATCAAGCTGTGCTTGTGAAACACCAACAGGGTCTGGGTTCAAAAAGCTGTCTATGACCAGATCTAGAGAGATGAAGCATGTATTACTGTAATTATAAGCATAGTATAGATTTCTATCTGGAAAGTAAAAGAGCCGATCGAACGTGAGTCCGTGATCGCCACCATACTCGATGGTTTCGTGGTTTCCGATACTTACCATGTAGGGATGTTCCGAACCATAGTCGTTCATTGTTACCATCTGGAAGAATCGAGCCCAATGATCCAAGCGAAGCGATGTCATGACAATATCACCCACGTTTATTATGAAATCAGGGTCATGAGCCATCAAGCCTGTCATCGTAATCTCCATTCCAGAATGACCGAACGTATCAGGACGCGTGTCTCCCACTATTCCGAATTTAAAATGAGCGTTGTTAGAATCAGGGGCAGTCTTAAAGGAGTAATGCTTATTCATGTAATCACAAGTATATTGGCTGGAATTAACGACGTAATAGTAAGTCGTGCCCGGCGAAAGACCGGTAAAATTGAAATGATGAACGGTTGTAAGACTCGTATCGGACTTGGTAAAATTAGAATAAGTCAGATCTGTTCCGATGTAGACATTCGCAATGCAAGGTAACGGAGTTTCAAAGGAGATGCCAATGCATTCGCTTGCATTTCCAGTTGTAATGGAAATATATGGTGCCTTATAATTGAGCTTCAGATACCAGCTACCAAACCAATTACCTGAAAATAGGAGAAATACGATCATTCCGATTACTGATGCTGAAAGGATGAATTTTTTCACCCACGCACGCATGAAGATTCACCATGTTTGATATTATATCTAAATTAAACTAAAAATGAGCTTGAAGGAATTAAAATGTTTCTTCCGAATCGTTTATCAATCATTAGACCGCGACTTTATCCATCTTGACAAAAAAAAGTCTTGGAATCGACGATCAAGATCAAGGATACATGTCTATCTTATGTTCTTGCAATAGCCAATGACTTCAAAATCTTCAAGATCAAACTCGTCTTCGTCCCAGGCACTAACTTCAGATAGAAATTCCTGAATTTTGTCATTTTTGCCTCTTATGAATCCTTTTTTGGCAAGATCAAGATGATACGTAGAACTTGCTAGTTGTTCGATTGCTAAAACGAGAAATTTCCTGCTTCCGTTTTCGGAGATATTGAGTCTTTTTGCGTGAGAACGAATCAGTTCCGGCTTAATCAAACTCGCTATTTCAATCTCAGTTAAATCATCTGAAATTTTTAATCACCCGAAAAAAAGTGAATGAGATTTTGGTCCAGTTTTCATTGAATTTTCAAAAGAGGCGTTCTTTTTGCGTGCGCATCCCGCCTTTCCAAAGTTGATCTTCAAGGTCTTCGGCACGGGTTTGTTTTATTTTTTCGAGATTGATGGCTTGTTTCGGGCAGTTGACAGCACACACGCCACATCCCAAGCATAATTCATCCCGAACAATGATTTTGGTATCGGATAGATCTTCTTTATTTCCGTAGACAATGTGCAATGCGCCAACAGGACAAATTTTCACGCACTTTGCACACTTGATGCAAGTTTCCAGATCCACTCGAGGACGATAATCAGATCGGGCGACAACACCATCATACAACTTGAATTTGTTCACCACGCTCAGGAAGCCACAACAGTCGGAACAACAATTACATATGAAAGAATGCTTGGTTGAAAGATTATTCACGAGATGTACCAAACCCGCTTTTTCTGCCATGTGAAGGATGGCTTTTGCTTCTTCGATTGAAATCTTGCGACCGATTCCGACCCGATGAACATATTCAGAGACAGAATTAAGATTTATGCAAACATCAATTGGTTTATCGCAACCATCTCGAAGGATTGTACCGTGGAAAACCCTACAAGGACAAGGCATGACTGCAATACTCCAGCTATTCTCCAGTATTTTGACGACATCTTCGAAAAGCAAGACTTGACTTTGTCCTACTTCGACGGGTTCTTCAACCTTGATTGTTTTAATCCTTGCATCCATTGCAGGTGCCACGCGTGCGGTTTCATATTTCGATGCCATCATTGCACCCATTACGGGTTCGAGTTTTTCAAATAACTTTGCGGCATTTCGTTTTTCGTCAATTGAAACGAATGGAGATGCAAAGTACCATTCGAATAAACCTGGAAACAAGAAGGCAAGAGCATAATAGAGCTTATTCTCATCCTTTTTATTAACGAAATTATAAAGAAGACCCTTCTTCACGAGTCGTTCAACGATTTCCTTGACTTTTTCTTCGGGCATCTTGGTCTTTGCGGCAATTTTTTCAATGGGCATCGAAACCATCATGGGGGTCTTAAAAACAGAAACCACACGGGCTTCTTCAGGTGAATACCACGCCTTTAGAAGTTGGATACTTTCTTTCAAAGCCCTAGGCATGAATAGGGCGTCTCGAATTTTTTTATAATATTTTTCCGTTTTCTCAGTTTCGGTTGGATCGGCTTGAGTCATCGACATCACGTCTTGCAATTTTTTCTTATTCTACAAGCAATGATTGAAAAAACACATATACAAGAAATCAGAACATCTCCGAAGCAATAAATCTTGCGAAACAGCTTATTGAAACAGCTTATAAATCTTTACGGGAAAAGAAATTTGTTAGTCATATAATAGATATAAACAAAATATCGTGAATAAAATGGTGAAATATTTTAAAGGAGATCCTTCTCGGTACATCATTAAGTACATTTCTGGAAAGAAAAAAAAGAGTGGTAGGGGCCTTAGTTTCTTTTATTTTGCATATAAAACGAATATCGTATCTATACCTGCCATGACGATGGATTCTAACTTTATTTTTAACGAGATTACAAACAACTATCAGGGCATAACGTTACAAGGACAAATCTCGTTTTTGGCAAAATTCTAGAAGGAGAAGAATTGATCATCACATCGAGTATGCCCAAAAATGGAGTTATCTTCAGTGACGGAATTGAAGAGGATTATGTCCAATTCAACTCAGGAACGATTGCCAGAATAGGCGTTGCCGAGAAAAAAGCAAACCTAATCGTGAGATGAGTCATATTGGATTTATTTTTCAATTAATTGAATATGTCGAAATTACGAAATTTCACAAAAACTTTAAAAAAATCTTCTTAATTCAAATCATGGAAAAGTATCAAGTAGATCACAGACAATCTTAAGTAAATCCGAGACGTGATATACATGGATGACTCATTGTTTGAACCGGAAGGAATTGCAATTATTGGTGCGAGCCCGGGATATTTTTCAGGAGGCTCTTCTTTTCTTCAGTCTCTTTTAGCCGCTAACTATCCAAAGGATAAAATCTATCCAATCAACCCAAAATATGAAGAAATGAATGGAATCAAAACGTATCCAAATCTTCAGGCAGTTCCACACCCCGTGGATTATTGCATCATTGCCGTGCCTAAAAAACACGCATTTAAAGCTCTTGAAGATTGCGTCGAGAAGAAAGTGAAATTAGTATGTTGTTTCACTTCGGGGTTTTCGGAAATAGGTCAAAAAGAAGATGAAGAACGTTTTGTCGAGATAGCACGAAAAGGAGGAGTTCGATTGCTTGGACCGAATTGTATCGGTCTTTGCGTGCCAAAACGACGAATCTCATTCAACCAGGGACTCAAGTCAGGTGATGAGTGGGGAGGAAGCGTTTCCATAATTTCGCAATCAGGAGGAAATGCTGATGCGTTCATCATATATGGAAATGGAATTGGCTTGAAATTCAACAAGGCAGTATCGTATGGCAACGGTGCCGATATAAACGCAGATGAATTATTGGAATATTTTAAAGATGATATAGAAACGAAACTCATAATAGAATATCTTGAAGGATTCAAGACTCTCGAGCAGGGTCGTAATTATTTCAGGATTCTTCGAGAGACGACGAAGAAAAAACCAGTGATCGTCTGGCAGGGAGGCAGAACTCAAGTGGGCAAGAGATCCATTCTCAGCCATACTGGCTCCATTTCGGGAGATAGTCGAGTGATAAAAGGGGCTTTCAAGCAATCAGGGGCAATATTGGTAGAAGAAGGCGGAAGAGACCTTCTTCACACGGCACTTTTAATCTCTAACCTTCAAGAACATGGCAAACTCATGAAGATTGGCCCAAATTTGGGAGCAGTCTTGGGAGGCGGTGGAAACAACGTCTACTGGGCAGATTTATGCTCAAAAATGGGGTTGAGTTTCCCTGACTTAAACCGTGAAGACATGGAGAGAATAAAAGAAGTCATAGGTGAAGTTGGCACGTTATTGCGCAATCCGGTGGACATGAACATTCACATGTTCAACATAAAGAAGGTCTTGGAAGTCATCAGAATATTTGATAAAATGGACGGAATCGATATAATGACATTTGAGCCGGGCTTGGATTGGGGGATAATGAACACGATGCTCATGACAAAACTGAATCCCGATAATAAGATGGACTTTGCTGCGATGATGGAATCAAATGTAAAACAATTGGTGCGGAATATAAGGAAAATCGAAAAGCCAGTCATTATAATATCCGAACAGACATTTTGTGATGCGGAAATCGTGGCAAAACGTAATGAGCTCGAAAATCGATTTCGTGCTGTCGGCATTCCGGTAATGAATGACGTGGCAACCATGGCTTCAGCCCTAAAAAACGCCATTGAATATAAAAATTACCTATTACGAAATGCGTGACGAAAATTTATCTCCTTTTGTTTTTATTGACTTAATAGGGGAATTATCGTGTCGTTTTTGGATGAAATCGAAGAAAGAAATGTCAATACAAACGGAATAAGGCTTCACACCGTACTCATTGGGAAAGGCAAACCTTTAGTTCTCTTACACGGATTTCCAGACTTCTGGTATGGTTGGAAAAGTGTCATTCCAGGATTAAGAGATCATTTTAGACTAATCCTGCCAGATATGCGCGGCTATAATACTTCCGACAAGCCAGAAGGAATGGAAAATTACGGAATTGACATTCTAGTTCAGGACATGGTTGGATTATTTGAAGAGTTGGGATTTGACAAGATAAATCTTGCGGGTCATGACTGGGGCGGCTTGGTTGCGTGGGCGGTTGCCGAGCAATATCCAGATCTCATTGAGAAATTAATAATCTTAAACGCGCCTCATCCAAAAGCATTCCTTCACAGCTTGCAAGTAGATAAACAACAGCAACGAGCAAGTGCTTACATATTCAAATTCCAAACACCAGAAGGGGAGAAGTTCCTGCTCGAGAATGATTTTCAAGGATTGCAATTGGCCGTGTTTGCAGGTCCGAGAAATCGAAAGGCATTTAGCAAAGAAGACAGAAAGCGATATTTCGATGCTTGGTCACGACCGGGAGCCATCTCCGCAGGAGTAAATTATTATCGGGCATTTCCCTATTCCTATAAGGGCACGGGCATTATTAAGGTTCCGACATTGGTGATCTGGGGAATGAAAGACATTTATTTATTACCACAACAATTGATTCACATGTCCGATTATGTTGAAAACCTAAAAATCATCCGAAGTGAAAAATCAACTCACTGGATATTGCACGATGATCCTGCTTTAGTCGTGCAAAGCATGCGGGATTTTATTGGTTAATTTGCAAGCATGTTGTTAGTGCCCAGTCATTATATATGGAACGCATTTTTTATTAACGTGATGGAATTTCAAGAATTAATCAAGCAAATACCAGATATCTTTGAAGAAGTAAAACGAGATGTCGAAAACGTCATCCATAGACATCGAGCTGGACTAACGCTAGGGCTTGCTGAGATGGGTTACTCCAATAATGGTTTTATCGGTGGGATGTATTTTTCAGGTGGAACGATGATTTTATTAAACATCACGGCATTGAGGATTCTCCATGCTGAACAGAGTCATTCTGAAGATATTTTAATTGCATATTTGTATCACGTTCTTCTCCATGAATACGTGCATTCTCTTGGATTTTTAAACGAGCGGATCTGCCAGCAAGTAACTCTTCATATTACTAAAAAGAGATACAAGAGTGAAGATCATCCAGCATTTATCATGGCAAGCCAAGGAATTAACGTGTTTTTTCATGGTTTTCGTCACCTCTCTGCGAATTTCCACATCAAGCCATCCATGCGGATCCAAATGGTTCGAGATTTCGATAAGTCTTCCATAACCTATTTTTCATGAGTTTAATCCAGATGAACATGAGAAAAGATCGGTCATTTCTATCGTGATGGTTCTTTTTATGAAAAATCTCCTTGCGCATTGTTCCAATTCTTTTCGATTTAATTCCATGATGAAAACATGTTGTTGTTGAAAGCATTCGTGAAACATTACCACGCACCTCTTATTTGAGATCAATGAAGTTTGCGTGAAAAACTCAATAAAAAGCGCGTGTTCTCTAAATATTATCACTTCCTGCAAATAATAATTTTTAAGAAACATCATTTCGATATGATTATTGGTTGAAAATGGTTCGAACTGGAAAGGAAAAACCCAATGAAAATGATTTAGAAGAAGAACAAGAGCAGATCGTTCGCAAAAAAAATGAAGAGCTCTTCCAAGATATCTTTGGGATCTCAATTGAGGAAGCCGCGGAAGAAGAAGAGGAAGCCGCAATAAAAACAAAGACCCGAAAAGTTGAAAAAAAAGCCAAGGCGAAGAAAGAGCAACAACCCAGCCCGAAAGATGAGTTACCCGATACATTGCAATTCACTCATAAAAAATTGAAGACGAAAAAGGCAGTAAATGTTAAAAACGAGACGGAGGCGAGTGCCGAATTAAAAAATGCAATCATGTCAATGCCAAAACCGAAGACAGTCAAAATTGCGAGAGAAAAATCTTCAGAAAAGGAAATTATCAAGATTGAAGAAAAAGTATCTTCAAAGAGAATTGAGAAATCCATCGCTGATACAAAAGATGATAAAGACCTGCCATTTACAGATAAAGGCGTCTTGAACGTCATTTCTTTGAACATTGACTCGAAAAAAAAGGATGTTGTCAACGAGAATGTCGTGCCAGATGTTATCACGCCAAAACCGATATACGTGGCATCAAAGGAAGAAGAGAGTGAACAGGACGCATCAGAGAAACTATGTCCATTTTGCGGGCAAGTATTAACGAAAGACATGGTCGAAGGAATAGAATTAGGCTTTATCATTGCGTGCAATAGGTGTGGAAATCGAATAATTAGTTTATGAATGGAATTTTTTTTCCTGCAGAATCATTTAATTCGAAACTCATCCATGATAATCTGAATGTTTTTTTAAATCCTGTTTAGAAATGATTCGTAATTGAAAAGGTGGACATGATGATTGAAATTTTCGGCATTGGGAGCTGTAATTTGGATCACGTTCTTCTCATTGACCGATTTCCAAGTTCGGACGAAAAAGTCGATGCCTCAGAATATATCTTGACCAGTGGAGGAGTGATTGGTAATTACTTGACTCAAGTAAGCAGATTGGGAGTTCAAGCAGGATTCATCGGTGCTTTTGGAGATGATGAGGCAGGACAGATCTTGTTAAAAGATCTCAGTACCGAAGGGATAGACACGTCACTCACTAGAATTAAGAAAGGGCAGAAAACGGCAGAAACATTCATCTTGATCAATCGGGTTGGTGAAAAAGTCATCATTCAGTCGCCGTACGTTATCAAGACACGCGTGAGTGTTCCCGATGATTTTAATCAGGCGGATTTTGACAAGATAGCGCGAGCCCGTCTTCTTCATACTTCTTATATTCATGGGGATGTTTCGAGTTATCTCGTGAAGCAGGCACGCGATAATAATCCAGAGATACTGATTTCATTTGATCTTGAGAAACAAGTAATTGTCAATAATGGAGCAGATGAGATCCTGAATTTCTTGGATCTTGTTGATATTTTAGTACCGCAGAAGCTTGGAATAATGGAATTGACAGGCATCAACAATCCAATTGAAGCCACTCGAGCATTGATGCAGAAGAAAGTGAATTTAAAAGTAATCGTGGTAACTCTAGGAGAGGATGGGTGCAGGATTTTTTTTAGAGAAAATGATAAGATCAAGGAGAAATTCATTTCTGGTTTTAAGATTCAGCCCAAAGACGTGACGGGAGCAGGAGATGCATTTAATGCAGCATTTGGAGTGGGATATTTGAAGGGATGGGACCTTGATGAGATTGCTCTTTTTGCAAATGCCGCGGGAGCATTGAATTGTCTGCAGGTTGGAGCAAGAACCGGAATGGCAAAAGAGAAAAAAATCATTGAATTCATCCGTGAGAACGGAAGAGAATTTTCGTCATGATCGTCCATTTCTAACTTGCTTGTTGAAAACAGAAAAAATATTTATTGTTGATTTCTTCAATTTTGTTGATTAACATATCTAATACGAAAAAGGAAGCTTTCATCATGGAAGATGAGTATCGTCTAACGAAGAAAGTAACCTTTCACGGATGAGCATGTAAGATTGACCGCATTGATCTCGAGAATTTGCTTGAAGGCATGGAAACAATAGAGAACCGGAAGATCTTGTCTAAGCTGGGTGATGATGCCGCAGTATTAAAGATTTCCGATGAAATGGTCTTGGTGCAAACGATAGATGCTTTCACGCCACTTCACGATGACCCCGTGATTCAGGGGAAACTCAGTGCTTGTAATTCCCTTAATGATCTCTATGCAATGGGAGTCCATGACGTCATCAGCGTTCTCGTAATAATGGCATTTCCTGAAGACATGCCAAAAACAATTGCGAAGCAAATGTTACGGGGATTCGTGGACTTTTGTAACGCTGAAGGTGCTCCTGTCATCGGTGGGCATACGATTAAGAATCCATGGCCAATCATTGGTGGTGCATGCACGGGCGTGTCGCATCCAAGTAGGGTCATATATAGTCATGGTGCAAGACCTGGCGACGTGTTGGTTCTCACAAAACCACTCGGAATCCAATCGTGCATGGCAGCATACAGGGCGTTGAAAGAAGAAGAAAGCATTCAGGAAATGGTATTCGAGGTTCTTCCTAGAAAGGAAGCAATACGTGCTGTTGACCTTGCAGTACAAATCTTGCTGACAAGTAATAAAAAAGTCGCAATTGCACTCGAAAACTTGAACGTAAGTGCCGCCACGGATGTCACGGGTTTTGGTATTCGAGGACATGCCCTAAACATCGCAAAAATGAGTCAGGTGGATATCAAAATAAGCGAGCTTCCAGTCATAAAAGGTGCGTTGGAACTCTCGGAATTGTTTGTTCACGGACTTAATGAAGGAAATGCTTCGGAAACGGCAGGTGGAATGCTTTTATCGATTCCGGAAGAACAATTAGGAGCTTTGGAACAGGAGTTTTCACGTATTGGAATACCATTCTGGAAGATTGGTTCGGTCGTCAAGGGAACGGGAAAGGTTCATCTTAAAAAAGACCTGATGTTTATCGAAATCGATAAATATCCTTGACTCTTGGTGAGTGATGATAAAATGGCAAAGATTGCAACCATTTTTAAACTTCGTGCCTCACGCAACATGGCACCACCAAGTAAAATATTAGAAAAAAAGTGATTTTTTCATTTTCTTGTTAATAGATTTAGATAAACGGCAATAAGTTCTCAATTATTCATATCTTAATGCTTCTACAGGGCGAACGCTTGCAGCCTGTACACTAGGATATAAAGAGGCACCAAAACCGATGAGTGTTGCCATGAGCATTGCAATGATAAAGAGATATGGAGGAAATGAGAATGGCATTGGCATTCCTAGATAGGGCGTGATCATGGGACTAAGCATGTTGACACCAACAACTGCCAGAACGCAACCCAATATTCCTCCAATAATGGCTATTATGATGGCTTCCATTATGAAGATCTCGACGACTTCGGCTCGAGTCCCGCCTATGGATTTGATAATACCAATTTCGCGAGTCCGTTCAAGGACATTCATCATGGTCGTGTTCATTATGCCAATGGCACCAACGGTCAATGTAATGACGGCAAGAACCATCAGCAAGACATTGATCAGATCCAGAATGTAGGTGATCGTGTCCATGATTTCAGCACTTTCGATTACCATTGCATCGGGATAATTGTCTCGAATTGATCTGGCCACGGACTCGGATACATCTATGGAACAGTCAACGAGGACAAATTGAACATTTTCAGTATTCATGAGTTCTTGTAACGTTCCCAATGGCATTATAATTCCCGAATCTGCCATGGGATCACCCATGCTGGCAAGCTTTCCAACAATCGTCAACTCGACGGCACCAGTAGAACCCAACAAGGAACCAGATAGATATATTTTATCTCCAACGTCATGACCCACAAAACCTGCACCCGTCAAGCAAACATATTCATCATCGGGCAATAATGTTCTTCCTTCTATAACTTCAATGGGAAACGCGAGTTCCATTTTCTCGGGTTCTACACCAGTTACCGATGCATATGAAGCACCGATTGTCATGAAATCCATGATATAACCCGTAACCGCATCAACCCCTTCGATCTCTGCGAATTGATCGATCATGATTCCAGGAACGGACGGTCGAGACCCACCTTCTGTAGACGTGACGATGATACCAGCACCCAGAAATTGCTCGAGTATACCTGAGATCTGTTCTTTCATTCCCAGCGTTATGCTCATTAGGGAAACGAACGTAAATATTCCGATCATCACACCGCCTACGGTAAGGAGCGTCCGAAAACGTCGGTGAGTCATCGAGCGAAATGCCAAGATAAGTGAGAATTTGAAGATTGCGATCTGCTTGCCCATCTAGTTTCACTAGCTTGATTTTCTCGATTTGAAATTTCATAATGAATTAAAATA
>JALGVI010000160.1 GCA_029838215.1 Candidatus Helarchaeota archaeon | reverse complement strand
GGTGGAACTTGCCCCGAAACAAAGAGTTGTTCCATCAAACCGGTGAACCGCGCATAATTTTTTGGAAGACGCGTTTCTGGAGAAATCCGAATGATCTCATCGTTTATCGTATGAATGAAAACATTCAAAAATCCGCTTTTATTCAAAGTAGAACCAAGAAGCAATTGCAGGCTTACATGAATGATGTCGGGCCGACCCCTTTTTTCATGATTCTTCAAGGAGCGTGCAAGTGAATGATATGATGATTTATCAAATAGTAGTTCCGAAGGCAATTTGTTTCGCTCACGTGCCTTCCTTCTTACATTTCTTAGCGAATGGAAACCTTGTGGAAGCAATTCCAATGCAGATTCTGCTAAAATGATTATTAAAGAGATGTTACCACGACCATGTTTCCACGTCTTTTTATTTATCGTGATAAAAAGATTTGATGCATCCTTTTTATTTATCGTGACATATTCATAATAAGAAATAAGAAAAATCACAGCAATTAATTCTTGTAATGATGAGATTTTTTTGAGAGGTTGATCGCTTGCGCCCATTCAAGAACCGAGATATCATTTCCATTAAGGATTTTACAAGAGAAGAAATTGACTACATTCTTGAAAAGTCAAATGAGATGGAAGTGCACTATAAAAGCGATACTCCTTCCATGTTGCTCGCAGGAAAAATTTTGGGAAGCCTCTTTTTCGAGCCCAGCACGCGCACGCGACTTAGTTTTGAGTCTGCCATGCACAAGTTAGGAGGACGCGTGATAAGTGTTAGTAACCCGGAATTTTCAAGCGCCGCAAAAGGCGAGAATTTAAGCGATACAATTTCCTGTATTCAAAGTTATTGTGATGTTATCGTGATTCGCCATAAATTGGAAGGAAGTAGCATGCTTGCTGCCGAAGTTTCAAATGTGCCAATTATTTGTGGTGGGAGCGGAACAAAGGAGCATCCCACGCAGGCACTCTTGGATCTTTTAACCATCAAAAATGAATTCGAGAAAATAGATGGACTGAAAATTGGCTTGGCAGGAGATTTAAAGTATGGACGAACCGTGAAATCACTTGCATATGCACTTTCTTTATATAATAATATTGAATTGTATTTTATTTCCCCTCCTCTTCTTAAAATGCGAGATGATGTCCTGAAATCGTTAAATGATTCAGGTATTAGGTATCATGAATATGAAAACGTCGAACCCATTTTAAGCAAGCTTGATGTTCTTTATGCTACAAGGATTCAGAAAGAACGCTTTCCTGACCCAAGCGAATATCAAAAAGTGAGTGGGTCATATCGGTTTGATAAAAAATTGTTTGAGCGGTTAAAACCGAAAGATACTTTTATCATAATGCATCCATTACCCCGAGTAAATGAAATTGGGTATGAAGTCGATAAAATGCCTTATGCGCGTTACTTTAAACAGGCATATTATGGTGTATTGGTGCGAATGGCATTACTAGCACTTGTACTCGGAAAAATATGAGAGGTTCAGAAAATGGTCGAAAAGTCATTACGCGTCAGGAAGATCAAGCACGGAACCGTGATTGACCACATTGCCGCAGGGAAAGCCCTAATGGTAATGAAATTTCTGGAAATCACTGGAAATGAAGGTGATATAGTATCAATTGCAATGAATGTTCCCACTGGAAAATTATCCGTGATGAAAAAAGATGTCATAAAAATAGAAAATAAAGAGCTAAATGCAGAAGATTATGATAAGATTGCTTTGATTTCTCCTGAAGCCACCGTAAATATCATTCGGGACTTTGAAGTCATCTCGAAAGAGAAAGTTACGCTCCCAAAGACCATTCAGGGCATCATCACTTGCATCAATCCAAATTGCGTCACGAATGCGAGCGAACCTGTCCAACCACAATTTGACATTGAAAGCAATAAACCATTATTAATGCGGTGCCATTATTGTGGAATGATCATGAATAAAGAAGACATCATAAGTATTTTATGAATAATGAAAAAGTCTTGGATATTCATGGTCTCAAGAGCATGGCTTAAAAACCTTTTTTCTGCTTTTTTGATCATTTTAGGATTTCAACAACTTTTTTTATTTTTTCGTCCGCTCATGAATATCTACCACCATTTAAGCCTCCTGTGGCCCCTGTTTTTTTATGATTATTTGGATATATTTTCTTTCTGCTTTGCAATTTGCCTGATTTTTTCTGGTTTCATATTGCTCTTAATCGAAACGATAGAAGAAGATATATACAAGTTAAGTCTGGCTTTGTGCGCCGGATTTTTTTTCTTACGGAGTCTATATTACATTTATTCGCTAATATCTATTATTATTTTATCCACTTTTGAACCTGCACTCCTTTATAGTTTTGATACCATCATTGTTATTTTTATTGCTTGTATCAATGCCTGCCTCGGTATTTCGGCACTTTATTTGATCTTCTTGACTTGGAAAAAAGTCCCAACACAAGACATCATCCGATTTTTCTTGAATATTTTCTTTCTTACAAAAACCATCGAGGGGGTTTTAGGTATCATTTCAAGCATTATTGGGGCAATTTTTTTAACAATTCAGGTAATGTTTTCAACCCTATTCTTTCTTTTTTTGGTTTTTGGGACACAAGTTGCGTATTCAGGACTGGGTATCAAACAGATGATTAAGCTCAAAGAGAATCCCCCTGTAGATCTTGCAAATGACTTTAACCCTATTATCCTAGCTTTATTTGCTTCTAATTTCTTTCTTGTAAAAGTATTGAACGCTTCTGCTGTACTAGACATTCTGAGCTGGGTTCTGAATTGGTCCATAACTATCATTCTCGCTTGTTTGACCCTTCTATTATTCCTATTTCAGCGAAAAAAACCAGAATAAATCTCTTTCCTTCTTCATCAATTTTATATCCCTAAATTCACTTAGATATTTATGAAAATTTAGGCTGGTCAGAAATTCTTTAGTTCCGACTTAATTCTCGCGGTTCCCGACTTAAATTCCTTTCGCCGAGATCGCCTCCCTCCACGGTTTCAGCGTTGGAAGTACCGGGTGC
>JALGVI010000159.1 GCA_029838215.1 Candidatus Helarchaeota archaeon | reverse complement strand
GCTTTTTCAATATTTTTCGAAACCTTGTCTGTTTTGATTGGATCATCTTTGACTTTGTATAATTCCTTCTTCAATTTAGCCAGGGCTTTTTGTTTCTTTCCTAACTCTTCTCGTGTCTTTGCAATTTCTTTAAGAACCTTTGCAACCTCTTCTTTTTGTTTCGCAACATTTATTTCTTCTCGAGCAACCCGCTTGCCAATATCGGCGATCTCTAATTCCATTTCTGCGATTTTTTCGTAGAATAGAGCATCCTGTTTCTCTTTTGTAATTTCTTCATCAGAGAATTTTATGATTCCTTCCTTCATAGAAGATTCTTTTTCAGTGACGAGCTTGCGAATTTTGGAAGCTACATTTTCACGTACCCGTCCTAATTCTATTTCTTTTTCAGCAAGTTTTTCGCGTACACTCGCCGCCTTCATTTGAATTTTTGCCAGTTCCAAACGTCCTTCGGCTGCAGCGTTTTCTTCTTTTGATAAGGTCATGTTTTTTTCAGAAACTTTTAATAACGTCTCGATTTCATCAGACATCGTCAAGATCTCCATTAAAAATTCGTGGTTGGAAGAACTCAGCTAACTTTTCTGCTGATTCTTTTAATCGTGGATAAATCATCGCCGTTAATTTATATATTTCTTTTGTAGGATGAAGCGAGTTCGATAGGAATTTGCACGTCAAACAACACATATATATGAAAAAAATTAGAGTTAATTATTAACAGATTTTTTTCATTATTTTCCGAATACATGCACGGGGACGGCTTATACCATGATATTTGAGGTGCTGAAAAATCTCTCGAATCAAGATCGAATTAAAATTCTTAAAATCTTGAGTCAAAAAAGCCCTAGGACATTTACTGAAATCATGAATCAATTAAAAATGGACCCTGGGTCGGATGCCGGGCGTTTTGGTTATCACCTCCGCAACTTGAAGGAAACAGGATTGATTTCGGGAGGCAAAGACGATGGGTACGACTTGACCAAAGTCGGAGAGAAAATTGTCGAATTTATCTGGGATCTTGGAGATTTGGTCAGGACTGAGATGTCAGGAACCATTTACGTGCGGACATCGGAATATTCAATAGAATCATTTGATCGGAAAAAAATTTCGGAATCACTCGTGAAAGAGGCCAACGTTCCAAATGACCTTGCAGAGGAGATCGCAAAAGAAGCCGAAGAAAGATTGGTACAATCCAAGATTCGATATCTTTCTGCACCTCTTATTCGAGAATTTGTCAATTTTATTTTACTTGAAAAGGGTTTAGAGAATTACCGTCACGCATTAACACGTTTGGGGTTGCCGCCTTTCGACGTGAAGAGCTTGATAAAGTCCCAGAGCAGCAGTTCAAATCCCAGCATCATTCAGCGAATTGCAGGGGATGCGATCTTAGAACAATATTTGATTCTGAACGTGCTTGACCATCAAATCGGAGATTTATATTTAAGTGGTGAAATATTCATTCCCAATGCGAATCTCTTCATCCTTCGACCAAATTCCATTCAACACGATTTGCGTGTTTTCTTAGATATCGGACTTCCAAATTTAGGTCCGTCCATTTCCTTGAGTCCTCCAAAGAATTTCCGGTCTGTTTTAAGCATCATCTCAAAAATCTTTGATATTTCGAATTGTAGTCGAGAGCAATCTTTTGACCATTTCAATGTATTTCTTGCTCCTTACATCAAAAATCTAGAAGATGAAGAGATTAAAAGCGAGTTGCGTCTTTTTTTCGAATGTTTAGGGTATGATTTTGAGGGTTTCGGAAAGAATATCAACTTTGAATTTTCAGTTCCTTCCTATTTAGAAAGTGCACCCGTGACACTTCCACGAGGAAAAATCGGAGGAACGTATGCAGATTACCAAGATGAGACAGAACGATTATTAAGCCTGGTCTTAGACGTTTTGCTCGAAGGTGCTCCTTATAACCAGCCGTTCTTGAGTCCTCATCATTTTTTCAAGATTCGTTCAGATACTCTCTCGAAAGCTCCAGATGCTCTCTTGAATAAACTCGTGGAATTGATCGCCAAGTTCGGGACGCCCTTTATTATAAATCTCTCAAAAACACCCAATATCTTGAACTTTAACATGACTGGAAGCCTTGATGCTTTACTGAATGATTTCAAGGAAGTTGAAGTCGATACAATGAGAACGGGAAATATGGATTGGATCGTGGTTAATCTAATGCGGATTGCTTACGATGCAGATGGTGATGAAGATCGGTTTTTTGAGATGTTGGAAGGAAAATTGAAAATTGCCATGCAAGCATTATTGCAGAAAAAAGAACAGATGGAGATTCGTCTATTAACGGATAAATTGTTGCCATTATTATCATTTCCTTATAGAGGTGAAAATTACTTTCGCCATGAAAATGCCACCTATTCGATTAGCTATATAGGTCTTCCAAATGCAGTGAAAATTCTGATGAACGATTCCAAAGCAGATTCTAAAGAAGTAATAATGATGTCTCAGCGAATTCTTCAAACCATGGAGAGTTTTGTCAGACAAGCCCGTTCAACGTCTGGCTTAAGAGTATGCTTAAAACAATCAAGTTCGAATGGATGGAATGCAAAATTAGCCAAGCTCGATCGAAAGAAGAACACGGTTCAAAGAATAAAAGTTCCTAAAAAGTTCGAGTTCGAGAAATATTCATCCTCGAATTATAATGAAAGACTTTCTCCTGAAAAAATAATTGAATACGAATCCATCCTTCAACCGATGTTAAATGGTGGCAGTTTCGCTCTTTTCAGGCTTTCACAGCAAGATATCACCTTTGACAAGGTTAAACAACTTCTTCTTTCAGCTAGCAAGTCAACAATTCGAGGATTCGGTTTTGGATTCCCCTACACGTATTGTTCATCGTGCCAAAAGCCTCAGGTTCGAATCTCCTGCTCTATGACAGAGATGTTGGACCTTACTTCGTAAGAATTTCCTGAAAAAACGGACTTTAAATATTTTTTAAAAAAAGGAAAAAGGAAAGTAACCGGGCTTCTATTGAGCAATCAAACGTTTTACCCAAGTGTTCAATGAATCAGTAATTAAGATATAAATGATGAAAAGATCAACTCTTAAACTCGGGAAAGAATTATGGCGAACGGACGTTCCAAGTCGTTATGGAAGATCTGGAACTGGATTACTATTTCTCGGATGTTTTATAATGATTCTTTCAATAATCATCACTTTTTTAATATTTGCAATTATTCCCGGTTTGCCACCCAACGAAAGAATGCTTGGTATTTTGTTTTCTATAATTTCCCAAATTTTCCTTCTCTTAATTAGTTTCATATTAGTATTTCTCGGCTTAAGATGTTTTATTCCATATATTGTAGCTTATGAAAGAGGCATTAAGATCCGTCATCCTCATGCTTTTTGGAGAAGTAAATTTATTTTATTCTCAACAATTCAATCAATAGAGCTAAAAGTTCTTTCTTCATGGCATGGAAGGGTAACAAAAATGTCAATCTACCTTAATAACAAAACAAATGTCACAATTACGAGTGCTTGGGTGGCCAATATCGTTGAAATAAAGAATGAAATACTTAAATCATTGTTAAATCATATTCCTTCCCAAGAAATAATTACGAAGACTGAACCGAATCGTAAGATTCGTTCCAATGGAAGACTTAAACTAGATTTTTATACGAATCTTTTTATTAAAGAAAAAAACCTTGATAAAGAAATAGATTTGATTCATATTTTAGAAGATCCCATCCAAAAAAATTATGATTTAGCTGATGTTGTTGATCGAATTAGAAAGTTTAACCCCAAACTGCTTGAAAAAATACATTATCTTCAACCAAATGAAATTTTCATTGAGTTGTATAAGCATTTAGAAGATCCATCAGGTTATAAACTAATGGAAATCTTTAATTCTTACCGAAACGGAGTAGAAAATGAAAAACATACACTTGAAATAATGCAAAAAATAAACGTTCTTCAAGAAAAAATTAATAAAATAATCGCATATATCCAAGTAATTCCAGAATATAAAGATGAAATAAATTGTAATGATTTATATCAACTCTTAATAAAAAAGGGATTAACTCACCCAAGCTTCGTTGTTAGAAAATACATCTTAAAAATCATGTTTACATCAGAACTAATGAAAGAAATACTCCAAGAGTTCGAATTAGATGATCTCTTTAACTATTTACCATCTTCAAAATATATTCGAGAAGTTGATGCCAAGAATTTTGTAGATTCTCATTTGGATCCGATTGATTTCATTCGAGAAGTAAGAATAATTTTCTATAATTTAGGAAATGAACAACTAAGAAATAAATTTTATAAATGGATCATCTCATTACAAGATCAGTTGCAGGATACAACTTACTATAGTAAAATAGTAGATTTAATTTACAATTACTAAAAAAACTCAAATAATAAATTTTTGACTACACTAAATCCTCTAAATTCTAGTTTTCCATACAAATTATATGGAATTGAGACTCCTAACAAGCTTATACCAAGTTGAAGAGAAAGGTCATGGGTTTTTATGCATGTTTTTTTTCATTATTGACTATTTCTATCTGATCATCCCATTCGTCCATATCATCACCTGAATTATTATTCCCTGCCTGATTCAAAAATTTTGGTTTCCGAACCTGAGATGTGGCAAGTGATATCCATGATGAAATGAATGAAATTTGTCCTAGCTCCGATAAAAAATGATTTAAGTTTTGTATGTACAAATAAATTTTAACGTAGTAGGATGTTTCACTCAATTTTTTATTCACCAGAAAAAGTATAATCTTGTTGAAGGGATTTAGCAAGACAAATAGATCAAAGAAAATTAGTTGGTATTCATGAGTGATGAACACGTCATGGTACATGGCGAAAAAGTTGTACCTCATGAAGAGGAATTCTTGAAAAAAGATGAGGTGGAGATTGAGGGTCTCGGTACTTTGGATAACCTTGAGGGATTAGAGTTAGACTATAACCAACTCAGCGATTTATCAGAATTTGAATTCCTAGACAAATTAAAACTTCTAAGGATTAACAGCAACCGGATTAGAAGAATTGATGGTTTAGAGGGCATCCCTGACCTTGAGATCTTGGAGATCGGAGGGAATCAAATTAAAGAAATAGAAGGTTTGGACCATCTTCAAAATCTCAAGGTCCTCCTACTTTCAAAAAATTTAATTCAGGATTTAAAAGGATTAGAAAATTTGCTCAACCTTGAGCAACTTTGGATTGATTCGAATGAACTTCGTGAAATTAAAGGATTGGAGGAGCTCAAAAAGCTTGAATTTTTAAAATTGGGCCGCAATCATGTCAAGAAGATCCAAGGATTAGAGCAACAAGAAAACTTGAGATCTCTTTTTTTAAATAATAATCAAATTTCAAAGATCACGGGTTTAAAATTTCTAAAGAGTCTCGAATGGCTAGACCTTCGCCATAATCTCATATCGGAGATAGAAGGATTAGAAAGCTTACACAATCTCCGCAGATTGGATTTAAAAGAAAATCAGATTGAGGAGATTAAGGGTTTAGAAAACTTGCGTTGGCTCGAAACATTAATTCTCGATCAAAATAAGATAACGGAAATCAAGGGTTTGGATCCTTTGACCAACCTTCGTAGATTAAGATTGGAAGAGAATCAAATCGGGGAGATTAAAGGGCTAGACAATTTAAAAAATCTAGAAAAATTAGATCTTGAGAAGAATCTTCTTACCGAAATCAAAGGATTGAAATCCCAGACTAATCTTAAAATGTTAGTTCTTGGCGATAATCAAATTACTGAAATCAAGGGTCTTGAATTTTGTACGAAACTCGAGTTATTGATCATTTCCAATAATCCCATTCGAGAAGATGAAAAAAGATACGTGAACACGATCCCTCAAGTATCAGTTCAATATTGCCGGAATAAAAGAGGATTGGGATTGAAATTTTGTCCTGAGTGTTGGCGCGAAATCATGCCCGATGATAATTATTGCGAGAATTGCGGGACGAAGATCAAATAATCAAACCGATAATATC
>JALGVI010000022.1 GCA_029838215.1 Candidatus Helarchaeota archaeon | reverse complement strand
TTAATTCCAAAACTGGAAAAACGAAAACAAACCGCCTAAATCTCCCACCCTTTTTCTAAAAACACGATAATTCGTAACATTTCAATCCTCTCACTTGAGGCTTATTCTTGCTACCTTATTCAGCACTACACACGACTAACCTGTCAATAAAATTTCAATCCTCTCACTTGAGGCTTAATTTTGCTACAATGTATTGGTGTCAGGTTCACCAATACTCTTAACATTTCAATCCTCTCACTTGAGGCTTAATTTTGCTACCCAAATCATAGTGCGTCAGAGGTAAAGTCCTTTGGTCATTTCAATCCTCTCACTTGAGGCTTAATTTTGCTACCTAATTGCGTGCATTTTAAAAGTAAGCAATTTTATGGATTTCAATCCTCTCACTTGAGGCTTAATTTTGCTACAAGGCATTCTCCTAGTAGGGGAATTAAATTCCAATCCATTTCAATCCTCTCACTTGAGGCTTAATTTTGCTACCTGATACAGTATCAGATCCTTATCAGGATCGTATTGAATTTCAATCCTCTCACTTGAGGCTTAATTTTGCTACGTGGTCGAGAACTCCGATCAGGAGGACTGCGATGAGAAATTTCAATCCTCTCACTTGAGGCTTAATTTTGCTACCTAATTGCGTGCATTTTAAAAGTAAGCAATTTTATGGATTTCAATCCTCTCACTTGAGGCTTATTCTTGCTACTAAAAAATCAATCTCTCAAAATGTATGTGAGAGATGTATTTCAATCCTCTCACTTGAGGCTTATTCTTGCTACTTTTTCTTATCGTGGTAATCCGCTTTTCTATTTACTATTTCAATCCTCTCACTTGAGGCTTATTCTTGCTACGATTATATCTGAATTTGTAAATCGCTCGCGATAAGATATTTCAATCCTCTCACTTGAGGCTTATTCTTGCTACTTTAGCTGTTGCGAGCATTACGAAGATCCCAGAAAATTTCAATCCTCTCACTTGAGGCTTATTCTTGCTACCGTCCGCCATTTTCTTCACCATGCCCTGATTGCTTGTATATTTCAATCCTCTCACTTGAGGCTTATTCTTGCTACAAGTTACAAGTGCTGTGCCGCTTGCGACGTGATCCAATTTCAATCCTCTCACTTGAGGCTTATTCTTGCTACTTAATGAAATCCGCGATAACGCGGACAAAAATCATTTCATTTCAATCCTCTCACTTGAGGCTTATTCTTGCTACCTGATAAAGGTGAAGGAGAGCATCACCGTGGCTGCTGCATTTCAATCCTCTCACTTGAGGCTTATTCTTGCTACGTATGGGAAGGTAAAAAGTTAAGGTGTAATGGATATATTTCAATCCTCTCACTTGAGGCTTATTCTTGCTACCCGGCGTTCTTGCTGACCTATCTCGCAATCCGGGAGATATTTCAATCCTCTCACTTGAGGCTTATTCTTGCTACGTGGGGAACATTGTGAGCCTGTTGTCCTGCTCCATCGATTTCAATCCTCTCACTTGAGGCTTATTCTTGCTACAAAATAATCCTGTTTTGATAAGTATAGTTCCAGATAAATTTCAATCCTCTCACTTGAGGCTTATTCTTGCTACAGGTTGGTTGTTCCATTTTTGAGACGCTCTCAACGACATTTCAATCCTCTCACTTGAGGCTTATTCTTGCTACCATAATAAAAACTCGAGGTGATAAAAATAAGTGTACTATTTCAATCCTCTCACTTGAGGCTTATTCTTGCTACGAGATCTCATAATGGAGACAGAGAAAGCGAGAAAGACATTTCAATCCTCTCACTTGAGGCTTATTCTTGCTACGATTATATCTGAATTTGTAAATCGCTCGCGATAAGATATTTCAATCCTCTCACTTGAGGCTTATTCTTGCTACCACTTAAAGAGAAACTAGATAGTAATGCAACAAGAAAATTTCAATCCTCTCACTTGAGGCTTATTCTTGCTACCTCCTGGCGTGTTAATGCACTATATAGCAATCCACCATTTCAATCCTCTCACTTGAGGCTTATTCTTGCTACTTGTCATCGGATTTTACAGGATTTACAAGAAAAAGAAAGATTTCAATCCTCTCACTTGAGGCTTATTCTTGCTACTAACGCATTACATAACGTTCAATAAGAACAAGTCCAATTTCAATCCTCTCACTTGAGGCTTATTCTTGCTACAAAACTTTCCGTTGATCACCATTTTCTTACAAATGATATTTCAATCCTCTCACTTGAGGCTTATTCTTGCTACTTTTAAAAAAATTGTTTCAGCTACGTTAGAAATGCTTTGATTTCAATCCTCTCACTTGAGGCTTATTCTTGCTACTTTCAATGTTCCCTTCGACAGTTTTAAATGAAAGATTTGATTTCAATCCTCTCACTTGAGGCTTATTCTTGCTACCCTATATATATAGAAAAGATCGGGTATTATAAAAACCAAATGGAAAGACTTAAAAATAAAAGTTCCGGCATGTCGCGGTTTTCCGCGATCCTTTATAAAGACATGCCGGTAGTGACGAATCGAGGAGGGAAATGCCGCGCGGTGGACCGGAAGATTCTTCGGGACCTTCGCGGCGGATCTAGAATGGCGGGCTCGCCAGAGCCGGGGCCGTTTTTGGGCGAATTGGGGCGGAAAATCGTTTTATTTATATAAACGTTCTTTTGAGAAAAGCCGCCGACATGCCGGTGACTAGGCAAGCCTAAATAACTCGATCAAGAATTTTGTTTTGCTTGAATTTCAAGGAAATGAATTAGTGATTGAATTTTTAATCAATGTTTTTTTATAATAATTTGAAGCAAGCAGAGGATTTGGAGTTAATATTAATGGCAGAAGACGAATATCCCGAGTTTCCTCCTAATTATCGGCAGGCGGAGTGTTGTGCGACCTGTAAGTTTTCCCAAGATCAGGTTGAGGAATCGGATTTGGACCTTGAGATTGTCGAGTGCAAGTTATTTCGTGATTTTTGCAAGGATGATAGGACCTTGGTTTTGTATTCTGAGGTGAACGTGTGTGACAGGTACGAGCGTTGCGAGAATTTTGTTGGAAAGGTGGATGTAGAGTATTTGGAGATTGTTCAGCATGAGTTGGAGGAGCTTGAGAATGAGTCAGATGATTTGGATGAGCTCTTGCTTGAGAAATATGATAAGTGAGTGAATCGTGTATATTAGTAGTACACGAATTCGTATTCTATGATTTCTTCGATTTCGTTCTTATCGGGTTGCTGGAATTCGCAGCCCTTGCAAAGCCCGAGTGGTCGTTGGTAGTGTTCGCACCAGTTATTGAACACGACGTTTAGTTTTTGAAAGAGTTTTGTTCTTGCGTAGGAGGGACATTCAAGGCAGAGTTTTTTTTCGACGGTCATTTTATCTTGCTCCGTTTGAATTTAGAGGACGATCTGCATTCCAATGATATTTATTCTAGGATTACGAACAGCTATACCCGCGTATTACGAGCTCGTGATTGAAGAGCGTGAATTTTGTTGTCATTGCAAGGTGAGAATTTGATGAATCGCGTGTGTTTGGAAGAGCAGTTTGAATATGATGTCGAGCAGATTCGTGAGAAATGCTTGAGGGTTTTGAAGAATTGTGGGATGGGACCGAAGCTTCGGGACAAGACAATTTTATTGAAGCCGAGTCTTGTTTATCCGTATAAAAGCGAGGAATTACTCGGTATTAACACGCAACCTGCTTTTATTGCGGGGGCGTGCAAGGCGTTGCGAGAGTTTGAGCCGAAAAAAATACTTGTTGGTGAGAACACGTCCTTGTCGTCCCAAAAGATAAAGGTGCCTTCTCTCCTTGCGTTTAAGATAACGGGCACGCTTGATGCCATTGAGGGCTTGGCGGAGCCCGTGTATTTTAGTGAAGCCGAACACGTTGAGGTTACTGTTCCCGAGCCGTTGGTTCAGACCGAGCCGTTCGAGGTTCCCCGGATTTGGCTTGATGCGGACGTGTTTATTTCCTTGCCGAAGATAAAGACGAATCTTTTCACGAAGGTCACGCTTTCCATCAAGAATAATCTGGGTTTTTTGCCCATTATGAATCGCATCAAGCATCACACCACGGCGATGGAATTGCACCAGAAGATTGCCGACCTGTATCGCGTGCGTCCCCCTGATTTCGTGCTCGTGGATGCGATTCATGCAGGCGAGGGGCAGGGGCCGATGATTGCGGAGCCTTTTAATCTCGGGCTGATTATTGGGGGGTCGAACGGTCCTGCTGTAGATGCGGTTTGTTGCAGGCTCATGGGTTTTGAGCCAGGGGAGATCGAGCACTTGCGTTTTGTATCGGAAGCGGGTCTCGGTTCGATCGACCTTGACGAAATCGAGATCGTGAATGAGGACCTGTTGAAGCGGGGGAAGAGGTTTGCCCGTGCGGACCCCACTTTGACGAACCTATCGCCAAGATTTCTTTTCATTCTCGGTCCTGATGGTGTTTGTGAGTCTGGTTGTGCGGGCATGATTCGTTGTGTCTTGGATAATTGGATTCTCGAATATGGCGCTGAGAGTCTCCCGACTCGAACCTTCATACTTGGAAAGGGTATTCGACCTGAAGAGTTGCCGCCGACTTTGGAGCGAAAGACCACGGCGATCATTGGGGATTGTTGCAAGCATTTAAAGGACTTGAAGATCGGCAAGTTTCTCGGCGGTTGTCCTGTTGTTCCTCTTGATGCGGAGCAGTTCATGTCAAAATTCTTGAAATGCACGCCTAAATTCCTTGAGGAGAGGCTCAAGGAAGTGCTAAAAATGCTTCAGAAATAAAACTCGAACGTTTCGTGTTGAACCGTTGAAACCGCGTGCTATTTCGCTTGAGCCTTCTTGTATGAGAATGAGAACATCTTGCTGACGATGTCGGGCATTTCGACACCGGGATTCGTTATTGAAATGAATCTCAGGCAATGGTTTATCAAGAAGATGCCCAGTTGGTCTCGGGCGTAATTGTTAATCCTTTCGATGTTTTCGCCTTTGCATTGAATGTTGATTTTTCTTGTTTTTTCGTCAATCAGGAGCCCGATGATGATTCCCGGAAAGAATGTTCGTGAAAGAATCCAAGTCTGCCTTTCCCGTTCAATTTTCCCGCCCACGAAATCGGCAAGATCCTGCAATTGTTCCCGTTTTAAATGTTCGAATGGTTCTGCACGTTGCTTGATCGAATCCTTCAGGAGGTCTGTCTGATGTTCGGGTAACTTGTAGATTTTTTGTTCTGGTTCCACGAGGTCTTCCAGATAATCTAGCGCCACGTCGAGCAGGCTGATCAGGTCTTCGCTCGGGACCCATTTCACGCGTGATCCCGAGAACAGGAATTGTAATTCAATGCCGCTGAATGCTTCGTCTTCTTCGTCTTCGTAATTAAAATAAAGGACGTGGACCCTGACTTCGGGAAAGAACTCAAAAGTGATGGTGTAATCTTCATCGAAGCCGATGTTTTCAATTTTTCCCGCAAGTTTTTGTTGGACGAGTTGTTTCATTAGTGCTTGGTCGGTTTTTTGGAAGATGTCCATTTTTCCTTCTTCGACCGTTTTTAGTTCTCGTTCGTGGGGCGTGTCGATGCCTCTTCTTCCGTCGATTTCTCGCACGGACACGTATTTTCTTTTATCTTCTGTCATGGTGGCACCTACCACTCATTTGAACCATTCTAAAATCTCATCTAGGTGGTCGCGAATCTCAAGCACGTCATTCAAGATCAAGTCTGCACCGTGTTTTTCGAATTCTTTTTTATCCTGCGTGAGTCCCGAAAGAACGCCAATGGTTTTCGTCCCTGCCGCCTTGCCGCACAGGATGTCGCCCACGTCATCCCCTATCATTATGGCTCGTGATGGTTGAATCGGTTGGGGTTCCTTCTCGTTTATTTGTTCGAGAGCCTTGTAAATGGGGTCGGGGTGTGGTTTTTGCCTGCGGGTTGTTTCTCGCGTGGAAAATGCATCGAACACGTCGTAGAGATCTCCAATCTTCTTTTTGAGGTCGTGTATTGAAGACGTGGTGACCATTGCAATCCTGAATCCCTTTTTTTTCAGGAAGCGAATGAATTCGGGAACGCCGTCAAAAAGCCTGACATCATATTGCGGTTCTGTCATTTTCAGGTATTTCATTGCGACCGAAACAAGGAACTTGTTTAAAGTGCCCTTGTCCTTGATGCCGCCTTCTCTTCCTATCCACTTGAAGAGGTCATCGATGAATCGACGTTTTGTCTTATCCAATTCGGGATTGGAGAGTCCGCGAAACAGGATTTTTTTATCCACGTTATCATAGCCCAATTCCTTTAGGCTTTCATCGGTAATTCGCACGAAGAATGGGACCGTATCAAGCAGGCATCCATCCAAGTCAAAACAAAATACTATCGGTGATTTCACGGTTCACTTGCCTCCTGACATATCAAGACGTGAAATTTGAGAAATTTAAATCTACCTGCTGGAAACGGCAAGACCTTCCCTTCATCGGGACTGGTAATTGATGATGATGATGCTTGAGAGTATAATGATGAGACCGATCAGGTGGAAAATGGTAAAGGCTTCTCCCAAGAATATCGAGCCGAAAAACGCCGTGACAATGAGTTGTGGCGTGATTAGAATCGTGCCGATGGACACGTCGAGATATTTTATTATTTGGTACCAGCAGAAAAGGTTGCTTCCGTATACAACTGCCATCAGGATGTAGAACATCGCGTTGACGGGGTCGAAGATGATGATCATGTGAAACGGTCCGAAGATGATCAAGTAGGTAACGAGCAATACGGCAGCAGAAATGAAATTTCTCATTATGAGGAGTTCTGACGAGTTTGTTATCTTGTTGCTCAGGTATGGCTTGCTGCAGGTGTGTCCGAACATCCAGATGGCCGAACAAATTAGAATTATGATGACTCCGATGTTTACTTGGAGAAGGAAGAAAGCGCCTTGCGTTACGGCAAGCACCAATCCAAAGAAAAGCACGCAGGAAAAAATCACTTGCAATTTCGTGACTTTCTCTCGTAACAGCAGGTAACCGTAGAATAGCCCAAAGAATGCCGTGCTTTTTTGAGCCAGTGTTCCATTTATGGCACCTGCAAGATCGAGTCCAAAATAATACAAAAACAGTGCCAGAGAAAACGTCACGCCCACGATGATGTATAAAATCCACTTTGACTTGCCGAAATAGAGCTTCACGCCTGAATCGGATAAGAAATTCACGTCCACCGACTCGCTCGAATTTCTCCTTGCGAGTTTATATTCGAGTAACACGAGTGGAATGAAGATTAATGCCTGGAACAGGCAGCTCATTGCCGAGAAGATGTGCGCATCAAGGACGATCGGGCGTGCCCTGGCAATGATGGGTTGGATTCCTCCCAAAAATATCGAGCCGATTGCAAAGAGAATTCCGATCTTCGTTTTCTTCTTGACCATGATTTTTCCTTCGACCTGTTTTGTTTTTAAGTTGCCTGACCTGATATCTCGTGATGTCACTCATGATAAATACGGTCACTTGAAGACTTGAAATAAAAAAGCATCCATCAGACTTGACAAAAAATCGCCATTTTTCGACCTTGACTCATCAAATTTCATGGAAAAACAAAATTTTCTTAAGTTCAAAAGCACATGTATTTCAAGGATGATGAGAATAAACGGTCTTCGGCAGCACGATTTTCGTGCAATGACGACGAATTCAACCACTGACTTTTTCTTAGGGGAAGTTCCCCTATTCCTTTCATTTTACTTTCTTATCACGGTGGTTCCATGTTTTAAAGCATTTAATCGGTAGAGCACTCACGAAAATGACACGACTGTTAAGAAATAACATTGTTTTAACTAATCATGTTGTTCTACGATTTGTTTGAATTACGTTTAAATTCATTCTTGCACATAATTAATATTGAGAATGAATTTCGTTTTCGAATTCTCAGAGTTTTCAGAAGAATGCAATTTCTTCGCTGCCTATTAGAACGATGAGAGCAAGCCAAGGTAAAAGAGTGCTTAATTGTGTCGCCAAAGCAACAAGATGATGATGAAGTGGAAAGAAATGCCTTAGAACTCGTGAAGCAGGCTGGTCCGAAAGGCATTCTCCAATCAGAGCTATGGAGGCATTTAGGTCTGAATAGCAGAGAAGGGAGTCGCGTGGCTCTCAGGTTAGAGAAAAAAGGGATGGTCCGTCGCAACAAGGAGCTAAATGGGGGTAGATGGACCTATCGACTATATCCGCTTGAGTCCGAAATCCTCGATTCCGACCGATTGCATTGGGACACCTTGGGAGATTGTCCCTGTTTTGTTTGCGGTTCGCTCTCATCTTGTGGCGCAAGACAACTCATCACTCCGAATAAATGCGATAACTTGAGCGAGTGGATCATAAATCAGGTGAATAATCGCTCCCGGATAAAAGAAAATGCTCCCGGAGAAACTGAAGAAGCAAAAACCACGAACTCATGACCTGACTGCTTTTTTGCCAAATCCCAAAACGTACATTTCTGCGGAACTTTTTAATGAAGCACGTGGTTTAAATCTCTTGACCGAAAAAAAAGAATCTTTTAATCTACTGACGAAATCTTGAAGCAGGTCGCCTTGGAAAACCTTCGTGACGAATATTCCCCCTGGTCTAAGGCAATTTAATGCTATTTCTAATGAACATTCGGCTAAAAACATCTGTCGTGCGTGGTCCGTTGCCTTGACTCCTGAAGTCTTTTGAGAACAGTCGCTCAGCACGAGATCGGCTAAACGCGGTAATTTTTCTAGGATTTGCGGGATCAATGTTTCGTCCGTGACGTCACCCTGTAAGAAATGAACGTGTTCCGATTCCCCTACCCGAATTTTCTTCAAGTCGATCCCCAAAATGAACTCTGCATCTGTCTCGCGTGTTAGAACTTCGATCCAACTTCCTGGTGATGAACACAGGTCTATGATGACCCGGGCCCCCCTGAATACATGAAATTTCTTCATTTCTTCCAATTTGAAAGCCGCACGACTCGAATATCCTTCTCGTTTCGATCGCACGTAATACGGATCTGTTATTCGTTTCTCAATCCAGCGTTTTTTCGGCAAGACAATCCCAAATCGTCATGATTTATATAGACTTTTGTTGAAGTACATCGTCAGGAGGTTTTCTTTAATTTTTTGTTCGTTCCTGATCGCCCTGAACGTCCATTATAGAATGAAATGAGTGGTATTTCGGATGAAAAAAGAGGTTCTGTTGATCGGTCGCTCAAACGTTGGCAAGTCTTCTATTTTTCGGCTTTTGTCCAACCGGAAGAAAGGTGTTGCTGTCGGAAAACACGCGGGAACGACTCAAGCGTTTTGGCATCAAGAGCTTAAGAATTACATCTTGGTTGATACTCCTGGCTTGAGGTTCAAGCAAGCCAGAGCCATCCAGAAAAAAATCATTTCGTATGTTGAAAAGAATGCAAGCCCGAATCATCGCATAATTGAAACTGCCGTGTTGATACTCGACATAAAGCTCTTTCCCGAGCTGGTCAAGCGCTGGAAAGATCGGCAGGTTCCCCTCGATATTGAATTGTTTCACTTCCTGCAGGAATTCGACCTGAATCCGATCGTGGCTTGCAATAAAAGCGACAAATTACCGCAACAAGCATTAAACGATTCGTTAAACATGGTTTCGCGTGAATTTAATTTAGGACCTGACTGGCATGCCGTTCCCGACATAATAATTCCCTGTTCTGCAAAAACGAAGAAGGGCATCAACCTAATAAAAGAGGCAATCTTGAAGCGCATCCGTTTTTAGGAAGAAAAAGTTTGTCCATTAATTCTTCACATGAATTTCAGGGATGGATCAAATTGTTAATATTGATTGGGATTCCGTATGTATTGATGGTTTCTCTTATTTGTTTTATCTCTTCGCTTGACACAAGATCTGTTCCGTCATAATCCACCAAGACGTTTTTGCAAATCAAGTAACCATAGTGGGTATTATAAAATTGCCCAATATCATATTTACAAATCTTACTTGAGCGGTTTGGTTGCTCTTCGGTTGTCTCTGTTGCTATCGCCTTGATCTTCACTTTAAAGAGTTCTTCCATTCGTTTTTTGACAAAAAAGCTCACGTGCTTTTCAAAAATGGGATGCATTGATAACTGGTCCACGTCTATTAAAAGATGACCGAAAGGATGTGCTTCGAGCATCTTTAAACGTTTTTCAATGAATTTTAACAGTTCACGCCTAAAATCCGAGAATTTTTCGTGTTTTCTGAAGTTTTTTATGATGAAATACTTCAATATTTGTCCACCATGATAGATGTCTGCTTTTTGAACCTTTTGAGTCAGGTCATGATCTCTTTTTTTTATATCCAAAGAAACCTCGATTCTATTTTCGAAAATGGCAGATACTTGGGGACGATGCTTCACGGATTGCAGGTTGGTATCAATGAAAATCTTCTTGTATTTATCAAAGTTGGATAACGTTAGGATAAACTTCTCAAACTCGTGTCCGACAGGAAAATCCTTTAGAATTGAGAAGAATTTCTCCTTATCATTTACGATCATGTTGGAAACGTGCTTGTTAAAAAGCTGTAGAAACTTCGGTTTGTTTGGATGGAATAGATTTAACAGGTCTTCCTTGATTTCCCCCAATAATTTAAAGAATTGGATGGATCTTGCTTGATCATCTGACTTTTTCGAGACGTTCGTGGTTTCGGGTACACGAATCTGATTATATACTCTAAAAAGACTCTGCAGTTTTTTTAATGGAAGACACGATGAGAAAATCGGTAGGTTTTTCTGGATCACTTCAAAAAGCATTTCAAATGCGATTTTTTTGACCGGTCTCATAGTCGCGAGACCATTTTTAATTTCGACAGGAGATTTCTCACACAGCAACAAGTCAAACGGCATTATCTTTTTCGTGAGAGGTGCTTTCTCATCGGGTATCATTATCAAGTCGCCATATTGAACGAGAAAGAGTCCATTTACGGGCTCGTTCGACAAATCCCATTCAATTAGACAGAATTCATTAAGATCGCTTTCGAGGATGATGTTCACGTCTGATTTGACTTGTTCATTGGAGAATATAACGGATACTTCGAGATCTTCCTTCCTCCAGTAGTTCCAAATGTTGAGAATTTCCCTTGCATCATAAATATCCTTCAAGATGGGAAAATTATGAATGTAGTCTTCTTTCCTGCAATAATCGGGATGAGAAGCATCAAAACCGATTTTTTCTCTAAGGAACCGTTCGAATGGATTTCGAGGTTTCGGACTGATAAAAATAGTTTTAACGGTTGTTGAATACTTGTTACTTCCATAAAACGTTGAAAATCTCGCGGAATAAGTTATGGGCTTTCCATCGTGGTATAAATACATGATTTTTTTCAAATATTGGAATTTGATCTTGTAGGACTTTTTAATTAAGTCTTCCGAGTTTTTTCTGTAATCTCTTATCAATGTTTGAATTTCTCGCGTTAATTTAGGCGATAAAGATAGTTGCAAAGAAAGTTCTTCTGCCGAGTTAATCACGTCCCTGCCCGCAAGATTCAAAATTAAATCTTGCAACATCAACCTGTAATCTTCGTTTAAATCAGAATGTGAACGACCAAAAACGATTTTTATTCTATCTTTGGGAGACTTGACCCGAAAAATTTTCTTGATTATTTCATTTTTCATCGTAGATAACGTGATTTTAGGTTTCAGGACTGCAGGTCCAAGAATCATGTACTTAAATAAAAAGTGCATTTTGGACGAAGTGACGTGATCATGGAGTAATAAAAAGAATTTTTCAAACAATTCAGATTCAAAAATTTGATATACTTTATTTATTTCATGAATGAGAGATATTTTCTTCAATTTCGGGGCGATCTCAATTAATTCGAGCGTTTTCTTTATCGCCTCAAATACTTTTTCAGGATTTATTTGATTCCGGCATTCGGTTACTTGAGCGACTAGGCCATCAATCTCTTTTTTCTCTCGGATCAATTTATCACGAATAAATTCACTGCGACGATGTCTTTTTTTGGAAGATTTTGAAATCCGATGATAAACTTGTTTTTTTGTTTCTAGAAACTCTTGCAACTTTTTGTTTAGAAAAACATACAAGTCCAAAAATTCTTTCAGACATGAATATTTAAGACATAAATCCGCGGTTCCATTTAAAAGAGAATAATCCTGAGTTTCTTCTGCCAGATTCATTATTCTTCTAATAGCGTGTTCATGATTCTTTAATTTCAAGTGTTTTTCTACTTCAATTAGCGTATTTTCCCTCTTGATTTTATTAATTTCCATCTCGTTGATTATTTTTTCTATTTTAAAAATTTCCGTGATTTTTTTCATGATTTTTGGTTCCGTGACTAACAGAATCTTGCTGACGTGCTTGCAAAACTTATGGTCTCCAATATTATGAAAATCGGGACAATAATGAATCAACGTCATTATTTTTTCTTTAAGATCTGCTTTAATTAAGATTTGATAATCTTTAGAAAAAGAACCTGCAATTCTGGCACGAATTTCAATCATTTCTGATAGATCATCAAGCTCGTACATGAAGATATAGTGGTTCGGAATACTCTTTGCCCTTTTAATGCGTCTTGAGTCGCAGAACTGTTTGATAAAGCTTAAATTTTCTAAATGATTTTTAAGATCTCGAGGGATGGAAACCACCTTATCTTTTCACTGATTTCTGAATATTTTCGATATTAATTTCGGAAAATCTTCCCACTCTTCGAGTTTCAGGATGGTGCCGTTTGTTAATTCAATGATTTTTTTAGCGAATGTGCCTGAAAAATTAAATTTCGGCACGACCAAGACCATCTTAACTTCATTCGATGCCATTTTCAGGAGCTCAACACGGCACTCCTCAGCATCATAAATTTCAGCATCAGTAAATAGGATGTTGATTTTTTCACCCGAACGATATTTCTCAAGATTCATGTTCGCCCATTCCAACGCTTTTTTAAGCATTGTTCCGCCCATTGGTTCCAAACTCAGGATTTTATCCGCAATCTTCTCGATATCGGCCCGCTCACTCAATTCCTTTAATATATATAAATCGGATTCGAAAAAACAAATGGCTATTTCTTCCGCGTCAAATTTGTACAACATCATCAGTGCAGCAATGGCGATCGAGTCCAAATTTGCACTTGCCATTGATCCCGAAACGTCTATCTCAATCACAACGGCTCTTTTTCCCTTTTTGGTAACGTTAACCAGGAGATCATCGTGATCGAGCAGGTTCATCGATTTTCCGCTTTCGATTATGTTCAAGACGCTTGCTTCTAAATCGATGTTATCGAATTCATCATCTTCGTTAAAACTTCTTAGTTCCGTTTGAGGATTGGGTCCGATATCTGCTGTCCCCAGATATAGATTTGAATACTGTATTGATAATTCTACCAGAATCTTTTTAATGTAATCTTTAATCACGTTATAAACGGATTTCGAGAGTCCGTGCTTCGCCTTGAACCACTGCTTTAATAATTGTTCACCGTACCCTGCACCAAAATTGTAAATCATGTTCTTTATCGAATTGGAGCTTGCCAGACCTGAATTTTCAAGAGTTCTCATCGTAGTTTTCATGTCTACTAAAGTCAAGGCACAAATTGCCTTCTCGTTTGAAAGTTTGGAACTTAATTTGACAAGTTCTTCTACCTGATTCGGCGTGATTTTGATTTCATGCATTATTCTAAGAAATGAGTCTATATCATTATCGGGATATTCAACCATTGTCTTGACCAAGTCGAAATTGGGAGATAACATCATCAACAGTTCTTGAGAATTTAATCCTAATTCAAGCCCTTTGGATCTCGCCTTGTCAATATCTATTTTCAAGTTTGTTTTCTTTAAATATTCAAGAAATCCCATGAAATCCTCCCTGTTATTAACGATTTCCAGCGTCAAATTTATTGAATCATCCAATATCGATTCCATAAAAAATCTGTCAGCGATGCTTGCAGATGATCGCAATCCGGTGTTGGTTTTATCCAATAAATTCAATGCTGAAGAAAAAGATTCGCCTTCACTCTTTTCTACCGACTGATTAAGTTTGTTCAGATATTGTTGAACTCCCTTCTTGACTTGTTTTCTCCAGAATGGTGAATTTATTGGGCATGTAAGCTGATTGAGCAAATCGTCCTCTGATAGGCTTTGAAGTCCGTGCTGAGATTTACTTGCTTCAAGTTGGTCCATCGAGTTTGAACTTGAAAAGCCATCCACAAAATCGTTGAGTTGTTCTTCTAAATCGGTTCCAAAATAATCATCAATGAATCGGGATTCTGAAATTAAATCATTGAAACTCATGGATTGGAGGCTGTTTCCAAAGATATCATTCAATAGTCGCGTGTCATTAAAGATTTGTGGCGATGCTTTACCGAATGATGCCGCCACATCCTTTAACGTATATAACGAATGGTTTGACAACATCTTCTTGACCTCATTAACATATCGCCCGAGTTCTGATGAATTTAGTAACTGGTTGGTCCTTGCACAGTTTATTGCGTTCAGTAATTCCGTTATTCTGTCCTTAAAAATGCTCGAAACGATCTCTTGGGGGTCCAAGTTCATTTTAGATTTGATGATAAATTCTTCCAATTCGTTTGAAGTCTTTTCTAACAAATCCTTTCCGATATCGAGTTCATCGGTTAATTTTAGTCTTAATGGATCGAAATCATCGTGTTGCTTCAGAATTTTTTCCCTAACGGCCTTAATGAGGTCATCCATTGATTTTACGTGTTGTTCTTGTATTGAACCCAGTCCATCCATGAATTCTAAAATCGATTTGACGGGTTCTTTATGTGAATTTGACTCTAAATACTCTAAAAACTTGTATTGTTCTTCGAACTCGTCCCGACCCGGTTGAAGCTGTCGTGCTTTGTCCTGTGGTCGCGATTCCCTATTTTCTTCTAAATCCGCTTCATTGTTGTTGAAATATCGTGCGTAGTATGAAAGCTCCTTTGATATTTTTTCTAATTCATCCTCGAGTTCGGGATCTTCATGTTTCTCATCGTCATCCACGATTTTTCCCAATGCAGAAAGTAAATTTTCTTCTTCTAGTGATTTTTGAAAATTAAACGATTTCAGAATTTCATCCGCAAATACGAGCTCCGAGGCAACTAGGTAAGCGATGATTTTGTTTTCGGGATCGGATGTAGCAACAGCGATATTCACGTAATCTGTTCTTGATAACAGCCCCGCCCTCATGAACCGGGCGATGAGCAATCTCGCAATTGAAAGGGATTGTCTAATGCTGGGATGGGTTTTTATCTCGCGATGTTTTCTTAATTTTCTTACAAAGTTTACCGAGAATAGGACGGGATCAAGGGGGAAAACCCTTTTCTGTCTCTTCATTGTACTATCGGATTCGGGACTAGCTCCCGGCACGCCGCTTGAGTACTCACCTTTCTGATGGTCTTGATGCGTGATTCTATCTATCTCCCCTTAATTTTTTATAAATAATCATGTTTTTTTTCAAATTTCATCTTCACTTTATTGTGAATCCTAGCTGTTCCTTGATTATTCTCATTATGACGTTTTTTGGTTGCGTTCCCGGTTTCGTTTTTATGCTTCCAATGAGCACGTGATATGAAATCTTGGCTAATTTTGCTGTTAAATCATCTCCGTTCTTTTTTTGACAAAATAAACCCATCAGCCGCGCTATTGCTATTCCTGTTCTCAATGAAGCGGGCAGTTCCACGCGCGAATCCGTTCTGGTTGCACTAATAAGCGCGTGAATTTTATCGAGATAGGAATCTCCCAAGACAAAATGAGGATTATTTTTTTTAATTATCCTGAGCTCCGTTATTTTCCGGGGATAGGTTAATTCTATCCATACCTTCAATCGATCTTTGAGAGCATCACCGATCCTGTGAGTTCCCGCGATTTCCGATGGATTCATTGCCGCGATGAAAAAGAAACCTTGGCTTGCTTGAATTCTTCCCAAGTGCGGCACGTTGATTGTACGTTCTTCCAAAGGTTCCAGCAACGTATTTTGAGTGAATTCGGTTGCGCGGTTTATTTCATTTGCAAGAAACACGCCTCCCCTTAACATTGCCCTTGTAAGTGGGCCGAAATTAAAAGCTTGAGGAATGAAGCCTTGATTAATTGTTAAGGCGGGATTAAAAGAGCCGATTAGGTGAGATGGACGAGTCGCTTCATCAAAAGTCAACCATTCAAAACTATCATTTCCCGTCAATTTTGCCCTTATTTCCGTGAAGTACCTGCATAATGCCGTCTTCCCCACACCTGGCGGTCCCACCAGTGCTGGATATAGACCTGCCGTGTCCGCATCCATTAAAAGTTCAAGGGCTTCTTTGTATTGACCTTCTATCACCAAATCGACTTTTACTTCCCTCTGAAGCTGTTTCGATTCTTCAAATAATTGCTCCAGTGGTGCCGTCCTGAGTTTTTCCATCATCTCCAAATTTTGAATGGGACTCAAAGCAAGCGATTTTTTTAATTTCGTTAATAATTCAGACTCCACTTCTTCCTTTGATCCAACAATTTTCTCTGTTTCGGGTTTGTTTATCGGCGTTCTAACCGTTTCATCAGCTGAAACTCCTGATTTTTCACTAGAAATATTTTTTTTCTTTTTTCCTCTCTTGGAGGATTTTTTACTTGCGGTTTTCTGCCGAGAAGGCATTTCAAATCAACTTCCTCTTCATATTTAATTATTCTAAAATTCTGACTTCTAAATTTATTTGATAATTATGTATATAACAGCCACGAAATCTTCTACGTAAAATGGATTTCGAAAAAGGGGTAAAAAACCGCTTTAAAAATAAGTCAGGATGAATCTAGAAAAAGCTCTTGAACGAAATTACTCAAAAAATGAGTGATGAAGAAAAAGAATTATCGAAAGTATCGATCTATCCAAGTATCGATCTCGTCTAAGATTTTTTGTAAGTGATTGCTCTTGATTCTTGCATCTGCAGGGTTTTCCCTTGAATACCACCCTTTTATTTCCCGAGAGAATTGATTTATTGCATAGCACAATCGTTGCGTTCCCTGTGCATTTTCAAGTGCGTCTTTTGCTTTATCAATATCATCTAATACTTGCTTGACTTTTATGTCTGAAGACTTCTTCAAATAAGCCTGGAGCTCTATGAGTATTCTGGTGGGGCTGGTTTGCTGTTTGACGATAGAGCCAAACCCTTCCTCTCGTCCTTTCATTCCTGCTCCTTCCGGCTGTCCTTCTTTTACTTCCGCTTTAGGTGTTAATTTTGATGCTTCAAATTCGGCGATTCTTTTATCCAGTTCCTCAATTTTGGCATTTTTTTCGGCAAGTTGTTTTTCTAATTCCGTGATTTTCTCGGTCAATTCTTCATTTTTGGCGTTCTTCTCGGCGATTACTTTCCGCAAGTCCTCAATTGTTCTTTTCAAACCCGTTTTATCATCACTCATTCATGAAGACCTCGATATTTTTAAATTTGGATTTTTTTCGATTAATCAATCGAACTGAAGGATTCATAATGATTCAAATCATATAAAAATTAGTGAAAATAACTTTTAAATCCAAATCTGAAATCTATTATCACTCAGATCGTGAATGTTTTCTTCACGTGAGTGATACTTGAACGATTTCCGCTCCTAAAGAGAAATGAAGGAAAAAAACATGATAGTAACTCTGGAAGTTGAACTGCCCGACACGCCCGGTCAATTAATGAAGGTTGTTGATGTCATATCATTACGAGGCGGGAATTTTTTTGGAATATACCATTTAAGGGATTTGAAAACGAAAGATTTGGTTCCCGTCGTGTTTGAATTCGAGATTGACTCTCCTGAAAGCTTGGGTAAAATCAGGTCTGCATTGGAGATTCAGGGCATAAAAATCAAGCGTCTCGAATCAGAAGTCGGCGTGTATGGCAAGACCGTCATTTTAATCGGGCATATTTACAAGACGGATGTAAAAAACACGCTGGATCGCTTGATGGCAAGAAAAGCATACATTCGAAAGGTCGATTCTCGCATCAAATCTTCCGAAGAAGTATCTTCGATGAAGATCAATTTTCAGTACGAAAAGAAGGAAGATTTGGACGTGATTTATGCCGAGATTAACAAGATCTGCTCGGAGAAAGGGTTGAACCCCATTTTCCAACTTGAAACATGAAGAGGTGGTTTGAATGGTCAATTTAGCATTAGTGGGGTTCGGAACCGTTGGACGCGCATTGGCGGGCATTATCAACGATAAAAAAGCGGAAATAAAAAAGGATTACGGCATGGATTTAAAAGTAATTGCGATTTTTGAGCTTGAGGGTGCATTCATAAACGAGAGCGGCTTGAACTTGGGCGAACTCGTGGGTTATTCTTTCAAGGAATTTAAAAAGCACCCTAACTGGAAAGATGGCAAGAAAGTCACGGATGAATTGGGCAAGCTTCCCGTTCAAATACTGGTTGAAGTTTCATATACCAATCCCCAAACTGGAGAACCGGCTTATTCATACATGAAACATGCATTGAGTCAAAAACGCCATGTCGTGACTTCAAATAAGGGACCTATTGCCCTGTACTATGACGAGCTGCATTCACTCGCCCGTGAGAACGGTGTCGAGATCCGTTATGAGTCAACGGTTGGAAGCGGAATTCCCGTGATTAAAATGGGATTAGAAGGGCTTCGTGGAAATAAAATAAAAGCAATAACCGCGATTCTAAACGGAACGTCAAATTTCATTCTTTCAAAGATGAACGAAGAAAAGGTACCCTTTGAGATTGCATTGAAGAACGCACAGGAGCTCGGTTATGCCGAGGCTGATCCCACTCTGGACATTGGCGGTCATGATGCGGCATTCAAGCTTCTCATCCTTGCAAACACGTTTCTGAAGAAAAACTATTCCATAAATGATGTTAAAATCAAGGGAATTGAAGACATAACCTTGGAAGCAATGGAACTGGCAAGGGAAGATGACCTCATCATAAAACACATTGCCATTGCAACGGAAGACGGAAGGCTTGAAGTTGCACCGAGCCTGGTGCCGCTCGAATCACCCTTTGCAATTGGAGGCACGAATAACATCATCATTTTAAAAACAGATTTAGCACAGGACATCTCCATTGCAGGACACGGTGCTGGTGGCATGGAAGCCGCAAGTGGCCTGTTGGGTGATGTCCTATCGATTGCCATCAAGCACGGGCTTTAAGCGTTTAAAATCCCCTTTATCACGCGCTCCACGTCTTCGCGGTTGGCATCCACGACGATGGGTTCATTTGCGTGAGTACAAGCATAACCGTCCAGCTTTTTCATGTGATAATTTACTGTGGCATCGGGGTCTTTCAAGATATTTCCCGTGAGTATTCCCGCAATTTTGTCCTTCTTGTCCATTATCCCTGCTTCTATCAGTTTTTTAATTCCTGCAACGGTGGCACACGATGCGGGTTCAGCGCCGATTCCTGCACCGTCAACAATAGCCTTGGCATTCATTATTTCGTCTTCCGTGACGATTTCAACGAGTCCATTGGTCCACTTGATGGCACGCACCGCTTTCGTGTAGTTCACGGGTTTTCCGATCTTGATGGCAGTGGCTATGGTTTCGGGATTTTCCACCTCGACGTGTTTCTCAAAACCCGTCTTATAACTCAAATATAGTGGAGCAGACCCCTCTGCTTGTATGACAGCCAATCGCGGAAGAGAATCGATGAAACCCAATTCCTTCAATTCATGTAATGCCTTCCCAAAAGCCGAAGAATTTCCGAGATTGCCTCCCGGACAAACGAGCCAGTCAGGAACTTCCCAGTTCAATTGATGGAGCAATTCAATGATGATGGATTTTTGTCCCTCGAGTCTAAAAGGGTTCACGGAATTCAAGAGATACAGGTTCAAATCTAAAGAGACTTCCTTGACGAGTTTCATGGCGTCGTCGAAGTTGCCGCGTATTTGAAGCGTGATTCCCCCGTAAGCCAATGCCTGTGAGAGCTTTCCATATGCAATTTTTCCTTCGGGAATGAAAACAATTGCTTTTTTATTGCCGACTGCGGCAAAGGCTGCCATCGAAGCCGACGTGTTCCCTGTCGATGCGCAAGCAACGATTTCGGCACCCAGCACGTTTGCTTGAGTCACGCCAGAAGTCATGCCTCTATCCTTAAAAGATCCCGTGGGATTTTCTCCTTCGTGCTTTAAACGAAGATTTTCCAACGTGCTCCCCACGAATTCCGCCGCCTTTTTGGACTTGTAAAGGTTGGTATTTCCTTCAGGTCGGGAAATTATCATTTTCTCCTCTACGGGCAGGATCAACTCCCTGTATCTCCATACACCACTCATGTATGGAAATTGTCTCGTCCCTAACCGTTTATCAAATAACTCTTTCGAAATAGCCTCTTTTACTTCCTCTAAATCGTGTTGCACGTCCAACAGAGCGCCACAAGACTTGCATTCGTATATTAATTCATTCAGAGGATATTCTTTTTTGCATTTAATGCATTTTAGAACGCTGTACACCGAAAACCCTTCATCAATTGAATTTTTTTTATATATTTTTAATATACAATAATGAACCAGTTTTTATAAATAATCTAAATTGCATAATAAGATTCAACCAGATAAATTTTAACAGATATTGGATACGAAGTGATTTTTAATGGGACGACGAGTTTACGTAAAAGGTAAAAAGACCCACGCAAAAGGTGAAAGCTTCTCGCACGAACAAAAAGCCCGGAAAGATCGATATTACATTAACATTGGGATGATAAGCCTAAAAACAATCGCCGATTATGATTTGGATTGGACTGGTGAGTTTTATATTAAATGCGGTCAATGGCCCCGCTATCAGATTCGCACGCCTTCACGCGGAACCATCCAATTGGAGAAAAACGAGGCTTTTCAGCCCGGACAAAACGAGATTTCTCTCTACACGCAATTCCTGCATCTTCATAAGGGCGATGACAAGATAATTGAAATCCCGATTTCCATCTGGGAGCGAGACCTGCTAAAAAAGGATAAAAAAGTGGCTTCGACCAAAATAAAGGTTAACCTGTCTGCTGAAAAATCAGAATACATCATAGTTCAAGATGAGAAAGAAAGGACGAAGCTCAAAATCAAGGTCTTCGGCGGGCGAACCAAATATTAGTTGCTGAATTTCTTCTCAAATTTTTTTTCCTTTTTATTTACTAAAAATATTCGAGTATTGGTGAGTTCATGGTTCAAACTCAATTCTGGAATAAAGAACGAGAACTGATGACTCGTGAAGAACTTGAAAAAATTCAATTGAAGGAACTCAAGACGCTTGTCGACTATTGTTATAAGAATCAAAAGTTTTATCACGATAGAATGAAAAAAAGTGGCGTTTCTCCCGATGACATTCACTCATTAGAAGATATTAGCAAGATTCCTCCAACTCTCAAAACGGACTTGAGGGATAATTATCCTTTCGGTCTCGTTTGCGTGCCAATGTCCGAGATCGTGCGCATTCATGCGTCATCGGGAACGACGGGAAAACCAACTGTTGTATCCTACACGCGACATGATCTTGATGCATGGACAGAAGTCATGGCTCGAACCGTGGCTTGTGCAGGGATGACGAGTAATGACGTGGTGCAAAACGCCTACGGATACGGGCTTTTTACGGGAGGACTCGGATTTCATTATGGTGCCGAGAAAATCGGTGCAACGGTAATACCCGTATCAGGAGGAAACACGCAACGTCAAATCATGCTCATGCAAGATTTTAAATCAACATTTCTAACCTGCACCCCTTCATATAGCCTGTACATCGTGGAATATGCACAAAAAATGGACGTGGATGTTTCTAAACTTCATTTAAAGGTTGGGATGTTCGGTGCGGAGCCGTGGTCGGACAATCTCCGAAAAAAAATCGAGGATGTGTTGAACATCGACGCCATTGACATTTACGGCTTGAGTGAGCTGTGCGGACCCGGTGTTTCCGTGGAGTGTCCCGAAAAAGACGGTCTCCACGTCTGGGAAGACCACTTTCTCGTGGAAGTATTGGATCCCAAGACGCATGAAGTCTTATCACCTGGAGAAAAAGGCGTGCTCGCCTTCACCACGCTCACGAAGACGGGACAACCACTCTTGCGATACGTGACAAATGATATCAGCACGATAACGCACGAAAAATGCAATTGTGGACGATACCACGCCAGAATGAAAAAAATCATGGGACGTGCCGATGACATGCTCATCGTTAAAGGCATAAACGTCTTTCCTTCTGCAATAGAACACGTGCTCATGCAAATCCCCGGCGTGTCGGGACATTATCAAATCATACTCGATCGTGAGATCGTCGACTCCTTGAAGGTCAAGGTCGAACTCACTCCCGAAACGTTCTCCGACAAAATGGGAGAGCTCGAAAAATTCAAACAGGAGATCGAGAATAGTTTATACAACGTCTTGCAAATTCATTCTCGCGTGGAACTCGTTTCTCCTGAAACTATCCCTAGAAGTGAAGGCAAGGCAAAAAGAGTTATTGACATCAGAAAAGAGGAGGCCATATAGAAATGTTAACTCAAATTTCAATTTTTCTTCCCAATCGTCCGGGAATGCTGGCTGAAATGACGAAATTTCTTCAGGAAAAGAAAATAAACCTGCAAGCATTAACGGTTGCCGATACGGTGGACTACGGAATTTTACGCATAATCGTGGATAAGCCGAAAGAATGTTCAGAAATCCTGAAAGAAAAAAATTACCTGATTTCCGAAACCGAAGTCCTCGCCATCGAAGTCCCAGATCGACCCGGTGCACTTCACGAGATTGCTAAAACTTTAGGGGACGAGAAAATCAACATAGCATATCTCTATTCGTTTGTAGCACCACAGAAAAAAGCCATCATCGTGTTACGGGTTGACGATTCGGAAGAAGCAAAAAAAATACTCAAGAAAAAATTCAACTTGCTTGAAAGCATTACTTGATTTCATTAAAAATTACGGACAATTGATGATTCACTTCGCACGAAAGAAAAATACATGTCAGCGATGTGGAAATCAAAGACGAAAATCCTTGAAATCCGTGTGGATCACGAATGAAATATCCTGCTCGAGAAATCTATGAAGAATTCCGAACCGAAATGGACTCTGAATTCTCGGATGAAAAAAATTTGGAACTTTTTGATTTCATCTTGCAAGAACACTTGACTCCATCTGAAATTAAACAACTACGGAAACGTAAGAATTTCAACCGGCTTTTCTACGAAGTTTTTGATCGTGCAATCAAGTTGGACAACACGTTCGTGAGCGCACGGCTGATTTTTCAGGTGTTTCTCAAGAAGATCGAAAGCATTTTCGGGTCTTCACAGGCAATTTATTTGAAACTCAAAATCAACGAAACGATTCCTCGTTTTTTCAAGAATATTGTCCTTGATAGGCACAAGAATTTTCGAGGCGTGCCGACGGGAGAAATTTTGAAGCGTTTTCGGGACGAGTTTGGAGATCTCATAATGCCGCCCGTGGAAGCTGAAATCCAACAGGCATTACAGGCGGAAATCCAGAAAAAAATCGATGTTACAAAGGTTGGTCTGAAAAAACTCATCAGGTACTTATACCAACACGAAAAAAAAATTCAAATTCTTGATTCTAGCTTCATTCTTTACTCATTGCAAGAAGATAACGATTCATTTTACAAGTATCTTGCCGGAAAAAAAACGACAACTCTCTTCTTAATTACTCCAAGCATTTACGACGAAATCACATTGCATTTTGAATTCATTGATTCTCAGTTTCTCAAGTTTGCAGAAACGATTTGGATTTGCAAGATCAGCAAGCAACTGATAATCCAACTCAACAAAGAAATCAAGTTGGACGGAGACCTTGCAAGGATTCGCATCAATCACGAAAGAGCCTCTTTCTGGAATGACCTCTCCTTGGTTGCGTTGGGCACGCATTTAGTGGACTTCGAACGACTGGTGGTTTCCCGCGATTTGAACTTATTGAAAATTCTCAACCACTTTCACGTTCCCTGTCGAAATAAATTCCCCTGAAATTTCGGTCGTTTCGTATTTTTGTTTATTTCCTTTCAAGTCTGTTTTGCATCGTGACAAGATTAAAAGTGAAGTTGAGGCATCATCTATATGCTCATTGTAATATCGAATTGAGAAGAAACTTGGCAAGATATTCAATTTTCTAATGATTAAATTTCGAGATTTGAAGGTAAATTTATCATGTCAGACGAGTATTTCGATGATCCTTCGTTCAAGAAGGAGGCAATTCAAACACTCCAAGATTTAATACGAATTGACACCACGAACCCGCCCGGAAATGAAACGAAAGCGGCGGAGTACATTCAAGACAAGCTCCAATCTGAAGGTTTCGATACGGAATTAATAGAAAGTGCTCCCGGACGCGGCAACGTCATTACTCGCATTAAGGGATCTGGAAATGGGCCATCCTTGCTTCTGATCGGGCACCTCGATGTCGTTCCTGCAGGTGATTTAGATAAATGGGACGTGCCTCCCTTCTCAGGTGAATTACGGGATGGTTTTATCTGGGGGCGGGGGGCTCTTGACATGAAAGGTTCTGTTGTCGCTGAATTAATGGCATTCTTGAGAATTCATCGCGAGGGATATCGACCGAAAGGGGACATCATTTACGCTGCCACAGCCGATGAAGAAGCAGGCGGACATTTTGGTCCCGGATGGCTTTTAAATCAGCCGGAACACTTTGAAAAAATTAAGGCTGATAACGTGATTTCCGAAGGCGGGGGTAGCGTTCTTCCGATAGGTGGTAAGAACCCAAATTTTCTAATCCAAATTGCCGAAAAAGGCATTTTTTGGACGAAATTCCGCACTTTTGGTCCTGCAGGACACGGCTCGATACCTGGCAAGCCAAAAGAAATGGCAATAATCAAAATGAAAGAAGTCCTTGACAAGTTAAGTAAATACAAGCCACCAATCATCATTCAAGACATTTTTCGAGAGACCGCCGCTAATATCAGCCTGCCTTCGATCGCAAGGAAGCTTCTAACAACAAAGTTGACGATGAAGGGTGCTGTCTGGCTCGCAGGAAAAATATTTGGAGAGGATATCGGGCAATTGATCTTTCCGCTGGTGCAAAATAAAATCACGCCAACAATGCTCAAGGCAGGGGAAAAGGTAAATGCAATTCCTGGCGAGTGTGAAGGTGCAATCGACGTGCGATTCCTGCCCGGATACGATCGAAATGACCTGAATAGAATTCTGCGTGAGGTGCTCGGGAAAAAACTATATGAAGCGGTCGAATGGGAACCGATTATCGACCAACCCGGCGGCTACACGCCGACAAGTGTTCCATTTTACAACCAAATTAAGGAAACAATCCAAGAGGTTGAACCCGGTGCCAAATTAGTTCCGATTTTAAGTCCCGGTTCGACCGATCTTCTTCACTTCCGTAACAAGGGAATGAATGCCTTTGGCTTTGTTCCCATGAAAATTGATGAAGGAATGACCATCAGGGAAATGGGTGAAATGCCTCACGGTTATAATGAACGAATATCCGTGGACAATTTAATGTTTGCCACCAAGTTCTTCTATAATCTCGCCAAAAAATATTAATTTATTGACTAAAAACGATTCATGGGAAGAAGGATAATGCCTGAAAGACAAAAAGTTCCCGTAGCCGTCATCCAATTCGAACCGCTCCTCAATGCACTCGAGGAGAATAGAGAAAGGGTCCAAGAAAAAATACTCGAGGCGCTATCAAAAGAACCTCAATTAATCGTTTTGCCCGAGCTGGCATTCTCCGGTTACAATTTCGAGAAAGAAAAAGATGCCGTGCGAAATGCCGAACAAATACCCAATTCAAAGAGTTGCCGTCTATTAGACGATCTTGCAAGAGATCATTCCGTCTACATTGTTTCGGGAATTGACGAAAAAACTGATGAGGGTCTCTACAACTCTGCCGTGGTCTTCGGACCTGAAGGTTACATCCAAACGTATCGTAAAATTCACCTTTACTCGCGGGAAAAACTTTATTTTCTTGCAGGAAGCAAGCCCCCACGACTGTTTGACATGGGTGACGTCAAGGTGGGAACGATGGTGTGTTTTGATTGGTTTTTTCCCGAATTTCCCCGCACGCTTGCCATGATGGGTGCCGACATCATCGCGCATCCGATGAACGCCGTCATCAGAGAAGGTGCGTATATCGGTAACATCTGCCACTCAAAATGGAGCCGCGTTGCAATCTTGCTTGCAAATAGAATAGGTGTTGAAGGCGATCTGACCTTCATCGGAATGAGCCAGATCACGGACCCGACAGGAAAGGTCCTGTGCAGGGCAAGCGAAGATCAAGAAGAGATCCTTCATGCCACAATTGACACTTCTCTCTCACGCAATAAAAAAATAAATGCATTTAATAACGTGCTAATGGATCGTCGACCAGAATTTTACTTTAAGAATGACTTGAATTCTTCATGAAATCCCCTTGACGAAACCTCCATCCACCTGAATGTTCACTCCCGTAACATAACTCGCCTGATCTGATGCCAAAAACACGACGACATTAGCAATTTCCTCAGGTGTTCCTATCCTTTTTATTGGTATTTGCTCTATAATTCTCCTTCTAACTTCTTCAACAGATATCTTGTCTCGCCGGGAATTTCTCTCCACGATCTGTTTTACTCGATCCGTTTCGGTGTAGCCGGGCGCAACCGCGTTTATCAAGATGTTATGCCGAGCAAGCTCATTTGACATGCTCTTTGTCAGTCCTACGACTCCCGACCTCACGACATTTGACAGGATGATGTTATTTGACGGTTGCTTCACGGAAACTGACGTCATGTTGATGATTCGCCCCCAGCCTTTCTCTTTCATGCGAGGCAGGAATTTCTGGCAACAATAAATCACGCTGAATAAGTTTAGCGAGACGGCATCTTGCCAGTCTTTGAGAGAAAAATCCTTGAATTCTCCCGGGGGAGGACCGCCTGTATTATTTATTAGAATGTCGATGCCTCCGAAACGATCCTGAATGATTTCTGCTAAATGGTCAATGTCTTTCGTTTTGGTGAGATCCGTTACCACGGCTAGAACATCAATGCCGAACTTGGTGTTTATTTCGTTTCTTGTCTCCATCAAGGTCTTTTCTGTGCGCGCACAGATAATTAATTTTTTACATCCTTCAGCGGCAAATTTTAAGGCAATGGCTCTTCCTATTCCCTTCGAGCCACCCGTAACGAGGACTACTTTATCTGCAAGGTTTAAATCCATGTTATTGACACTCCATTTCAAGACTTCTAATATATTTTTCATTTTATGATAAGAATAGTTTTAAATTTATCGTTAAAAATGATTAAAATGATCTGATTAACAAACAGGAACCAATGAACGAAAAAATGGACCCGATTATGATGGCGAATGAATCTAGATTTGATAATTTCAAGAATTTCATTTCGTCCTTGTCATTACCTAGAATAATGCTAATAAATGTCGGCATTCTCACGGTCGTTAACGTTCTTTTTGCCTTATTGCAGGTTCCTGCAGGATATGATTTTTGTCATTTTTATACTATTGAAGCAATTCAAATTCTTTCGGGCAAGATTCCCTATGTTCATTTCACTCCAGTCTATCCCATCGTGGCAGAGTATTATTTTGCTCTCTTCGGGCTTTTTGGAATGAATCCTATCATTGCACGAATTTTCCAATCAATGCTGCTTATTTCTTGCATGCTCGTGTTCAGGGATATTTCCTCCCTGTTGAATTTTAAAAACCCGAACTGGCACCTACTCTGGTTCATGGGTAGTCCCATTCTCATCTATTTTTCCTTATTTAACATCAATTTCGACATCCTAATGCTCTTGTTCTTGCTCCTTGCAATGGATTGCTTCTTGCGGGAGCAGGGTATGCTAACTGGTGTTTTTATCGCCATTGGAATGCTGGTAAAAATATTTCCCATCACGTTCTTAATCGTGGTATTGCTTTTTTACGTGCGTGCAAAGTCTTGGAAAAGACTACTCGCCTGCCTTATCTCGTGTCTTCTTACATGTTTTCTGATTTATCTTCCTTTTTCAATTCTTCATTTCATCATTTTCCAAGATTCTCTTCTTTCATTTTTCCTTAATTTCATTGAATTCTTCCTTGCACCTCTTCTCTTTTTTGAAATGCACCCTCTGAACTTGCCGTATTGCCTATTTTTTGCCATCGTTCCGCGTTCTATCCTGAAAAACATTGCGAATGTCGTGGCGTTTTCTTTGCTAATTTCCTATTGTATTTATGGATTTAAGAAAAGGCTTGAGCCACGAGATGCCCTTCAGTCCGTGATGATACCGAGTATTTTCCTGTTTTTTCTCTTTCAACCATATATAACACCATGGTACGTGCCTTGGGTTTTGGTTCCTCGATACCTTCGTCGAGTTGAAGACCCTCTATTCGAGAATTACATCTACCAACCCCCCGTGTTGTTCAACCTGCTCGTTTCCCTGAATATCAATTTTCTTTTCAAGTTTAATATTGAAAAAGACCCGACCTATTTTGTAGGCGGGCGTTTTGCCATCACGCCGATCCTATTATTCCCCATTTTTATTGTAATCGTGGGTCTTGCACTAAAACAACTCTCCGTTATGACTCTTGTATTAAATGAGTCCCATAAGAAACGCGTTATACTCATCCCCTGCACGATAATATTGTCTATAATTGCTATTGTCGGGCTTTTCGCCTTGCTTTTTTATTAATTCTTATTACCTAAACAAAGTTTTAAAGAAAAAATGATTATTGGATCGGCATGATGACATCTCTTACCGAAAACACGATGGCACTATTGCACGAATGGAAAGAGAAATTCATCAACTTGTCATTTAAGAGATACTTGCTCGTTGTAATTGTTTTTCTTGTAGTTTTTAACATTTTTAGCATCATCTTCCGCATTCGGGCTGGTTATGACTTTCTTTATTTTTATTCTCCTGATGCGGTGCTTTTTTTAAGCCCATTAGTTCCGTATGTTCACTATATTCCATGGTATCCTCTTTTGGCAGATCTTTATTTCGTATTATTTGCACTCCTTGACATGAACGTCATCCTTGCGCGAATCGTCCAAACCGTTGTTTTATTTGCTTGTTTTCTCGTGATGTATGATTTGATGACGCTATTGAACATCAAAAAGATTAACTGGCATTTAATATGGTTCGTTGGAAGCCCAATTCTCCTGTTGTACGTCTTATTTACCCTCAATTTTGATGTCTTGATGATCTTGTTCCTCCTTTTAGCATTGGATTGCTTCCTGCGAAAAAATCCTGCTCTTGCCGGGTTATTTATCGGGCTCGGAATCATGGTAAAAATCTTCCCGATCATTCTTTTCGTGCCTCTTTCATTATATTACATTCGCAATAAACAGTTTAAGGATATCATTCTTCTCTTTATCTCGACCATTGGAATCTATTTTCTTTGTTATTTACCATTTTCCGTGATTCGAGTTGTCATGTTAAACCAACCTTTTTACGCCTTGATAGGAAACTATATTTTTTTCTTTCTGGCTCCGCTCATGATGCCAGAAGGTCATCCTCTTAGTTTGCCTTATTTTTTCTTCTTGCCGCTCATACCTTATACTCCAATTTCAAAATCTTTCTTGAAGTTAATTGCAAATGCCCTTGCCGTTTCCCTGTTGGTAATTTATTGTTCTTGGCAGTTACGAAAAAAACGTGATCCCATTGAAACCGTGCAAGACGTCATAATTCCGGGTCTCTTCATTTTTTTCATGTTTCAACCTTACATGCCCGGCTGGTACACGCCGTGGATACTGGCACCTAGGTACCTTCGCAATACTCCAAATCCGTTCCGTGAAAATTACATTTATCAACCATATATTTTATTTAGTAACACCGTCACTCAAAAAATTCATTATGACTTTAATACTTACGTGATTGGAGATTTGCTTTTCGCCAATTTTTATGAATTTCCTATCACGCCTTCATTGGTAATCCCGATGTTCATAAATTTCCTCGGCGTCACGCTCAAGCAGGTCACCGCCTTGTTGATAATGCTGGATGAATCGCCAAAACGTCGTTACATTGTCCTTCCCATTGCGGTCTTCCTGACCGTGTTGTCTTATTTGGGACTCGTCTATTTCTTCCTATTTTATTATGCTTGAATAAGAAATAAAAAGAATAAATGATAACGAGAGAATAGAATGACCACGAACGATTCCTCCAAACTTGCTCTTTTAACGGAAAATTATGAACGCCTCAAGACCACGATAATTGAATTATCTTTTCCAAGATTCTTGTTGGCTACGGGCATCCTTCTGGTGATAATAAATGTCATCTGGTTCTTCCTGCCCGCACGCGGTTGTTTGGATTTTCGCCATTTTTATGCCATTGATGCCGCGCATTTATTAAGTGGACACATTCCATTCATTCATTACACGCCGTGGTATCCACTTCTTGCGGAATTCTATTTTCTCTTGTTTGGTATCTTTGGAATGAATCCAACCATTGCCAGGATATTCCAATCTTTGATTTTCTTTGCGTGCATGATTGTCGCCTGGGATATCATGAAACAGATGAAAATCAAGAGTAAGAATTGGCGATTGATTTGGTTTATCGTGAGTCCCGTTCTCATTTTATTCGTCATTGATGCGATAAACAATGACATCTTGATGATTCTCTTCCTCATGCTTGCCTTCGACTTCTTCCTGCGGGATAATCCTTTAATCGTTGGGTTGTCCATCGGATTGGGTGTCATGGTAAAAATCTTTCCCGTGATCTTGATCATCCCTCTCGGACTTTATTATTTAAAGAATAAAAAAATCAAGAGTTTCGTTCTGATGGTCTTGGGAACGGTCGGGATCTTCCTTGCTGTTTATCTACCCTTCTCGATTCTTAAATTCATCATCTTTAATGAATCCGTGACATGGATCTTTATTAACTTGGTGTATTTCTTTCTTTCTCCGCTCATGATGCCTGAAGGACATCCCTTGAACTTGCCCTATTTCTTTCTATTACCCTTAATACCTTATACATCCCTGACAAAATCAATGATAAAAATGGCTGCAAATGTCGTGGCATTTTCCCTCATAATCGGCTATAGCGTCTGGCAAGTGCGTAAAGATTTCGAACCCATCGATGCAATAAAACGAATGCTCATTCCCGTTCTTTTTATTTTCTTCATTTTCCAACCATATATTGCAATATGGTACTTTCCGTGGGTTTTGATCCCTAGCTACCTGCTGGATACGTCCGATACATTCAAGGAAAACTACGTGTATCAATTTCTCGTTTACATTAATTGCATCGTTGCAGTGAATATCTATTATGTCTTCAACGCATACGTCGTGGATGACTTGTATTACGCCCAAAATTATGAGTTTTTTGTCTTTCCATTTTTAGTCATCCCTATGGTCATAAACATGTTACACATGCTCTTGCAACAATTGACTGCAGTGCTCATCTACACGCGGGAATCTCGCATCAAGCGATATCTCGTCCTACCTTCCACGGTCGGTGTTTTGATACTGGCATGGATTGGTTACTTTTTCCTGAGATTGTATGTTTAGTCGATTTTTAATTCGAATTAGATCACGTGCTTAGATGGGAAATCCGAAAAATAATGGCCAGACATAATTCGAAACTAAAAGCATGATGAAAAATGCACAGGCAATTGCCAAACCAACGTAGCATTTCTTTTTCAGGTCCGGCTTAAACAAGGAAATGTAGAAAAGCACGATCATTATCACGAACGTGGTGACGACGCTTATTGCGAGAAACGTGTCAAAGAGAATGTGAAGATTTTGGATTGGATTGGGTGTTGTTAACAGGTCAAGCATTCTAAGCACCTCACGTGATCATCTGCGGGTAGACTATTAATTGTGGAAAAATTAAAATGGTCACGACGAATTGAACGATGGAAATGAGAATTGGATTGAAAATGTTATCGCTAACAGGAGGATCCAAATAATCAAAGAGTAAGAATACGCCTGCGCCCACGAGATTGATGATGATTGCACTTGACAGAATCTGAAATGGTAGAAAAGGGATCGGAACGCCCAAGAACCACTTCGAAGCCACGAAATAGTAAGAGATAAAACCAAAAACAAAAGATCCTACGAATCCCCCGATGCATCCTTCGCGAGTCTTGCTTGACTTTCGTCCCAGCGGCTTTATTTTTTTAGTTCCCACGCTCACTCCTACTATCGTTGCCATTGCGTCTCCAAAACCCGTCATTGCAATCGCCGAAATGGCAATGGGGCCCGGAAAATAAAGGGCGGCAAACAGGCATCCCGTGAGAAGGTGAACGTGCGGTCCCAACACGTTTTTTTCCTTATTCCTGTAAACGAATTCCAACTCTTTCATGGGGTAAAAACGATAATCAAAAATTCGGAGAAAATCAAACCAGACCAGCAAAATTATTAAAATGCTGAACACGAATACCGTGATTGCTTGCCCTGAAAGCTGAGGAAAATTGGCAAGTGTCGTGGAATTGATTGGCATCAAGAAATAAGCCGCATTGGGTCCAAAATAATACTGAAAAATGCGATAAACGACATCAAATATTCCACCTGCTATTAACTCGCCGATTATGAGATAACAAACAATAACCGCGATGATGCAAATATGAAAAAGCTTGCGCGAAACTTCCTTGTCTAATGGATGGACTTCCGTTTTTTGTTCTTTCGCATCCACGAATTCTTTTCTCTTGCTTTCTATCAAGTAAAAACCTAAAATGTATAGCACGACAAAAGAACAAAAATAAAACACGAACGATGAGATGGGATAAGGAAGCGGCATTTGAATGGCAACATATAAAACACCGTTAATTTGCTCAACGGTCGTGGCGAAAATCGCACTAATGAGAATGGGTAATGCCGTGATGATGAAATGAATGCCAACAAGAATGGTTCCAATGGTAGTTATTATCGCCGAATATGCGGCATATCGATTATCCTCCCAATGCTTTTTTGCAATGTAAAGATAAATCGGCGTGAAAGAAAAAAAGGCGATTCCTACAAAAAGATCATACAATCCAAAGACCGGAATTGGGTTCACGCACCTGTCAGAGATTTGTCTTACTACTGATAGTTTAAAATATGAATTTCCAAAACCAATTTTCTTAACCTTCTCACGTTTCTATAAAAAAGTTATTCCTTCATGCACGGAAAATCCGAGGAAAACATGTTTTTCAAAATGAATGAAAAAAAAAATGAAAATTCATTTCCACTTATTCTTGATCCATGCCACGAGCCGGTCAATGGTCTCTTCTTCACCGTGTGCCCCTGTAATGATGGCTGTTATTGTCATTGGTTCAAATCCCGAACAAGGCAGGCTTTTACCGCCAATTTCATCGCTGAATTTTATCATCAAATCCCCTAATTCTGATGCCCTTCCTCTAATGATGTTTTTCACGCGCATGATTTCCACGGGACGAACCTTGATATCGACTTCTGCTTCTGACATGCTTTCACCATCTTGCAAGTTGGAAAAATCCTCACGAATTGTCTTTCTTCTCATCAGCAATGGCAATAAGTTTTTCGCTCAAAGCATAGAATGCCTTGTCTATGTTCTCTCCCGTCAGAGCTGATGTTTCGACATATTCGAGATCTAGCCTACTTGAAAGCTTGAATATTTCTTCATTGGAAATGCGTCTTTCATCTTCCAAGTCTGATTTATTTCCAACGAGAAGACCGAGAACCACTTGGTCACAATGCTTTTTTATATCTTTATGCCAGTCAACCATGCTTTTAAAAGATTTCGGTCGAGTTAAATCGAATACTAGCAACTTACCGTCTGCGCCCTGATAAAAATGCTTTCTCATGATTTGAAACTTTGTCTGACCGGCTAGATCCCACAATGTCAGCTTGGCATTCGTGCCATTTCTCCTAATTACTTTTTCGCTTATATTCACGCCCATTGTCGGTAAATAGGTTTTTCTAAAAGCATTGTCCGTAAACCGCAATATAATTGAAGTCTTGCCGACCGCAACATCTCCAACAACGATTATCTTGAATGTATATTTCTTAATGTCTTCATCTTCTTCTGTTTCAGGAAATTCATCTGTTTTTTTAAAAGATATTTCTGCTTCCCTGAGTTCATCAAGCATGAAATTCAAATCGTAATAAAATTCGGTGATTTTTTCTACTAAAATTCCTTTTTCAATGTCATCATCCGAAACATTCTCTAATTCAGCGATTAAATTGTCAAATTTCGGCTCAAAATTTCTGATATACTTGTAGAAAATCGGATCATGCTCTTCTTTAAAAATTATGGTGATGGATGATTCTCTAAAACCCGAAATGGCATTTTCATCCTTGACTTTGAAGCATCGGACGAGACCTTTTAGGTTCAAGGATGGAAAAGGAATGATCGCAAGAGAACCCGGTATTATTGATTCGCCTTCTGAAAGCAATAAATTAATGGATTTAAAACTTGTCGGACCTTTAATGTTATCTGCTAAATCCGCAGGTGTCCATGCTATTGGAATCGGTCCGAGTTTGTTATTAAATTGTGCATGGATGATTCCATAAATGATCCCTTTTTCCGTCATCACCACTTTTATTTGACGGCATTAAATATCAATGTTTCTGATTTTAGGAACTCGAATCATATATTCTTAGATTATAATTTTTTGTTTTTAATCATGTTTCGATGAAAAAACGTTCATGACCTCGTCTTGAGCAAGATCTCACCCAGCTCATGAAAGGCATCATCGACTTTCTCTCCAGTCCGAGCCGATGTTTCAATGTAATTAAGATTTAATTTTTCCGCCATTTTTTCGATTTCTTCTTTCGATACTTCTCTTAAATCCGTCAAATCACACTTATTTCCCAAAATGAAACCTTTGATTTTTAAACTACTGAATTTTTTGATGTCGTCGTGCCAGTTAGTGATGTTTTTGAACGTCATTGGTCTTGTCAGGTCAAATACGAGTAACAAACCATTCGCTCCTTGATAAAAATGTTTCCGAATTGTCTGAAATTTTGTCTGTCCTGCCAAATCCCATAATATGAAATTAATTACGGCGTTTTCTATTCGAATTCTCTTTTCGCTGATGTTCACTCCCATTGTGGGCAGATATGTCTTCCGAAATGCTCTATTCGTAAACCGCAAGATTAGAGAAGTCTTCCCGACACCGGGATCTCCACAAACAATGATCTTATAACTATATGTCCGATCTGACGTGGAAAACTCCTGACCTTTAGGAAATGCATTCTCTTCTAACGTTCCGAGTTCTGCATCTTTCATTTCTTTTAAATATCCGATGATGTCTTCATGAAGCTTCTCCAATTCCTCTTGGATGAATCTTTTTTTGATATTTGATCTCTCAAAACCGACGATTTTTTCTGCGGCTTCATTCACGCGGGACTCGAAGTTCTTGAAATACTTGTAGAAAATGGGATCGTGTGCTTCTTTAAAGAGAATCGTAATTGAACTATCAATGGAGCCTCCTCTTTTTGTTTCATCTTTAAGTTCTATGGATTTTATCAACCCTCCCATTGCAAACGAAGGGAATGGGAGAAAGGCAAGTGATTCCGGAACCAATCCGTGCTCTCCCGTTAACATGTTGATTGATTTCAAGCTAACGAGATTCCTCAATTCTTTACTCATGTCAGGTGGATACCAAGAAACGGGTGTAGGACCGTAGATCTCGTCAAATTGTGAATAAATTATGCCTACTATCAAATCTTCGGTCATTATAATCACTTATTTTCATTCAATGCCCTTTAAAATTTATCCTTGAGAAGTAGAACGGTCTTTTTTTTGTTGGACAATCTTGCATCTTGCCCCTGATATTTTTCAATAATTGCTTGGGCTTGCCACGAATGCTTGAAAGCTCGTTTTGAATTTCCAAGGTCATCTTATCCGAATTCTCTCGAAGGTCCATGATTGATTTGGTCAATTTTGGTAACAATTCATCATATAATTCCTTCATGACGGCTTGGAGCTTGAGTTGTGGACCATACTCCTTCTTGATTCCCGATAGATGTTGATTAATCTCATCCAATTCCTTGCTCAGAAGATCTTGCACCGATTTAAAATCCGTTGAACTTTTATCCGTAACGAAATCCTCGTCCGTGACCTTATCTATCAAGTTTCTCTTCAATCGCAATTTAATGTCATTTACAATTTCGTCGTAAATGCTAATTCCCCAAATATTCTCATCCGCAATATCTTCAAAGACTTTTTCAATTTTCTCCGCCAAGATTGCCTTTGGTGAAGCGCGTAATTCTATTTTACTCGAAAGCTTGAATAAATTCGTAAAACCCTTACTCACCTGTCGTTTAAGCTGCTCCAAATCTTCATCAAAGTTTGAACCTTTTGAAATGGAACTCATGCTTCCCGCTTTTTTTTCGTTTTCAATTATCTGGTTGTTTATTGAATTTATCATGTTAATTCGTTTTTTCAAATTATCCAATGCTTCAATTTCGCTTTTCTCCGTTGAGTATTCTTCAAGCTTGTCAATAATTTCTATAATTTTCTCCATTTTTAAGACTCCAAGTCATTGTCAGGAAAGATCCCGAAAATCCTCCAATATTCTTTATCTTCCATTTCGTACATAAGCATTCTTACGTGTCTTTCCTCGATTTTAAAAACGATTTCACGCAATTTTCAAGAGGATCTTGCGCCATATCTATTTTTTCGGGTAAAATTTTCATGTTAAATCTCCTGATTTCTTGAAAATGATCTTGCAAATTCCATGAATGACTTCACTTTCAGCCATTTTAAAACCAAAATGGTCAAAGATCTTTTCATAAGCCGCAACGATGCACTCGCCTCTCATCGGCTTCAGGGCAGAACCGTAAATTCGAATTGTGAGCTCCTTTGGATTCAAATCAGAATCCCACTCAAATTCAATTTTTGCATTTTTCCAAAATATTACCTTGGAAATCCGGTGAACGAGGTATAGTCCCTCATCGCGAAAACGTGCTTGCAGGTAAAAACCAAGCCAATCTCCCCAACTTGCCCATTTTTCAATCATGCGTTTTTTAATTTCTTCCTGCTCCAAGAATTCCTGCTCGCACGTGAGAACCAGACCCATCTCTTTTGCCATCATCAGGTCTTCATATTCCTGTAATATTTCGGTTATCGGAGAATCATGAGCCTTCAATACTTGAATTGATGCACTCAAGATCTCATTCAATAAGGAAGAGATAGATCGTCCATCATCCCGGGCCATGTGTGCAAGCTCTTCCGCCAAATCTTTTCGTATCGATACATTTTTTCTCATCACGGAAATTTTCCTCACCCCTCGCTTATTTTTATAACATTTTGAAATAGATTTATCTGTTTGAAGGATTGATTCTTGATCGTCATCCAAAATTTGTTTTTTTCCTGTTTTTTGATAATGGAATTATTTCTTAACCCTTCGCTTGCAGAAATTTGAAAAGACATTTTATTCATCCAAGAATCTCCTCGTAAATCCTTCATTTTTCAATCTTTTTTTAACCCATATTGCCGTATCGTTGTATAACAATATAACGAAAGCCAAAAGTATAAATAGATTGTCACTTTTTAAACCGGTTTTGAAAGATTGAATCGTGGAATCGTTATATAACAATACTTAAATATGTTAAACACGATGTGTTATTAGCTAAAATGATATTGAACGAGCAAAAATTTTCAGGTCGTGAATCAAAAGTGCAAGAGTTGATTTCAAATTTGGTTGATTTTCTCAAGGTTCTAGCGGATTTCACTAGACTAGAAATTTTAGAATATTTAAAACACGGCGAAAAAATGGCGAACGAGATACAAATTGCATTGAATAAGAGCCAATCAACAATCTCCCAGCAATTAAAAACACTAACAGGGGCGGATCTCATCTCCGTGCGAAAAGTAGGTGCAAGGAAGTTTTACAAGATTCGAGATCCCAGAATCTTCACCATACTGGCTGCAATTAGCTCTTTTCTGTCGCAAAGGCATCGAGAGAAGATAGATGAGTTATCTGCATTGGATGTCATTGATACTCTATACTAAGTGCTGTTTGATATCGGGCTTGTAGGATAGATGGAGGCGGGTTCTACATGAGTAAAATGACACATGATAAAAAAGAAGCCAAGATCGTGATAATGGGTCTTGATAATAGCGGAAAAACGTCCATTAGACTTAGTCTTGAACGTAATACTAATTTATTATCATATTACTCATTAAAACCCACTCCTGGCTTGAAAATTATAAATTTCGAAGATCGAAACACGCTTTTCAATATTTGGGATTTTGGTGGGCAAGAAAAATACCGCAAGTCATATTTGGAAGAATTAGACAAATTCATGGAAGGCGTTGACAAGATTCTATTCGTCATCGACGTTCAGGACAAAGAACGCTATGACGTGGCTTTGGATTATTTGCAAAAAATCATAAATGCATTAAAAAAGAAAAATGCAAAAATCAATCTCTCAGTTTTCTTGCACAAATACGATCCCGATATAGAAAGGCTTGAGAACTTTTCACGTGAGCAGGCTGACAGGCTAATAGAAATGGTTAAGAACACGGTTCCGCCCGAATTTAACCACAAGATCTTCAAGACAACAATATATACGATCTTTCGGAAATCGCTTGTCACCTGAAGACGACCGGATGGTGAATGATAAGATGTATTGGGTGTGCCTAATTGAATGACCTAGAAATTGGCGTTTTGATCGGTCTCGGTTACATGATTTCTGTTTTCATCTTTCAATTGGGCATGATATTCTTGATTCAATGGAATGCGCAACGGAGAAAGCAAGCAGGAAATGTCATCATTCTGAGTTATGGTTTGTATTTCATTTCGTTTGCAATAAGTCATTTCATCTCGACTTATTACAAGTTTCATTTTCTTTCCATTGAGTTGTTTTCACTCCTCATCATCACGGTCATCCTCGTGAGAGGCGTTGGTGGTCTTATCTTCTATATTAATTTGGAACATGCTTTCAGGAAAAGCTTTAAAACGCACTATACTATAACGCTGACATTTACAATTTCGGTAGTCATGGCGCTAATTCCGTGGCCCACTCCGATGAATTTGGTCACCTTGAATGTTTTTCATGCGTTATTCTTGAGTCCCTGTATTTCCTCCACAATCTATTTCACGTTCAATACATTCGGGGAAATCAAGCAGAAGTTAAAGGTCGCACTGCTGGGCATCCTGCTTTTTTATACGGGTCTCTTTTTCTCTTCGGGCAATCGCTACATTTTCATTCAGGCGTATTTTTCATTTCCGTATTACATCCTGCTTTCATCTCAAATCCTGACATTCATAGGAATCTTTCTGATGTTTTTTGGTTTTAGAGGTAATACATTCTCTTTAGAATTACAATGGGTGAAAAACCTTGTTTCCGTTCACGTCATCGACAAGGTAAGGAATATCGGGTTATACCATAAGGATTTCTTGGAAGCCGAAATAAAAAGCGAAGACCTTTTCACGGGCGGCATTTCGGGCATGATAAGGATGTTAAATGAAATTACAGAATCAAAAGAAAACATAGATGTCATTAATCTGGAAAAACATCTCATTCTAATCGAAAATGGGGAAAAAATCATCGTTGCAATGGTTACCAAAAAGAACTTATTAAATGCACGATACGTGTTGAAAGAGATCACGTCCAAATTTGAAACCTATTTCAAGGATTATTTGGAAGAATACGACGCAGCAGAAATCATGAAATCTCGCTCCGAATTCTTCCAACCAACCGAGATGATCATTAAGAATTTAATAACAATAGAAATGTGATACCATGGTAGTCTATCCGATAACGGGACCATTCCAAGAGATCTTGATCTCATTAGAATTGATAATCATGGCGGTCTTCCTTGAAATAGCTGTCTTCTTCTTCGTGAAATATATAAACAACAGGAGAAAAGGCGTGCCGTCCATAATCGAATTGGATTGGGGGATATTATTTCTCTGCTTTGGAATCGGTTATATCTGGTTTCTTTTCGGCGATTACACGACATT
>JALGVI010000021.1 GCA_029838215.1 Candidatus Helarchaeota archaeon | reverse complement strand
CAATCTCTATCATAAATCCGGCTTGATTGCAAAATCATATCGCTACATTGGCAAGAAGAAAATAAACGTGATATCTTTTCAATGATCCTGAACAAAAGTAAGTGTAGATTTTGGCCCCCCATGTGGTACCTCGCCTGAGTTTGAGTACTTGAATCAGGAATAAAAATAAATTCGGATTGAATCCGTGATATATCATGAAAATTCGATGGACTGGTATCAGAAAGTACGTGTTAATCACGGGGTTGGTTTTGCTCGCAGTTGGATTTGCACTCCAACCGTACGACATGCTCGTCCAAAATTTGCATGCGCGTTACCAGCCAGTCTTTTTTAAAAGTAGGGATGGAATCACGGATATTTCAGGATTTCTCTATTTTCCTCAATCTTATGAGCCATCCGCGCAATATCCAACGGATTCTTGGTTCTCACGATTAATTTACGTGCTCACGGATTTAGCACGGGATATTGCTCGCTGAGTCAGTTTGAACCACTCGACGTGATGGGAGCCATTGATTGGTTGTTCGCGCGGTCAGACGTGAATCAAAGCGCCATTGGGATCGCAGGACACAGCCTTGGAGGAATGACCGTGATAAGAACTGCGGCACTGGATCCTCGCGTGAATGCCTGCGTGCAACTCGGCGCACCCCTGAAAATAATCAATATTGTTGATAAATACGTGAAAAACATGGATTACACGTTATTTCAATTATTCGCCAATCTCTTGAATGACTTGAGCAGTCCCACTCTCCTGGCTGAAACCGCACCGATAATGGTCGTGAATGCCTCGCATCCACGGAATTTCTTGATATGCTATGGAACGGCGGACTTTGCAGCCACGGAAGAAGAACAATTGTCCTACTTGCACAATGCCACGGGAAACTCTTCTGCAGAAGCAAGTGTTCTTTACGGCGATTTTTCACAGGGGAATGCCACGAAACTAATGAGGTATGCAGGTGTTGATCACGGTCAAGAGCCGCATCATCCCGCTCTCATAGTCGATCTCGTCTCTTGGATGGAACAGGCACTCATGGGAAGTAGCCACGGCACTCTCACGACAGACGATTTAGTCACGTGGTATGATCCCGTCTTTGGAAGCGAGTTTTTACAAATTGGTTTCTTGCTGATCATTCCACCAGTTTTCTCCTATACACTTGATTATTTTGAAAACAAACGAAAATCAAAGCAAAAAGAAGACGAAGATAAGCCGTTAGAGAAAGAACATTCCTTGAAATCAAATTTGATCACGATTCTTGGAACGGGCGGAATTTTCATTGGTGCAGCTTTCGCCGTCATACCCCTAAACCTGTTCATTTTTCCGAATTTATATTTTTTTAGAATCGCAGGGCTGATTACCAACCTATTTTTGGCACACGCATTAATTTTAGGCATTATCTTGATTGGAACCATCATTTTCCTTCGCAAATTCTTTAACTCAGGATCATTCAAGATGAAGACGGATCGCCAGACGATTCTACACTCCTTGCTAATAGGCGTGATCCTTGCGGCATTTTTAGTCTTCGGACTTATTTATCTTCCACTAATTCCAAGTGTCAATTACCAGATGCCGAAGAATTGGTTTGACATCATTTTAATGATAACAATCCTTGCGGCTTCACTAATCATAGAAGAAATTTACTTGCGCGTCATTGTCTTCAACAGATTATTTAATCCAAGTTCAGAAATTAGAAATTGGACGCAATTTCTCGGCATTGCAACCGTCACGGGTACGATTCAAGGAACCTGCATCGGCATCTTTCTGTTACCATTTTACCAAAGTTATTTAGATGCGTCGCCCATAATGATTAGCTTGCCTCTCCTGGGAATGATCGGTGGGATTGCAATTTTCATCTTGGTTGGAATTCTCAATAATTATCTTTTCGTGCGAACTCGCTCGGTGATTCCAGGAGCCATCATCGTTGCATCAATTGTCGTGCTTGCAATAGTCGTCAGATTCGTGCCATTATGACTTTCTTTCCGTTTTCATATTTTTTTTTCTTGCTTGTTCCAATTCAAATTTCGCATTATCCAGAGAATCCATCGGCCATAAATTGTTATTCCGGACATATTCTATCATTCGCCAAAGACTTACATTTGCCTGATTTGCGGCTTCTTCCATGCTACATTCTCCCTTTCGAATGGCTTCGCCATACTTTTTCATGAAGAATTCCTCGATTTTCTCTAGGATCCATTTTCTGAGCAAAGAAGAACGATCTAAGTGCTCAATTTCCATTATTTTATGAAGTAATTTAAGTTCGTTTTCGTTTAGTCTTGTTGAGATTGTACCCATTGTTCCATCTCCTTGATTAACACGTGGTATTTTTCTCCACTTATTGCATTTATTGTTAAAAATTCTTCTAAAATCTTTTTAAATTTATTTATTGACGATCAAAATTGAAAAAATAAATTCCTTAAAATTCTCCGATTTTGGTTCCAGCCCTTCCATCAATGGCTGGTTTTATTTTTTCTATTGACGTGATGATTGCCTGTTTCCCACCAGTTTCAAGAAAATTGAGTGCGGCTTGGATTTTTGGACCCATGCTTCCGGGAGGGAAGTGCCCTTCGAGCATGTATTGCCTTGCTTCTGCAATAGATAACGAATTCAAATCTTTTTGATTCGGTTTTCCGAAATTCAAGGCGACTTTTTCAACATCAGTTGCAATTAATAGCACGTCAGCATCGACCTGCTGAGCGAGTCGCGCACTAGCCAGATCCTTATCAATGACGGCTTCGATGCCCTTGAAGAAATTGCCTTCTTTTACGACCGGAATGCCACCACCGCCACAGGCTATGACAATGAAGTCATCTTCGATTAATCGCTTGATTTCGCGCCATTGGAAGATCTTGAGCGGCTTTGGAGATGCCACGACACGACGCCATCCTTTTGAAGTTTGCACGAATCCCGGCTTCGGTTTTGAATATGTAGGACCGATCGGTTTCGTGGGATTCTTAAAAGCAGGATCATTGGGATCCACTTCCACGTATGTTAAAACAGTAAGGAAAAGTTGTTGTTCGTCAATACCGAGCCGCATTAATTCTTCATCTAATGTGGACTCAATTAAAAAACCGATTTGACCTTGCGTCTCTGCCACTAGTATTCCGAGCGGCATTTTCGTTATTCGGTCGGATTTTACACCACATGATTCTTGTTGTAAGAGAAGATTACCTACTTGAGGACCATTTCCGTGCGTGATGATGATGTTATATTCATCTAGCATCCCTGCGATCTGGCGAATCGGGGCTCGCAAGTTGGAATGCATTTCTTCGATGGTCCCCTTCTGACCCGGCTTGATTAGGGCATTTCCTCCCAGGGCGATGACCAGAGTTTTCATTCGGATCTCGTCTCCAATTCATGTAATTCCTAAAAGGAAAAGCATGATTGCTTTTTGGACGTGTAGCCGATTTTCGGCTTGATCAAAAACAATGGATTGCGGACCATCGATCACGTCAGCGGTCTGTTCATGTCCCCGTTTTGCAGGGAGACAATGCATGAAAAGAGCATCCTTTTTTGCATTCGCCATAATTTTAGAATTGACTTGAAATGGCATTAGAATTTTTTTCCGCTTTTCTTCAAGATCTTCGGAAATCCCATATGACATCCAAGAATCAGTATAGATAATGTCCGAATCCTTTGCCGCATCCATTGGATCGTTTATTATCCTGAATGTTGCTCCCGACTGGCTTGCTAAAGATTTGACTTCTTCCAAGACTTCTTTTTCGGGACGAAATTCAGGATTTGCAGGACAAGCCACGTCAATCCTGAGACCAAAAATGCCAACGAGACGCATTAAATCATAAGTAACGTTATTACGAGCATCTCCAAAATATGCAATCTTAATGCCGTCGAGACGTCCTTTTTTCTCCCGAATCGTTTGAAAATCACCCAGAACTTGACATGGATGAGCAAAATCGTCGAGCATGTTTATCACGGGAACATCAGAATAACGGGCAAATTCCTTGAGATCTTGTCTTTTATAGAGTCGAGCCGCAATTAAATCGACATATCGGGATGCGGATTTTGCAGTATCGTGAATGTTTTCCTTTTTACCGAGAGGTGAATCCTTGATTGAATAAAATATGGCGTGTCCCCCTAGTTGTGTCATCCCGGTTTCGAAAGACACGCGAGTCCTCAGCGACGGTTTTTCAAAAATCATGAGAAGCGTCTTTCCATCCAAGGATTTACGATATTTTTCAGGTGCCGCCTTGATTTTAATGGCGTTCTCAATGACGTGAATGCACTCTTCTCTTGAGAAATCGGAGACTTTTAATAAATGTCGTATCATCTTATCCCCTTAAGTATGCTATTTGAAATATTCATGAAGTAATTCATCAATTATTTCTTCGATTGTCGGACTTCCCAGAGCTTCGATGTCATAAGTAACTCGGAGGACAGGTTTATTGCATTGGATCAATTTACACAAGTCGATCGGACTACCATCAAGCACGATGTCACATTCTGCCTTGTTCAACGTATTTTCCAAATCTCGAACCTGTTGTGGACTATATCCCATTGCAGGGATGAGTTTAGCCAGATGTGGAAATTCTTTAAAGACTTCAACCAATGTACCCGTTAAATACGGTCTAGGGTCGATGATTTCGGCATTGTTGTTCATTGCTGCGATATATCCCGCGCCGTATGACATTCCACCGTGAGTCAAGGTCGGTCCATCTTCGACCACGATGACTTTCTTTCCATTCAACAACTCAGGTTTTTCGATGGAAACGATGGAATTTGTCCTGACAATTTTAGCACGGGGATTCATTCGAGACAAGTTTTCAACAACGACGTCAACATCTTCAGACCTCGCGGAATTAATTTTATTTATCACGAATACATCGGCACTGCGAGCATTGACTTCACCGGGATGGTATTTTAGTTCGTGTCCTGGTCTTAGCGGATCGGCAACAACAAATAGGAGATCGGGAACGTAAAATGAAATCTCATTATTTCCACCATCAAAAACGATCACGTCGGCTTCCTTTTCAGCTTGTTCTAATATTTTAGCATAGTCCAGACCAGAATAGATTACAAGCCCTTGATCAATATATGGTTCGTATTCTTCTCTTTCTTCAATCGTGCAGTCGTGTTTATCCAGATCATCATAGGTGGCAAAACGCATTACCGCTTGCTTCACCAAATTACCGTAAGGCATCGGTTCTCGAATAGCAACGGCCTTATAGCCTTTCTTTTTGAGATGTCGGTAAACCGCTCTTGAAACCTGGCTCTTTCCACATCCAGTGCGAACCGCGCAAACAGATATGACGGGCTTTCTTGCCTTTATCATTGTGTTTTTACCGCTAATGAGCCGAAAATCAGCACCTGCCGCAAGAGCAATCGACGCTCCGTGCATTACATCTTCATGTGATGCATCGGAATATGCAAAAACGACTTCTTCCACTCCAAGTTGTCGTATGAGATCTTTTAATTTGGTTTCAGAAACCATTGGAATGCCTTCGGGATAGAGAGAACCTGCGAGTTCTGCAGGGAACGTTCTTTCTGCATCTTCAGTCGTGCCCACGTTTTGACTCGTTGCAATTGTAAATGCCACGATTTCATGCTCACGATTGTCTTTAAAAACCGTGTTGAACGTGTGAAAATCCATCCCCAATGCACCCATGATGATGATCTTTTTTCGATTCATGATAAAACCAACGTGTCATTTAAATAATCGGCAACAAAATCCTTCTAAATCTTTATCCTTAAAATTCTTTAAAAAAAGGAGGAAATCATGTTATTTCCTTAATTTCCTGATGAGAAGTATCACGGCAGTGACTAAAGCCCAAATGAGAGCAGTTAATATCAAGATCCATTTTGGAAGCGATACGGCAGATTGTGCAACGGCTAACCAATCCGGAAAACCAAGAGGGTTCGTCAAAGTCAGTAATATGAAAACGTTTTCAAATACATCCAATAATGGAGCCGCGATTCCAAATAAGGAAATAACGTATCCGGATTCATGCCAAAAGGAATCTTCCTCAAAAGCACGTGCAATGATGAGAGCCAAAGAAAAAATAAGCAATCCATATGCGACCATGAAACCATAATCCCAAAGTTGACCGATTCGATAAAGATCGACAGTTCCCTGAACAACGAGAACCACGTACATTGACTTCAAGATGGGACCGCTAAAGCATAATTCACTATATACCAAGCTATTGCTGTCAAAACCAGAAATTGTGATGAAAAAATTCAGGATGGAATATGTAATGACAATTAGGGCGATGCCAATCAAGAGAAGTATTTTCGTCAACCGAGATGATGGCTTCTCTGCAAGCAATTCAAATAATTTCATGAAAAATGCACCATGGTTAAAAATTTGAATAAAATCTAAATAAAGATTTATTTGGAAGAATTAGTTACGGACTTCAAATAAACGTCCCTATAAAGCTGTCTGGCGACATTTGACCAGTCATAATGGGACCGAGTTTCTTCAATTCCGACCCGAGACATTTTTTTCCAAAGAGTTCTATTTTCAAGGACATTAAGGATTTCTTTAGCAAAATTTTCATGGTCCTTGACATCAACGGTAGTTCCAGCACCAGATCTCAAGATATCTTTCGGTCCACCATTATTAGTTGCAATCACGGGGCAACCACAAGCCATGGCTTCCAAAATTACGAGCCCGAATGGTTCATAAATGCTTGGAACAACAAGTAAATCTGCAGCAGAATAAAAATCACGTAATGGAGGATCTCGAACGTGACCGATAACTATCACATGTTCTTGCAGGTTCAAATTCTCAATGAGCATCATTATGCGATCCAATTCTTGCCATTCAGCAGTATCATGAGCAACACCTTGAGTTCCCGTAGCAAGAATGAAAGTCAAGGTTTTACCGCGTGTTTTCAATTCTTGAATGACAAATGGCAATGCATGTAATAACTGATCAAACCCTTTTCGAGGGTCACACCGTCCGAGTGCAAAAAGAAGGTAATCAGAATTAATTCCTAGCTTCACTCGAATGCGTTCCTTATTCTGAACAGGATAAAATGCCTTTAAATTAACCCCACCGGGAATGACCCGAATTTTTGAAGGATTGACATCATAATAAGAAATAAGGGCTTCTTTCTGAGAGTTAGAAAGAGTTACGACCGTGGAACACGATGCAAGAATTCGTCTTTCTTCCTGAATGCGAATGCCATAATTGAGCTCAGGAGAATCAATTACCTCTTTCTTGAGAAGACCCAGACTATGATTTGTATGAATGAATGGAATGCCACGAATCTTACTTAAAGCGAGACTTACAACACCACCATCCCAATAATGTCCGTGAATTAGCTCGCATTTGATTCCATTTTTTTCAAGATACAAATTTGTGTTCTTGCTGAATTCTGCCAAGTATGGAAATAAGTCTTCTTTAGGGATAAAAGTGGAGGGTCCACAAGGTATCCTGATGACCTTGACATTTGGATGGCGAATGTATTCCTCCCGGGGCTTATCAACGTTCCATCGCGTGAACACGTGAATTTCCATTTCTTCATATAACTCCCCGAGAGCCCTGCACATTTCCTTGATGTAAACGCATTGTCCACCGGTATCGGGCATTCCAAGCTTGCCTAACGGATCACCGTGCACGCTAACGTGACAAATTGAATGAATGGTCATTTTTCAAATGATGCTGTTATGACACAGCCTCTATCAGTATAGTTCATCTTCAAAGGGACTTTAATGTAACTAAGGAATTTTTCAAAAAGGGGCGTGCACCAATATTTGCAATACCCCAATCCATCTTTTGACCAGGGATATGCCTCAACATCTCTGCACCCCAACTTTTTAACCGCCTTATTGAATTTTCGCTTTGCAAGGCATTTATTGATGACAATCTCGCCAGAATCATCCGTGATTTCTATTTTCTCATAGCATTTTAAGGGAATGAGAAATTGACCTTCGTCAATGAGGGTCTTTATGAACATGTTCAAAAGGGCTTTACGGGCGAGTTTATTCAGCATCTGAACCAAGGCATTCTTCAACGGAGACATTCGCCTTTCAACAGAAAGATCAACATCCCACTCACAATAATCCTCAACAGCCTTTAATCCATAATGCTCTTGCAAGTACTTCATGATAAAAACATTTTCGTTAATGAGAGAATCAACCGTGGCATCGTATTTTTCCTTGGGTTGCTTCTCCTTAAGCTCATCTAATAGGGACTTCTCGCTCATTTTAATCACCTTCTTTTTCAAGAAAAACGTCTTGCATTAATAATATTTTCATTTATTTCAAAAAGGACACCGTGCGGACCGACATTCCAGATTTCGGTCGATCCAATGCGTGAATTGGAACGATTTTCGTGAACGTGCCCGGAAATCACTAGTATTGGATGATATTTTTCCACGATCTGAAAAAGTTCGGGAGAACCAATATGCGTTCCATTAAAGGCGAGATCACAGTGTCCTCTCGGGGGAACGTGGCTCACGAGAATGACTTGAGAAGACGCAAACTGTTTTAACATCTTTTCAAGCAGGTCAATGTTCTTTCTAATTGCAGTACTGTTTCCTCCGAGTCCTAAAAAAGTCAAATTTTCAATTTTGATTGAATTCAAATGCAGGTTCCGATAATTTGGAGAGAGATCCGCTTCAGGTCTTTGACCATCCATGTTTCCCCACACGAATAATATCCTTTGAAAGTCTAGAATTGAAATTAACTCTTTCATCTTAGAAATTGAGCCGTGGTTAGCAATATCTCCAGCAATAACAACGACATCGGGGTTTTTAGATTTGATGAGGTCACGAGCATCATTTAACAAGCTTCTTGAATCGTGAAAATCAGAAAAAGCAAGAATTCTCATTCGTCTAGCTCCCCTTCTCATTTACTTGAAGAAAATGCAACTCAATATATGTTCGTGGTTCGTGGTGATCTTGCGAATAGCCCAGAGATTCGATCACTTTCCACAAAATGGTTCTTGCGGCTTCATCTGAAATATCAAGATCGGTCTCTAAACTGGCTTGACAAAAACCACCCAAAAAAGATTTTCGCCCGTTTTCATCTTCGCTCCAGACTTTTTTATCCAGCTCCAGATCGATCTCTTGCTCGAAACCATTCAGGTGCCAACGTTCGCGTGCTTTTTTAAACGTGATGAAAGGAACGAAACCTAACTTCTTAAAGATGGATTGAAACGTGGTCATTTTATCCAAATTTTTAAAAATCATTGAGCGATCTTCTCGAATTTCAATGTTTTTTCCCCGAGCAGGTCCCTTCCAACTGAATTCTCCTTGGATGAATTCATCATGTTCGGTGAATTCTTTTCTGTAACGTAGTAAAATATCTCTCGCGGAGAGAGATTTCTCATCATCGTCAAGATATTCATCAATCTGAATGACGTTTTTTAATTGTACCGCATCGAGCTTCTTTAATCGTTCCCGAAACTGCTTAATATCGGAAATCACGAACTTGATTTCGAACTCTTGAAAATTATCAGGCATCGGATAACTGTTCACGCGGCTATTTTTAACTATTTGGATCCAAAACCGAGGACTAGCTCGCAATCCTGCGGACTTACAATAAAATTTCGCATGTTGAATGAAGGAAAAAAACATGAAGAATTAACGATTCAACAATATTTTTTTTAAGCATGATAATATAAATAAAAATCAAGTTCAAACCTGAAATTTTTTTTACTTTTGAGGTTAGTGGTTTAAGGATAACAAGGATTTAGAGTGTTGATGTAAAATGGAGCAAAAATTGAAGCTCGAGGAAAAAGATGGAGAGCTAGTACTGGAACACCACGCCGTTGCAACGCCATCAACCTTTGAATTTTCGGCTTTGAAAAGTCAGACTCAAAATCTACAATATAAAGGTAAGCTATTTCTCACCAACCGAAAACTCTTGATTTTTCGAGGTTATGAATTCAAGGATTGTGAACCGTTTTCAGATTCCACGAAGAAAGCGGTAAAATATACTTTAAAACCACGTCGGATTAATTTGAAAATCCCCCTTTCCGAGATTCGAGACTTGGAAATTGGACACGACGAAATATTTGGAAGACGGCATCAGATTTATCCGAAATTAATGGTCACGCTTAAAAATAAGACATGGTATTTCATATTGGTAAGCCAAGGGCTTACATCCCAAAAAGATAATGTTCAAAAGGATTCGGAAGAATTCAAGCAGAAAATTGAAGAATTAAAAAAGGGGAAGAAGGCAAAACCCAAGAAAGTTACGAAAACCAGAGAAAAAAAAGTCACACCTGCGAAAGTCGTCAAGCCCAAACCCACGATTGCTCGCCCTAAAAAACCCGCAGTCACGCCCGCAAGTGCTGATGCAGTTCCCGTGGCAACAGTCGTCGAGAACAAATCCGCACTCCAAGAAGGAACGACAAAACTCTCAAATATCGAAAAACTAAAGCAACAAAGAATGGAACGCATGAAAGCCATCGAAGCACATAAAACCGAGGAAAAAACAGAAACCAAACCAGTAGCAGAAAAAGCAAGGAAACCGACACCTCAACCCATTGAAAAAACCAAGTCTGTTAAGGAAATCCTTGACGAAAGAACAGAAGAAGCACGAAAGAAAGTCCCAAAAATGCCAACCGTAGCCCCATACCAAGCCACAGCAAAAGCATATACACCCGTTGCTCAAACCTACAAAAAAGCCGCTCTCAAGGAAGAAGGCTCGGATTTCACTGACCGAATTCTCGATGATGTCGTTGAAGCCATCGACGTTGACGTTCTTGATTATGAATTAAATTCCTCCTATGCCGATTCCTCCATTAACCGCTGCCCGAACTGCGGATGGATGCTGGCGTGGAATGCAAAAAAATGCCCAAAATGCAAGAAAAAAGTCCTTTTCTAATTCTTTTTCTCATTCTTGACTCAGCCTCAAGAAGCTAAGTCTTTTATACTACTTCGGTTAGATATTTTTAACATGAGCTTGGATTTGGAGTGGATTTAAGTGGAAAAAGCCGTTAAAGAATATGATAAAGGACATATCAAGCGAATCGTGGATGAGATCAGGAGAGAGCGCGAAAATCGACCATTCACGTGGTCTGAAATAGATGACAGCGTCGTTACAAAGCGCTACTTCCCGCTCGGGCGTCATCTATGGCGAATTTATCGCGAATTGGGTTACGAGCATTTTTTAAATGAATTCTTGCCGATGGTTTCCGACGAAGTGATTTATGACGTGTTCAAGATCCGCCTTGATGAAGCAATACAAGCCGCACAAAAGGTCATGAATGGAGAAAACCCTCATCCTGAAAAGACCATTTCGTGGTCCATCTTCCCTCCTGTCGTCCCGCTTCGCGGCGATTTGGCACAGGGAACGATGAAGATAATGTACGGCTCGGACATCGATATTTCCTTCATAGTCATCCTCGACACGTCTAACGAAATTTTCTTCATTCTAAATGGACACATGAGCGACGGGATACCCGTAGACTGGTGGTTGGTGGGTCCCGAAGATGAGTTATTAGAGAGACGGCACCAGAAACTCGGTGTCAAGATAAGGGATTTGCCAAAAAAGATCAAGGACAACACGAAAATGGGATATCGATGTATTGAAGTCCTGAAAGACGTTCGGAATGAACGCACGCCTCAATGGGCAACAACGCCTTATAACGTGGCGATCGTCTACATGTCGGCGATAATGAGTTTTCTCATCGAGCCATCAGTCTGGGAAACGGGAGGAATGCTATGGGACGGCATTAACTCAAAACGAGTCTATGGAATGCCCGATAATTGGTTCTCATACGTGCCTTGGCCAACGTTCATCTCGATGCTAATGTACCTTGCACGACCCATTTTCATGCACAGGATCGTGGGACTGGGAACGCAACAACTCGTCGTGCAGGTCTTCGAAGACAGAATCCAAGATTTCATTCGAGACCTCGAACCCGAAATCTATGATGAATTCTTTGTCGAAACCTACAAGCAAGGTGTTTATTGGCCCGTGCAAAGCCTCGGATGCAAGCCACCAAACCTGAAAAAAAAGAAAACTTATCAGGATGAAGAAGCACTGGCAACGTGGAATTACCCGCCCGGAGACAGAATCACGCCCGAATGCTTGGATATGGACGTTCCCGAATTCACCAAAGGCATTCTTTTCGACATCAACCACGAAACTGAACCGTGGAGCGTGGACCCGAAAAAAAAGATACTGGCGACAGGGTGGGGAACCAAAAACGTCATTATATCAGAGTTTTTTGACATTTAAGAAGGTTTTTTGATGATCCTCAACAGGAAACACCAAAGCAGAGAAAACCCACCGATTGACATTTGGTCTAGGAAGGAGCTCATCAAGGTAATGACCCGTGGGGACCCTGTTTGTGTTACAATCGAGATCAACAAGCGTTGTGCAGGTGGCTGCTTGTATTGCTATGCAAGCTCCACGAGTCAGGATGAACTGGGCATCGATGACATTAGTTTTGACACGTTCAAGAACATTCTTCGCATCTCAAAGCTTGGAGTAAAATTCGTTTACCTGTACGGTGGAGATCAACTTCTACATCCCGATCTCAAGGAAATGGTATTTCACGGACTTGAAAAGGGCTTTCACCTTGCCATGCCTCTTGCGGGTTTAATTCCTGCGAATCATGCTGAGTGGTTGGTTGAAGCTCACGAATTCGCCCTGTCAAAAGATTTGGGGTTTTTTGTTGGCATTCACATTGATTCGCTTGATCAGGATGTTTATAACACGGTAAATTGCTTCCCAAATACCTTGCAAGCCAAGATAAAAGGATTTCAAACCTTGCTTGATGCGGGATTTCCCGTGAAGTACACATATGCCACGCCCACTTTCACGAAACAGACAGGGGAAACCATCATTGAATTGATGGACTGGTTTTACTCAATAGGAACGCCTCATGTCGCATTGGCACCTTTCAAGCCGATTGGTCTATCTGAAGATGAGGCGGCAAGATGGGAGCCGAGGCTTTCTCAGCTCAAGAGATTCATAGAACATAGAGCCGAAGTTGAAGGCAAGCACATGCTTCTTGTTGGAACGGCAGATGGCAAATACGCTTGCCAATCCCACATTGCGATCACGGCTGATGGAGAAGTCATCCCGTGCTTATTATTCCGTGACATGTCGGCAGGTAATATCTACCGAGAAGACATAGTGAAAATAGTCAAGAAGAATAAGAAAAAGCTTCTTCTCAAGTTTAAGGTCAAAGGACCTTGCGGTTCCTGCATGTCCAGGCATGTCTGTTATGGATGCAGGGCGAGTGCCTATTGCTATGCAGGTGACATCACGGCATCAGATCCGAAATGTCCGTATAATCCGAAAGCTCCTGAGACGGTCTTCAAGCAATGACATTGGCTGCCGCTCGAACGAAAAACATGTATAATATATCTACGAATACGAGCCAAAGCAACCAAAATTCTGTAATATATGGATGTAGCGGCATTGAATAATTCGCATAAAAAGCACCCATTGAAACCCAGATAAGTGCGCTCGCAATCCCTGTTGCAAAAATTCCAATGAGAATGAGTCCGCGACGATATTTTTTCTCCAGTCGCTTTGAACTTGCATCTCTAAAACTCCCTGCAGCAATTAGTGCATAACTTGAAATTCCCAACCCATAAACGATCTCGATAGACACGTAAGCGGTCCAGGGATATGTGGTATTAAATGGAATTAATAAAAGGATGCCGCTAATGATAAGAAGGAGGACCATCAAAGAAAACGCAATGATGCCAATGATCCTGACTATCTGGCTGAAATCGAAATAAATTTCGTGGGCTAAAAGATATACCGAAAACAAAGAACCGCCCAAAAAACTAAGATATATGAGATACAGAAAAGGATTCAAATAAAAAAAAGAATTGTAAGGAGCTACTAATTCGGAACCCAAAAGAAAACATAAACCAACGATCATCAAGATAAAGGTGGCAGAAATAAAAATGATCCAACGCCTTGGGAAATAATCCCGCCAAGCCAGCACGATTATCGAAATGATCACCGATAACGAGATAATAGCAAAAACATACGTCCCGAAAAGGATGATATCCATGATAACAAACCACTTGATTCCAGATTATAGCTAAATTAAAATGGTGGCGACTTTTATTAAAATGATATATCATTGATCATAAACAGACTTGCTTTGTTTATCGATCAATATTAATCATGCTAATACTCGTGTTTCTTCAAAAGAACATGAAATTGAAAGGAGATTGATTATAAGGATGAGCATGGAAGATTTAACGAAATCGCTGGAAGAAGAAATCGAACGAATCAAGGACATGTATCAAAAGAAGATTGACGAATTGCAGGCAAAGCTCCTTGATCAAGAAAAGGTGGAAAAGAAATTCCAGCGAATGCAGGAAACAATAAAAGAGAAGGAAGATCGAATCGTCCGCCTAGAGAAATCCATAAAACAGATGGAAAGGATTCATGAGGAAGCCAAACAAAAGGCAGAACGCTTGAAACAGGTTGAGGCGGATCTAACCGACAAGAAAAACTTGATAGCTTCAAAAGACGAAAAAATCAAGGAATTAGAAGACAGGATCAAGGAATTGGAATTTAAGAATTCATCTCTCATTGAACGATATGAACGTGAGTTAGAAAGCACGAAAAGGATCTATGGCGAACAGCAAAAAACATCCTTGAAAGGACCGCCATCAAGGGGAGCTGGATCAACGACCCAATTGATTCTTCATTATTCCAACAAGAATTTCATACGAGTCATGTCGAAACCTGCCGTTGGATGTTATTTGGAGCTAGATCAACCAAATGCTCGATGGATCTTGAATTGTGAACTCGAACCGAATCTTGTAGAACGTCGAACAGCAGAGCGACAAGCAAGGAGCATTGCAAGGGTTGGTTATGTAGACGGCGGAAGACGCGTGGGCGTGAATTATCGATTAGAAATAGTCAATTCTGGAGAAGATGTTCCCGAAAAACTCACTCGCGACCAGCATCAATACATGAAGTAAAAGCTCTTGACCATTTTTTAACTAATGTTTCAAATATTTCTTTTTTTATTCAGTCAGGTAATAATTCTTGGATAGAAAAAAGCGTTTAAAACGATTTTCATGCCAAAAATCTCACAGAACTTTTTTAAGAGCTGGTGAGAACCATCAGTTCACAAATCTTTAAACGATGAAAATTTCAAGCACGATATGTTGGTGGATGATCTTTGAAGGTCGAACCGAGTCAAAAAGTCCAATCAATTGGTTCCTATGCTTTCGCCGAAGTTGATAAAATGGTTGCGAAGCTTCGTGCCGAAGGGATTGAACCCATTGACTTTGGAGTGGGTGATCCGCAAGACCCAACTCCTGATTTCATTCGAGACGCAGTCAAACGATCGGTTGATGAGCGAAAAACTTCGGGATACCCTGATTACGTGGGTTCTAAAGAATATCGAACTGCCATCGCTGAATGGGTTCAAAAACGATTTAAAATATCCCTTGATCCCGAGAAAGAGATCTGTTCTTCATTGGGTGGAAAAGAATGCGTGTTCAATTTTGCACAGGGATTTGTAAATCCTGGAGATATAGTCCTGTGTCCAAATCCGGGTTATCCGCCTGCGTCACGGGGAGCCATATTTGCAGGTGGTCGTCCTGTCTACCTGCCGCTTCTTGAAGAAAATGATTTTTTGATTGATTTAGAAGCAATAGATAAAGAGATCATCAAAAAAGCCAAGATTTTATGGATAAATTATCCTTCAAATCCAACAGGTGCTGTTGCAACGGATGATTTCTTCAAGCGAGTTATTGATTTCGGACACGATAACAACATCATAATTGCTTCAGACGAGGTCTATGCAGACATTTACTATGAAAATCCACCTCGAAGTATCTTGGAATTCTCGAGAGAAGGCGTGGTTTCAGTATATTCGCTTTCAAAAAGAAGCAACATGACGGCATACCGCGTGGGATGGATAACCGGCGATGAGGAAATAATTTCAATTTTCAAAAAGGTCAAGACAAACATCGATTCAGGAACCCCGTGGATCGTTCAAGACGCCGCAATCGCCGCCCTTCAAGATGAAACTCACGTGCAAGAAATGAGAATCAAGTATAAGAAAAAGTTCGATGTGTTATGCGCTGCACTGAGCGACGTCGGCTTGATTGTTCAGCCTCCAAAGGCAACATTCTATCTATGGCAGAAAGGAAGACCCGGCGAAAGTTCTTTGGACTTTGCAAAAAAACTATTATCGAAAAACTTGGCCATCGTGACCACGCCGGGAGCATGGATTTCAAAAGAAATAGATGGTGTAAACCCTGGCGAAGGCTTCATCAGGTTTGCAATGGTTGCCCCACTTGAAAAGGTGAAAGAGGCAGCAGACAGAATTAGAACACATTTCAAGTGAATGATATTTCATTTTTATCTTCACTTTTTCTTGACTATTCGATTCACGATTATCCTGCAAACCAGTAAAATATTTTTCAAGCCAATGACAGATTTAAATATTAGAGAAACAGATTTTTTTGCACAGGATGATTTATCCAGTTCAATAAGTCGGTGAATCTAATGGACTCACGAGAATTAGTAATACGGGCCATCAAGTGTAAAAAGCCGGACCGAGTTCCGTACTTCCAACCCACTCAACCATATGATTCTGATATCGTTGCAGGCGTGATTGATCCATATTGGCGATGGAAGCCAAAGAGAGGTCGTAAACGCTCCATTGTGAGTTACATATTCAATTGGATTCAAAAAAATGAAATTTGGTATGAAGATGAATTTGGGAGTTTTTGGTATAATCCCGGCAATGAAACGGTTGGTCAGGTCGTTGCACCGCGTGTTTTAAAAACGTGGGATGATCTAAAAGATTTGAAGACGCCCACCAAGAAGACAACAGGTCGCTTTTGGTTGGGAAAATTTCTCTTCCGTTTATTTGGAAAGCATAAATTTAGATTAGGTTTTCTAGACAATTTTTATTTCGAAAGAATGCATTTTTTACGTGGTTTCCATGAAATCTTAATTGATATCAAAAGATATCCTGAAAAATTACTCGAACTGGGTGATATGCTCGGCGACTGGTATTGTTGGATCGTGGATCAATGGGCAAAAATTGGCTGTGATGGTATCATAACGACAGACGATTGGGGAACATCAACAGGAACGTTCATTTCTCCTCGAGATTTTAAAAAAGTTTTCATGCCGCTTTACAGCCGTGTTGCCGAGCGTCTTCATGAAAACGACATGCTCTTCATCTTGCATAGCTGCGGAAATATATATTCGCTCATTCCATCCTTCATTGAATCAGGAATTGATTGTCTTCAATTAGATTCGCCGAGAATGACTGGATTGAACCGTTTGGCGGAGTTTGGTGGAAAAATCGCCTACATGTGCGTGGCAGACATCCAAAGAGTCATTCCTTATAAAACTCCAGATGAAGTTGAAGCAGAAGTTCTCCAAATGATTAAAAAACTGGGGAAATTTAATGGTGGACTTGTCGGAACGACTTATGCGGATATAAATGCACTTCATTTTCCACCAGAAAACATGGCGGCCGTTACCAAGGCATACAAGCGATTTGGAACACTCATTAATTAAATTTCAAATAAAAAATAACGTTGATGAAAAAAATCATTCGGATGAAAATGCCTTCAAGCTTCCCTCATCGGAAAGTTCCACCGAAATGACTTTAGATATTCCCTTTCGATTTGTAACGCCGTATAATTGATTTGCATAACGCATTGCAATATCGCGGTGCGTGATCATGATGCATTGGCATTCCTTGCTCATTTTTTCGATGACTTTTGCGACGTTTCGCACGTTCATGACATCCAATGCGGCATCAATTTCATCGAAGAGGTAGAATGGACTCGGGTCCACTTTTTGCATTGCAAAGATGAGGGCAAGTGCGGTCAGGGATTTCTCGCCTCCGGACATTGACTGTATGGACTTTACCTTTTTGCCGTGTGGTTGAGCGTTTATGGTCACGCCGCCTTCAAAGGGTTTTTCCTTATTTTCCAATTCCAACCATGCCTTGCCGCCAGCAATCATGTTGAACATTCGGTTGAATTCCTTGTTGATTTTATTGAAAATCTCGAGAAAAACGTTTGTTTTTTCGTATTCGATCTTGTTGATGAAGTCTACAATTATCTTGCGTTCTTCATCGAGAGCTTCTTTTTTCTCGGTCAATTCTTTTAAACGATTTTCTGCTTCATAATATTGCTTTATAGCAAGAGCATTAATTGGTTCAAGTGAACGCTTCTTTTCGGTCAAATCTTTAATGATATTTTCGAGTTTTCGTTCGTCAATTTTTTCTTCGACATCAATGATGTCTATATCTTCCTCTTCTATTCGTTGTTGGGTTTCCGTGAGTTTAGTCCTGATTCCTTCTTGTTTGACCTTGATTTCATTTATTTCCTGCCTGATTCGATCAATTTTTCGATGCAACGTAGAGATTTCGCGACGTTTTGCTTCAATTTCGGAATTTTTTGATGCAATGCTTTCTTTCAATGCACTTATTTCTTCTTTAATTTTCTCTTCCTTGGCACGTTTTTCTTCAACCAACTTTTCAAACTTGGATTGCTCATCGGTGAGCTTTCCAATTTCTTCCGTGAATGATTCGATTGCTTTTCTTAGATTCTTGACTTTTGTCTCGTTATCTTTAATTTGATCTGCAAGGATGATGTTAATTTGATGTTCTTTTTCATTTTTCGTTGCTTCATGCTTGGAAAGCAGAATCTCAAGCCCAGAAAGCACCTTTTCGACCTTACGGACATCATCTAGTAATTTATTGTAATTTATTTTCTCCATTTCTGCAACAATCTCGAGATGTTCTTCTTCGACAGTATGCAATTTCGTGGCAACTTCATCACCTTCAGATTGGAGGTTTGCAACTACGGTCTTTGTTGCGTCTAATTCAGCTTCGAGGCTTGAAACTTCGCGCTCTGTTTTTTCAATGAAAAAAGCATCATCTTTCTTTCTTTTCTCTAAATCTGCAAGGCGTTCTTCTTTATTTCGTATGTTTTGTCTCACGTTTTCCGTTTTTTTGTTAACCTCAGTGACCAACTCGATGAGCCGTCGGTGCTTTAATTTATTAACTTCAAATTCTTGATTGATGGTTTCAAGTTGAGCCTGTTGCTCTTGAAGCTTCTGTTTCAGGTCGGCTATCAACATTTCATTGCTTTCAGAACTGGCACCACCCGAAATGATGCCTTGACCTGAAATCTTATCTCCTTCAGGTGTATAGAATTCCACGCCCAGAATGTCATTTTCAATATTCTGAATGAATTGGTTAATGGCAGACCTGAGGCTTTCAGCCGTTTGGACATTTTGGAAAATGATTGAAAGCGGTTTTTGAAGTTTTTTATCAAGGCTCTGAAGGAATTCATACGAAGGTTCCTTTTCAAATGCCAATTCAGATAATTCCTCGAGTGGAATGAACGTTCCATAACCAATTTGATTATCTCGAAGATACTGAATGCATTCCTGAGCAGTAAGCGTGGAATCCACGACAATGGTATTGAGAAACGGAACTACTGCAGATTTTTCTTCGGGCTTCATTACATCGAATGAGATGAGGTCTCCGAACCTGCCCAAAATACCCTTTATTTCCCTAGATTTTTTTAACTCGGATATTTTTTCGACAACAGGGTTTGAAGATTCATCCATGAAAGATTCTAATGTCTCAATTCGGGCTTCTGTTCCCGACACCAGTCGCTGCAATTCGGAGCGCCTTGCAGTGATTTCATCAAGCCTGCGTTCGTAATCGTCTTTTTTCAATTCGGAATCTTTAACCCTCTGTTCTGCCACCGCGAGTAATTCACGTGATTGATCAATTTCATTTTTAATTGACGTGATTTCATCTTCAATTGTAGAAAATGCACGTTTCCGGGCTTCTAATTCACTTTTTTTTGCTTGATATTGCCCGGACTTGATTTCAATGTTGGACTGCTTCATGGATTGCTGCAATCCAATGGTATTTAATTTCTTTTTATGGTTATTAATTTGTTCTTGGAGCTCGTTGGCTCGTTGCTGAAGACTTCGATACTGTGATTCGGATTTTTTAATTAATGCATTTAATTGTTCTTGTTCTTTTACTTTTTCGGTCTTTTTTCCAGTTATTTCTTCAATTTTTACCTCGATTGAATCTATTTCTCCTTTTGTTCGTTTTTGAAGGTCCTTGACTTCTTCAATCTTGCGAGTGATGTTATGAATTTCTTTTTCCATTTCAGCATTTCTCCGGCGACGATGCGCGATGTCTCTTTTTGTACCCGTTATTGTCGAAACGTGCTCTGTAATTTCAGCCTGTAATTTCCCAAGTTCGCTCTCTTTTGATTTGATCTCACTCATGACTCCTTGTATACTTTGTTGTAACTCGTTTAGCTCCTTTTGTTTGGCTTTAATTTCTTCATTTTCAATTTCCTTTATTTGTTCCAGATGCGCCTTGCTTTTATCTTGAAAGTCTTTTAGGTCGTTCACGTATTTTTTATGCCGATAAGAATAGAGTTTGGTTTTATTATTGAAGATTTTTTCAACGATTTTCTCCCATTCTTCCACGCCTTTCTTTTCTTTTCCAAGTTTCTTTACAACGGCTTCAGATTCCGCAATTAATACTTGAAATTCACCCATCTTGATTTCGGCTTTTTCCAATTCTGCAATGGCTTTTATCCGTTTCTCATCGAAATCCTTCGTGCCCGCGAGATCCTCGATCATTTCACGCCTGTCTTCGGTTGTCATGTTTGTCAGTTCGGCAATTCGCCCTTGCAAGACCAAGTTAAATCCTTCCCGAACATCGATGTTGGCAATTCGCAGTTTATCCATTATCTCTCCGCGCGTGCTTCTCTTTCCATTGAGGCGGTATACGCTTCCTCCGCCTTTACGTTTTACTTCACGTTGTACTTCAATTTCGTCCGCAGGCAGTGGAATTCTATGATCCGTGTTGTCAAAAACGATGTTGACAATTGCCTTGTCCGCAGGTCCATCGCCTCCCGTTCCCGAATAAATGAGATCAGATAAATCCTTGGCACGCATGGACTTTGATGATAATTCACCGAGAGTAAATGAAACGGCATCCACTACATTACTCTTGCCCGAACCGTTTGGTCCGATAATCCCCGTAAAACCGGGATTAAAGACGAGTTCAACCGTGCCTTTACCATAGGATTTGAATCCCGTCATCGAAATTGATTTAATATAAACCATATAAACATCTCCTCAGGAAGATTTCTCAAATTTTTCGCGATCACGTTTTAATTGTTCCAGGGCCTCTCTATCTTTTTGGGACTCTGATTTAATCATTTTCTTCAAGCGCCATACAAGCTGTATCTTCAAGTTTCTCAATTCGGGATCAAAAGCAAATAACTCAGCAAACTTCTCCGTGGTCCTAAGTATGTTATATTGCTTCTCTTTCTCGCCATAAATCAACCCTTTTTCTTCAAGCGCATGCAGAATGGGATATACGTCAGGTCCCAAGATTTTCACGATCTCCGAGGAACGAACGGGCTGACGATATGCCACTTCAGTAAGGACGATAGATGTTTGTTTATCAACATAATAATCTTTAGGTATGAATGTTCGAAGCCTTTCAATATAATCTTCAGGAAAATCACGTCGGATTTGATAACTCCACTTGTCTTTCGTTGGATTGATCAGTTCTAGGGCACTTTTCTGTTCTTCTAATGCTCGCATTATTTTTCTAAGTGCCCACCTAACTCGATTCTTGTCGAGATTCCTATACTTGTTCGAAAGAAGTTCAACAAGTTCGGGTTCTGTCATTGACCGACCAGCTTCGAATAAAGCTACTTCCACGTGAGCAGGTAAAGATTCCCAATATTCCGGCGTTTGTGTTTCATCCACCGACTCTTGGATAAGGCTTGATGCAGAGGGAATGAATTCGCTTGGTTCCGAAGAACTCGACGGAGATTCAGAGATGTTTTCCGAAGATGTTGCTTGAGTTGGAGAATCAGGAGTTGCCACTTCCACATCTCTTGATGGTTCTGAAGATGAAGAAGATACAGTTCCAACTATTGCAGGCTTGGAATCAGGGATGCCCACTTCTTTCTCAGATTCAGTTCCAGAATCGAATGAACCATCATTTTCGAGTAGATCGCCCAATTCCTCTTCAAGATCTTCTTCGTCTATGTCGAGCCCTTCATCATCATCGGGAGGAACATCAGGAACCATGAAAAATCACTAAAAGTTTATACATTAAAAATTTTAAAAAGAATAACTATTAAGATTTATTAAAAACTGATGCGTTTTTTACAAGCTTAAATATCAGTGGAAAAGGAATGGCAGGAAGATGTAAGACATGAGTTCTAAAATTAAATTATTGTTAAACGTGAAATCCCTTCCAAAAGATCCAAAAACGCTCTTGAATCTTGAAGTGTCAGCTTTAAAAGACTGTTCAGGGGCAACAGCAAAAGAATTAGAAGAAAAAGGCATCAAAAAAATCTCAGATTTGATCAAGGTTGAAAATGTTGATGATTTCATTCCAAAAAAAGGAAAAAAGAAGGACGTGGAATCAACCTTAGATCTATTAACAATGGAAAAATTCGTTACTGCTGCACGCATCATTAAAGATTTTGTAGAAGGGAAACATTCAGAGGAAAAAAAACTTGTCGTTGCGGGGTTGGATGCCGCGGGTAAGAGTAGCATCATTCACAAATTGATGAACCCGACCGAGGAAACAAAAGATGAAAAACCCACGCTCGGATTAGTTTATGAAAATTTCGATTTATTCGGATATTCCTTGACGTTTTTCGATTTTGGAGGGCAGGAGTTATATCGAAATCAATACATAGCAAACCCGGAACAGAACTTTGGGGAAACTGATCTATTCGTTTACGTGATTGACATTAGTGCAAAAAAACGAATTCAAGAATCACTCGACTATTTGGCGAAAATCGGTGAGATCTACAAGTATTTGGAAGAAACGCCCGTCACGGTTATTTGCTTGCATAAATCCGATTTGGTCAATCCAAAGGACCAAGCAAAGATGAAACAATCCATCTTACCGGAATTGAAGAAGGTCTTGGGAGACGTGAGGTTCTCCACTCACACGACGAGCGTCTTTGATTTTAACTCACTTTTCTCGGCGTTCAGCGAGGGTTTCCGCGAGATTTCACCCGTAAATGTCATCATTCAAAAAATCCTCGGTAACTTCAAGAAAAAAATTGAAGCGAGTTACATTGCATTTTTCAACGGGACGGGAATCTGCTTGGCAGAAGATGGGGAAGGAAAATCAAAGGATTTAATGAAGAATTTCGCATTCAACATAATCTTGGGTGAAGAACTAAACGTATTTCCGGAGAATGCAATGAAAATAGTCCTGATGCTAAAGGATCAGACATATTGCATTCTTGAAAGGATTGAAATTAAGAAGAAAGATAAGTTCTTCCTTGCGTGGACTTCAAAGGCTCAACCAGACATTCTGTCTAAAGAAACTTTAATCAACGAGATGGAACCCTGGATACAAAACTTCTTCTAATTTATCCAAACTCCTTTTTCTACTTGCGGTTTTCCATGATCTTATTTCGAGGAATGAATAAAATGAGCGAAGAACAATTTCAAAGGCTCCTGAAATCAATGAGTGGAGCACGTCTCAAGCAACTCATAAAAGATTATAATGACGAGTGCATTCGAGAAGGTCGCAAGGAAGACAAGATGAAAGGCTATTCAAAATTAAAAAAAGATGAACTCGTTGATTTCATCAGCTCATTCTTATCCGAAGATGAAAAAGAAAAATTATACGAAAAACTTGCTCCCGAATTCGCCAAAGACCTAATTCAAGCTGCCATCTCGCTAATGCTTGGCGAAGACAAACGCGAGAAAGTTATCAAGACAAAAAAAATCGAGCCAAAGGGCTATCAAATAGAAATCAAGGGTTTTCAATGGGATAATGAGGCTTCAATTCAGGTCGAAGATGAAGCAATTGAATCGGAATGCACTTGCCGAATTGGCGAGAACGAAGGCATTTGCAGGCATCAAATCGTGCTTTTTTTGATCCTTCATGAAAAAGGCGAAATTAAATTGGACCAATTTCCATTCAAAGTCAAGGAATCTTGGTTGGATAAATTAAAAAAGGATTCTCAAAAAATACTAAGCCAATTAAGACCAGAAGAAGACGCAGACATAATCTTTGACGACAATTATAAGATTTTCATTAATGGAGACTTCGTGACTCTACAATGGGAAGGAGAATATGCGGGAAAAACAACAAAAGACATCGCGCAGGAGAAAGATGACCTTGAAACGTGGATTGCTAAAAAAGTGACGGATCTCATTCTGAAGCCATTGAAACGTCGCGGTCGCCCTAGATTTTTTATTCGAGACGGATTTGACAGCATTTCAAAAATCATGGACCGTGAAAAATTGGTTACAAAGATCTTGAAGAAGTTTCAGGCGGTCGATGCGGATTTGCCGGGAGATCCCGGAACGCTTGAGCAATACTTGCGAAGTCAACTTAAAAAATAATTCAGGATTTTTCAGCTTTTTTCTCGTCTGGAGCTTCAGGGCTCTCTTTTTCTTCTTCGCTCTCTTCTTTCACGCCAGCTTTTAAACGCGCTTTTAGCTCTTCCCTATATTGTTCATTAAATAGCTCTTCTTCGTGCTTTTTGATTTCTTCAGGGGTAGTCGGAATGGAAGTGGCTTTTATCATGCCTGCGAGAGGGTCCTCTTCCACGCGGGTTTTCAATGCTTCTTCTTCCGCTTTTTGACGGGCCAATTCCTCCTGTCTTAGACGCTCTTCTTCACGTTCACGTTCGAGTCTTTCCATTAACGCTTTATATCGAGCTTCGATTTGTTGCTTTTCCTCTACGGTCATTTTCTTTTTCTTCTTCCTTTGATCTTCAGGCTCTTCCTTTAATGAAGCCGTTAAACGTTCAGCCATGCGCGCTTTTAACGTTTTCATGAGAGATCCCTTGACGTCATCAGGATCGATGTTATAAACATTTGCGAAATGGGCGGTCGTGGTCAAATATTTAGAGCGTTTGATGGCTTGCACCTTAATAAAACCCTGTTTTTCCAAAGAATTCACGGCTTCAACCGTTTTTTGTCCCCGAAATGCTTTTTTTAATTCCGTGAGTTTCATGGGTTGCTTGATGGCAATGTAAGAGAGCACTTTTAGAAGATTCTCGGAGAGAGATTTCTTGACCTTAACGCCCGCAATCTCATCCTTCTTGTCGGGCTTTACCCTCATTAAAAATTCATCATCTGGAAGCAGGGCAACCTCTAAATAACTTTTACGTTGTTCCAATTTTTCCCGTAACGTTTCAACATATTGTAAGACGGTCTCAGGCTTATCGGCTTCCGTGAGATTCTTTAGTTTCTCAAGAGCGACGGGACGTCCTGAAATAAAAAGTGCGGCTTCAACTAATTGAACGGGATCTTTCTTCATGATGAAATATCCTCTTTTTACGTGATCAAGTTTCTACAGGAGGTTTTTCCATGATCCAAATTCTTTTTGTTTCGACTTCCTGTTCTGCATAAAGCATTCCATCAGCAATGAGAAACAGAACTGCAAGAAGGACGCGTGCGACCTGAACCCTGACATCCTTGATCAATTTTGACATTGCCTTGAGGAGTTCTTCAAACCGGATTTCATTTTCTTCAGATTCTTTGATGAGCTTCAGTGCAACTTCGTAAACTTGCCTATTTCGTTCTTGGACGTTCATTCGTTCAGAGTCAACTTCATACGCAAAGTCTTCCTTGGTCATGACATCAACAAGGGGTACTCGACGCTTTCTTTGCGTCTTTCGCAATTTTTTTTCCTTTTCTTTTTGTTGACGCTTGAGCCGGCGTTCGGTTCGTTTCTTTTCGGCGAGAAGAACTTCAATCAATTCATCCATGAGCTCGCCCTTGCTCATGGTTTCAGAAACGTGCCGAACAGGAACTTGAAGGCTCGGGAGTTCCTTGCTTTCCCGTTTCTTTCGCTCCAATTCTCTCCGTTCTTTTTCCTTTTTTTCCGATTCAAATAGATGCCATACTTTAGCTTTATAGATCTGAGCGGATGTCTGAAGAGCCTTTCCCATTATCCGAAAATATCTGCTTCCAATTTCTGTCTCCATCATTCTATCGAAAAAGTCGGGAAGCAACGTTTTTAAATCAATTCGCCAGGGATTCTTTGTCCGCTTTAATAAGTCGGCATCAATTAGAACGAGATACGGAGGTTTCAGATAAAATTTTTCACTATCAGAACTCAGACCCAACTCTTCTATTGCTTGGGATTTGATCTTCTTGGGCAATATACCTACTCCAACGAGTCACGCTTTTTTGTGATAATTTAGAGAAAATTCTTAAATATGTAATGTCTTGATGGTTTAAAAATGAACATCCTGTTTGGAAACACCTTGAGTGCTTCAAACCATGAAAAATGAATGAATTAGAAAAAAACAGTTAATGGTGGGACTTTTAATCACGATAAATGCAGTCATCTTGTATTTTTCACAAACTTCAAACACGAGAAAATATTCCGAGAAGATAGCTGAAGGAATAGAGCAGAAAGGATCAAAATGCGAGCTCGTAAGGCTGAGGAAAAAGGACAAGGACATTGATTTTCTCAAGAAGTTTGATTTTTCACGATTCGATTTGATCGGAATCGGGACACCGGTTTATTATTTTCACCCTCCATACCATCTTTTTGATATTTTAGATGTCTTGCCTTCTTTGGAAGGAAAGTTGGGTTTTTTATTCTGCACCAGTGGGGGCAATCCAGGTTCAACCTTATATCAAATCAAGGAAGTTGTCAATGCAAAAGGATTGAAAATCATCGATGGAAATGATTCTTTCATCGGACTTGATCGTCATCCATTATACAGGGATTTCGGTGGAGTATATCCTCCAAGCGTTGGGCATCCCACGGACGAAGAATTGGAAAATGCCAAGAAGTGGGGAATGCAATTGGTCGACAAGGCATCGGACCCTTCCACACCAGAAAAAGATGACTTCCGAAAGAAAAATTCCTTCTATGCCGAAGTCCAAACCTTCGAGTTCATTAATAAGACATACCCAAAGTTTAAAGTAAATGAAGAAAAATGCACTCAATGCGGGACCTGTGAAAAAATTTGCCCCGTGGACTGCATTGTATTGGATTCTTTTCCTAAATGGACCAAGAAGTGCGATCGCTGTTATCTCTGCGAGATGTTATGTCCGGAAAACGCAATTGAATGTGATTGGAATTGGCAGGCATCTCACATGACGGAACTGATGAAGAAGAAAGGATTTTCGCCCGAAAATAAATAGAACGGAAGGAACAGCATTAAAGAAAATGCGTTAGGAAAAACTTTGACAGATTTAGGTGCTCAATCCTATCCCAATCATCCTTTATATATCTCTGTATTTTTTTATGAATGGGCTCCAATTCTTTTTTTGTAAGAACTTTATCCCAGCAGGCAACATATTCCTCGAAAAGTTTCTTTAGACCCAGTCTCAATTCAATTTCATCAATGGATTCCGTGATGACGTCAATTTCCAAGAGATCAATCATTTTTTTGCGAAATGTAACTTGCTCGAAACAAGGAGCCAATTTCTTTATCAATGCCTTGAGCTTATCATAGACGAACTCTCGTTCATTATTCTTGGCTAGATGGGCTTTATACGCATCAAAAACCTGTTGGTACACGTCAAGAAGATCAAGTAGGCGAGCAGAGTGCGTGATTTTCTCCGCAGAATACCATTGATCCATCAAATGGTTAAGTATCGGCTCAAAACTATTGAACTTATCACGGCGCCCATTCCATTTCTTAAAAAAATCTTTTTTGTTCAAGAATTTAAATTCATCGTAAAACAGATCAACTATGATGTTTATTTGCTTCTTCAAAATACGTGAATCATCTTTTTTATTTGCCACGATGATGAAAATGAGATCATTCTTTACTTCATAGACCCATCGAAAACCGGCCATGTCAATGTTTTCAATGCCAACGCCCTTTTTTCGAGATAATGTCATTGATATCTGATGAAGAGCGGTCAAGAAACTTGATAACAGATCGGGATCAATTGCCTCTTCCAAATAACTCTTATTAAAGATACTTCGAGCGCTCTTTGCTTCCACAACCCACAGAGATTGAATCATAAAAAACGCCTAAATCTGAAGTTGCTTGAAATTACATGGACGAATTAAGTCCTTAATTCTGATTGGCAAATATGAGTTTTCATATTTAAATGAAATTATACGACCAGCTAATAGTTGGTAAGCCGAAGACCAGTCCAAGAAGGAAATTCCAACTTAAAATCCGTGAATTTTTAATTCACATGGAATCAATAATGGATTCGAGTTTTGGGTTTTTGTCAGCCAATTTCTTGAATATTTTTTTGAATGTCGTGATGCTGTTGTCGAGTATTTCCGAGTATTTTTTGATGTTTTGATCAAGTTCCTTGATGGAATTGTTAATGAATTTGTTGATTTCATCGGATTCGGTGACGTTTTTTAAAATTGCATTCAGGTGTTTTTTCACGCTCGAGCGGATGCTTTTGGAAATGTCTTCCTTGAATGAGTTTAATTTCTCTTGGTGGTCTTGAAAAAAGTTATCGAGCATGACTTGAAAGTTTTCCAACCCGGCATCGTATTCGCTGACGATTGAAGGTGGGAGCGTGGAGTGTTCGTTGAATAGGAGCTCGCTATCTTTCGAGATCTTGGAGATGATGATGTCTTTGATTTCATCGACCATTCGGTTGAAGCTGGAATTGAAATCGGAGATCATTCTATTGAATTGCGTGAGAAAAGAGTTAATGATAAGTCTTGTTTCTCTGGAGTTTTCTTCTGCGCTTTCGAAGAATTTGTTGGATGTTTCAGCGGATTTTATCATGATCTTGCTGATGATTTCTTGATTGGCATTTTTCAGGGAGATGAGGTCTTGGGTAATTCGGTCTTCGAATTCGGAGAATTGGGCTTCATAGGATTCCCCTAGATTTGTCATCAGGTTGGCATGTTCAGTTTGAGTTGCTTCAAACAAGGATTTTAGATGTTCTTGGAATTGAGATGTCTTTGTCAGGACACCTTTTTCGATGGAGTTTAAAGATTTGAGGAATTTGCTTTTATGCTTCTTGATGATTTTTTCATTTTCATCATGAGATTTCTTCAAATATTCGCCGAAAATCGTAAAAACCTGCTCAAAGATCTCATCGACTTCAGGAAGCGTGAATGGTGTTATTTTTGGGCTTTCCGTGATGATTTCCGTGGCAATCAATTTGATTCTTTCGATATTGGAAATCAAATAATGCTGATAATTGTTATAAAATGCCACCATGTTCTCTTTCATAATTTTTTCGTATGTTGCGACCGCTCCGTTATTTTGTTTGATGAGTTTTTTCATTATTTTCGTGAACTTTTCATTATATTTTGTCCTGATCTCCATGAATTGCTCGGAAAAGATATCGATTGAGGAATCGAATGCTTTTATTTGAACGTCAAGGCTGCCGAACAAATCACCTTGGGATTTCAGGTCATTTATGTTGGAGTTAAAATCTTTCAAGAATGCCTCAATTTTTTTGTCTAATGCTTTTTGTATGTCTTTTATCCCGTTTTCAAGTGCTTTATTGTTTTTGATCAATATGTTTACCATTGTATTGTTATTTTTTGCCGCCAGTTTCGTGGCTCTTTGGTTATTTACATCGAGCTGCATGCGAAGTGTTTCACTTTCGTCCCTGATTTTTGAAATCGTATTGAGAACGGTCTTCACGACCTTCTTGAAATCCGCATCGGTTGAAATATTGAAGGTTCCTGTTTCATGAATTTTTTTTAGTTTTTCTTCCGAAGCAGAAAATAAGTCCATCAGTCCTTGTAGGACGCGTTGATTTTCCTTATCGATGTTTCCCAGTTCTGTCTTGTGGGCTTGAAGAAGGTCAGCGGTTGTTTTCAAATATTTTTCGGTTTCTTGCGTGTATCCTTTAACTTGAAGAGCGAGAGCGTTTAGATAGGTTTCCTTGAATTCGTCAACAACCTTGTCTTGATTCGTTACCATTTCATTTAATCGGTCTTCAACCATTTTTTTAATGTTTTTCACGTTAACTTCTTGAGTGGTAAGGAATTGAGCAAAAAAGTCTCTTGCTTTTTGATTGAACTCTGCCAGTTCACCATCAAATTCCGTGATTGCCTTTTCTAGGTTTTCTCGGATGACCAAATTCAATTTTTTAAATTGTTCGTTGCTTTTTGATGCAAATATTTTCATGACTTCAACGATTTTTGAGATTGTTTCCATTTCGTGTACTTCAATGTTCGTCGTTATTTGTTCGATGAGCAGGTGTTCGTATTCTTCTTTTTTTGCCTTGAATTTCTCGAAATAGTCCGAAATCGATTCTGAAAAGGTCGTTACTTCATTTTCGTACTCCGACTGAATTTTTTCAAAGTATTCCTCAAAAGACTTATTATTCAAATCCAATTGCGTGATGGCATTTCCGTGTAAGAATTTAATTTGTTCCTGAAGAACTTGAAAGCTTGCACCAGTCGTTGACTTTATTTCGTTAAAGATTAACATGATGAAATTATTAAGGATATCTTTATTTTCATTATACACGTCGTTCAATTCTTGGAAATGCTCCGATACTTTCTCAAATGTTTCGGATTCCAAATGATCAAGGGCATCCATTAATGCTTTTCGAGAAGTTTCGACATTATCCAAAAATTCAGACAGGTATTGTTGGAACGTTTTTTGAATGGAATCCAGCACGTTTTCATAAGTTTGATTGACCATCTCAACCTTTGATGTTGCGATTCCTTTTAAATTGACATTGAAATTTGATAGCTTTGAAATGAAGGAATTTTTTAAATCAACCAGTTCACTAAAAGATTGAGATATGTAATCCGTAAAATTCTCAGTGAGTTGTTTATCAAATGCCTCTAAATTCATTAACTCCTTGTCGTGTATGTTTCGATTTGACTTGATCAAGGAGTCCAGGGATTTCTCAAATGTCAGCTTGAGTTTTTGTTTTGACTTATCGTGTGAATTTAATAAATCGGTAACATTCTTTTTAAAATCAGAAAGGGACTTTTCGAGGCTTTTACGGAAGGATTCCTTGAATTTTTCTATTTTTTCTATCGATTCATCAACTTGAGTCATTTTCATCACTGGTCTATTAATATTCAGACTGAAATATTTTGGAATATAATCTCATGAAGGAGTCCCTAATCCATATTTTATCCAAGTTTTCGGTTTCAAGAATAGAGATTGGAAAGACATCCTTGATGTCAAAACACGTAGATATACCGATAATGACGATGCCCATCTTCATGATGGCTTCTACGGCAAATTTTACGCGCTTGCGATCGTCAAACATTCCATCGGTGATGACAAATAGGATTTTTCCTTTTTGACTGACTTTCTGAATTGCTGCACCCGCCACATCAATTGCGATTCCTGCAGGAGAGATGCCGAAAGGTTCGAGACCAAAGAGACGTGCTTTTGTGGCAAGGTTCCAGCGTTCCTCAAAATTTTTAATTATCCAAAATTTCTCACTATAACCGAAAATGCCAAAAGGAAGATGCAAGCCGTTAAATACTTCACTAAAAACATAAACGGACTCTCGTATCTTTTTAAAATGCTTCTTCATGCTTGAACTAAAATCAATCAAGAATGCAGCCGCATGCATTATTTCGGAGGTTACTCGAATGAATGGGCGGGAGCGGCTAGATAGACCCCTTCCCGATGCAATGGATTGAACGACCGTGTTCATGTCAAACTTCACGCCCGACGTGTAACCAAAATGTTCTTTCAATCCTCCAATTTTAAGTTGCATCATCTTTGATTTGATCTTGCTCACGGCACTAATGATACCTTTTGGAGGTCTGAATGACTTCGGATCAACATCGGGGTGGAAGGCATCCCAGTTTTTAACCTTAGTGTAATAGGTATGAAAGGGTTCAGGAAGCGCGTCTAATATATTTTTTATGTCAGTATTAAACACGCGTTCTGCCACGTGTAATTTTGCAAGATTTTGTCTCTGTCGAAACGGAATCTTGCTTAATTCGTCGCCCATTATCATTTTTTAATACCCGTGAATTAAGTTTGAAAGGTGCTCTTGATGATTCCCCTCAAGTAATCTCGCGAGTCGACGCTATCACAAGTCTGGTGAATGATCGTTCGTTCGGCAGCATCAATTGGGTCGATATCCCGGGATATCAAGGTCGCCCAAGCTATCAGGTTGGCTGGAGTTGGAGGCGTTGACAGCATTCCTTCTTCGTGAGCACGCCTGCCCTGGTTTGCAACATCAATCATCCGACTCAAAATGCTTTCATCTTTGAGTTTTGCTCTATTTTTAAGAATTTTTAATTCCGTTTCTTTTTTAGGATAATTGATGTAAATGATTTCTTCAAACCTGCGCTTGAGAGCGGGGGATAATGGTCTCGTTCCTGCATACCCCAATTCAACGGGATTCATTGCGGCAATGAACCTGAAACGGGGATGTGCCCTTATCAGTTCTTCTTCATGTTCTGAGATCGTGAGAGCTCGACGGTCATCCAGACACGGATGTAATCGAGAAACAATATCGGGTCGAGCCATGTTGATCTCGTCAGCATAGAAAAGAGTTCCATAGCGCATTGCTAATGGTAGCGGACCATAAATCCATTGGGTTTCTTCTTCTTTGAGTTCGTATCGCCCAATAATGTCCGTGACATCAGTTCCCAAGGTAAAGCTGACTTCTAGAACGGGAAGTTCCAGCTCTTGAGCAATCCTTCGGATAATGTGCGTTTTTCCCGTCCCTGTTGGTCCGATGATGAGAACGTTATGCCCTTCTTCAAGGGCAATCATTATGTTACTGATATAATCTCCTTCATCAACGAAATCAGGCACGGTTCGAGGAATGAATCCTGCAACATGAGGAGGAAACTCAGTTGCTTTCGTGCTTACTACTTGGGTTTTTTTTCTTAAAGACATGATTTTTCACTCATTTTAATGATAAAATTATTAGCATTAATAAAAAAATATGGGAATTATTTGACTTTGCGTTTTTGTTTTTTCTTTTTAATTACTTTCTTGATCTTTTTGCGCTCTTTCATTCGTTTTTCATAGTTGTCCCGCAGTTTTTGGCTGTAATAGTTAATTTCGGGTTCCTTTTTATCGGGTTCGACCTTTTTGCCTTTCTCTTTAGCTAATTCTTCTTCCTTGATCCTTGCTTCTTCGCGTAGCTTTGCATCCCGCTTGTTTATCATTTGCTTGATGCTATAATAATTCATTGGTGTCGTGCAATAGAGACAGCTTTCATTCTTTTTCAAGAGCTTCTCGGCACACGATAGACAATAATCCACGCCACACCCTGGACACCTGTACTTAGGTCCAACGATTTCGTCTTCATGGGAAGCACAAACATTTTCTTCGATGTCAATTTCCCAGATGATTTCTTCCCTGTATTTTTCTTGATATTCCATCATCAATTTCTGTTGTTGTCTTCGCCTGTTGTAACCATAGATTGCTAATGCCGCCATCACGATGATTACCATCACGAGAATGATCGGCAAGATGTATTCTAATGGTAAGCCGCCCGTGCCGGGACCGGGTTCAGGACCGGGTTGGGATTCCACGCGAGGTTCTCCGATAATGGCATAGAAGCTAAAGTGCGAGATGTTTGCACAAGCCCACCATATTTCTTCGGGATCGCCGTCCAAGTGAACGACCCATCCTACAGTTACGGGCACCCATGTTTGCGTGTCTTCATCGAAGTAAGCTATGGTTAACGTGTTGGGATCGATATTTTGTTCAATTATTTCGGTTATGTTGAATGGAATGCAAAGAATGCCTTCAATGAGAGGCAGGTTGGCTTGGAATTCATAGAAGCCGGTATCGTTGACAAGTGAGCCGCCTCCGTTTACACCATTACCGGCAGGATTCTGAAGGAAGAAGTTCATCCACGCTTCGTATGATTCGTTCGATGGGAATCTGAAAGATACATTCAAGCCAAGACCCGTCTGTATTTCTTCAAGGTCGCCCGAACTGGTTCCTCTGATTATTTCTTGCTGGATTACTTGAATCATCTTGATCTTTTGATACAAGAGTTGAGAATCCGTTTGATTATAAATTGACACGGTAATGTTATACAAGCCAACTGAAGTTCCATTTAATAACCAAGAGCCGAAGGTTCTCTTCTGCGAAACTCCCAAGGTTGTTTGACCGAATGAAACGTCATTAATCTCAATGAAACCTGTTGGAATTGAAATCACTGAAAGGTTAGTAGAACCTGTTTCGAGGGTTATCAAGACGGCCATTGCTTCGGCGTTCTTATTGTTGATTGTAATGTTTAGAGAAAATGTTTCGGTTTGATTTACAATTGATGGAGAATCGATTTGGATGTCCATGTCAGACGTGGCAATGTAGGTATAGAACGCACCATAATTGTTATCCACCACGCTTCTGCCGTTGGTATCATTAGCATAAATTGCAAAGGACACGACAGTACCTTCGGGTTGCCCGGGCAAGGAACCGACATAATAGTTGCCGTAAATACTCATTGTGCTTCGGCTCCAAGATGTAAACGGCAGACTGCGATCAGTTGTCCAAACAATTTGGACGGTATCGACCTTTACGTTATCGAGTACAATTGTAGAAATATCCACGGGAGCATTCACGTTTGGAGTTTGATCGTAGAATACATCCCCAATTTGTGGAGGTGAATTATCTTCGAATATTCTGATAACATCCGCGATGGTCGTGGTGCTGAATGCTGTTGAGTTGATCTCCACGACAATGGGATAGACACTTGGTGTAATACCGACAAGTTTCCAATCGAAAATTCCAACCATTCCACTAAGAATCATTGAATGTTCGGTAATTCGTCCTTCATAAAGGCTGAGTCCTGATGGAACTTGCAATGTTACGATGGCATCATACATGAATGGACTGGTATTGTTGATGCTCAAAGACACCACGAAGTTCTGTCCAACGATTTTATCGATTGGAACGGTCAAATTCAAGCTGTAATATTCACCTATGAAGTAATAATAAGTTTGTGAAATCGATGTTCCATCGGCGTTTATGGCACGAATGTAATAATTTCCGTATGTGGTGCTTGTTATGGTTCCCGTATAATATTCACCCGTCCCAAAGATCTCCATGGATGTCCAGCTTCCACCATCCTTTTGATAATGTAAGTAAACATTATCGGCATTCTCTACACGGACCGTAATTTCGATGGAATTTCCGCCCTTCACATCAGAGGGATCATGAATCACGGGTGGAGTTCCCGCAAAGAGGTAAATCGGATCACAGGTACGAGAATTAAAGTTACCCGATGTGTCATTTGCAAGGATATCATAGTATATTACAAAGTTAGCTTCGAAAAACGCTTCAGGAATCGTGTATCGATATAGGTTGCCTCCTTGGTCAACCATCAACCATTGATACTGCGTTACCGTGTAAGAAGTGGCATTGTAGATCCAGACATCAAGCCAAACCATGTCGATGCCTCGATCATCAATAACAGTTGCTGAAATATTAATGTCAACGGTATGATTCACGACTTCAGGAAGGTTGGGAATGATTTGAGGAGGAACTATGTCGGGAGTTTGAAGAACGTTAATCATGTAATACGGGTATCCAATCGGCGTGCTATTTCTAACATTTCCATGAGTATCGGCAGCAGTGAGCATGAATGATATGTTTGCGTTTTGATCATAGACATCAGTTATGAGAATTGCTTGGAATGTAGGATACGGATTGGGATTCAAGTATAAAACCTGATTCACGACAATGTTAGTTCCATTTGAAAGAGAATAGGAATAAATTATCTTGACATAATCAAGGTTTGTATCCGTAACCTCAACTTCAATGAAAGCACTCGTTCCTTCAATGATTTCCGTTGGGAAGGATACCGGTCCAAAAATTGGCGCCTGCGAATCAACTACTCGAACGGTAATCGTTGCTTCTCCAAGATTATTATCTATATCATATGCCTTTAACGTGAAGACGTGAACACCAACAGGCAAGGGGTAACCGAGAGTACTGATGTTATAAGACACATCGCCTCCACTCCACGATTCACCCGCTATCCAGGTACCATTCTTTGTGATCTCGTAATGATCGGGATGCAAATCAGAAGGATGCCAAATCAACACTGGTGGTGTTGAACCGTATGAATATTGAATGAGTGATTGATCGACACTCACGGTAGGCGGCATGATATCTACCACGCGAACGGTGATCATTCTTTCTGCAGAATATCCATCGGTGTTATTAATGCGACAAATAAAGGAATATGTCCCTGCAGCAAGACCATCAATGTTCAAGCTGATGTTTAACACGCGAGATGAGTCGTTATAATTTCCTGTTGCAATAACAACGTCATCCAAAGTTATCGTGTATAAACAATCATCGCTTAACTTGTCAATCGTGACATTCGGGATCCATACGATAAAGTGCCCCGTGGTTCCTTCATCATATTGATAGAAACCCGATTCGGGAATGGTTCCATTAAAACCAGGTGGAATTGCGGTTAATGGAAGGACTTCTACGATAACAGTATCACTATCAGAACCATCATGGGTGTTATTAACTCCGAGAATGAATTCATGAGTTCCGACACCCAGACTTGGAATTGAGTAGGAGATACTATTACCACCCCAAGTTCCACTTTGAATTAAAATCGTATTTCGTGTGATGTTATATTGAGATGGATATAAAGCACTTGAGAAGGTCCAGACGATTGAATGGCCAGTTTCGCCTTGAAACATCGTAATGTCCGCAGGACCTATTATTATAGGAGCAGGAACTGCCGTAACATTCACCCATACTTGATCCATAACAAGATTTCCGGAAGTATCATTCGCCACGATCGTGAAATTATGATTTCCCACGGGAAGATTACCCGTATGAAGGACGATCGGCGTTCCGGAAGTCCATGTTCCCGTTTTATTGATCACGGGAGAAGAACTGGTTCGATAGATCACGTATTGATCGGGATTCGTATCCCAGCAAGTCCAGGCAATGGTAACGCCATTTTCTCCAAAAATTGAATCTTCACCGTAAACAATGTCTTCAGGAGTGGTTATTGACGGACCATCATTGTCGAACACTTCAAGCGTGAATGAATTCGTGGCATTATTTCCTGCCTGATCATTAATGACGCACGTGAAGGTATACACACCCACAGACAATCCTCCCACGTTGTAAAGAATGGACGTGCCACTCCACGGGGAATCAATGAGTAGCGTGCCATTTTGCATTATTTGATAAGTGGCAGGATTGGTTTCTTCAGCATTCCATACTGCCCAAAGAGTGCTAGTTCCTTCGCTATATGAAGAGATGTAGCTTTCGGGGAGAGGAGATAGGAAATTGGGTGCAACAACATCGTTTACTGTTAGTTTTACTACATCCGTTGCATTATTTCCTGCTTGATCATAAACGACAACACGGATATAATAAATTCCATAAGTGAAACCATCAATATTTACAGACACGTTATTTGTCCATGAGCCGGCATTTTCTAAAACGTAACCGCTTCCGTAGTCAACTGAAACTTCGTAGATATTGGGATTGGCATCCGAAACCGTCCAGGTGAGAACATTTCCCGTTTCACCTTCATTGTACGAAACATCAGGTAAGGGAGAAATCGTGGGTGCAATTTGGTCGGTTACATTGACAAGTACTTCGTCTTCAGCATATCCATATATGTTGTAAACTCTCAGCACGTAATGATACGTTCCATAAGATAGACCATCAATATTGCGAGAGATCGTGGCATTATTTGACCAAACACCCTGATATACAATGGTTCCATCACGATAAATCGTGTAATTTTCACATGATGCAGGAGTAGAATTTGGCACCCAATTGATATAGTTTCCGGTTGAACCTTCAACATATTGGATGTCTGCAGGTCGCACTAGGAAGTCTGGTGGAGTCCCGGTCGTAACAACCACCCACACAGTATCCGTGGCAACATTTCCATCAGTATCATTTACCATAATCGTGAAGTTATAACTATTTACGGTCAGACCGCTGACATCAATGATTATTGAAACGCCGCTTGACCATGCTCCACTATTAACAACAACGGACTCATTATAAATGATATACGTGTCGGGATTTGGCGTGGCATCCGTAGGAGTCCAATTGATGTATACCCCTGCTTGACCTTGTAAGTAGTTCATGTCCACGGGATGATTTAGCTCCGGTCCGTTCATTGGAGTTACTGTGACCAATACCACAGAGCTCGCGTTATTTAAGAACAGGTCAATGACCTTGCACTTGAATGAATGGCTACCCGCAGCAAGATTACTCACATCATAAGTTATCGTGCTGGAATTCCACGCATTTGTTTCAAGCACGGAGCCATCGGAAACGTTAATGATTTGGTAGAGATACGGATTGTCATCACTTGCAGTCCACGTCATGATCTGTGAGCCGCCGTGATTCTCTTCGTAGGTGATCGAACTTGGTTGATTGATTGTTGGTGGTGTATTTTCATAGACGGTTACGATGCATTCACTTGCATTTGAATTGCTTTCAGAATCATAGACAATTGCCGTGAAATTATAAACACCAACGCTCAATCCATCAATATTTACCACCAGCACTGTTGTGGTCCAGAAATCACTTTCAATGACCGTGCCGTCTCGCAAGATATTATAATAGTCTTTTGAGTCATCATCGGCATGCCACGTGATTGAATGTCCAGTTGTTTGGACCAGATAGGATAAAGTCGGTGTTTCAGTATAAATTGAAGGATTAGAATTATCTTGAACCGTAACGTTCACGAGATCCGTGTCGTTATTATCATGACTATCGAGTGCAATTAATTCATAAGTGTACGTGCCAACACTCAAACCATCCACGTTAATGGTCACGTTTACACTGTTGGTCCACGACCCTGATTTGATAAGTGAGCCTTCGAGGAATATCTTATAGGTTCCCGGATTGGAATCAGAAATGCCCCAAGATAATTCGTTTCCAGTAGAGCCAAGGTCATAAATCAAATCATCAGGTCCCGCGATTACTGGTGGCGTGCTTTCGTAGACCGTTACCAATACCATGTCCGTAATGACATTGCCTGCAGTATCGTTCAATTCAATGGTATAATTATGCACGCCTTCGGGCAAGCCGCTAACATCAATGTTGATGGGAACAAGTTTAGACCAAAATCCAGAATCAATCAGAGAACCATTTTTATAAACACTATAAAAATCGGGGTCAGAATCGTCAGGAGTCCATGAAAGAACATACGAAGATGGGTCACCAACCCTATAGGAAAAGTCCTCAGGATGCGATACCGCGGGAGGATTACTACTTGTTACTTGGACAAAAACAGTATCAGTAACGGTATTTCCCTTTGTATCATTCACGATGATGGTGAAGTTATAAGTACCTACTGCAAGGCCATCCACGTTTACTTCGATGGGAGTTCCACTCGTCCATGCACCTTGATAAGTTCCGTACAAGCTACCATCTTTAAAGACCGCATATGAGTTTGGCAAATGATCCGTAGCTATCCATGAAATAGCATGTCCAGTAGAACCGAGTAAATAGGCAATATCATCAGGATTATTCAAATCAGGAGCGGTGTTATCTTCAACAGTTACTAAAATCTCGGATGAATTGGAGTTACCACTTCCATCATAGACCCAGCACGTGAATGAATGGACACCCTGACCCAGACCCAATGAATCGAGATTCAAGTAAATGGGTGTTCCGCTTGTCCATGCTCCCGTAGCAATCGTGATACCTGAACCATTCTTGATATCATAGATATTGGGATTGCAATCCGTTGCAGTCCAATAAATGGAATGACCCGTTGTTCCAATTTCATATTGTAAATTAGAGGATTTATCAATAATCAATGGATTAATGGAATCTTGAACGGTTACTTGGACCGTGTCATTTGTTACATGCAGTGATGTATCATAAAACGTGATCTTGTAGGTATAAACACCGAGTGATAAACCATCAATGTTAATGGTGACAATTCCACCAGCCCACGGGTTGATGACATCGATTAATATGCCATCTCTTCGGATTTCAGCCTTAAAGGGCGATGAGTCAGTGGCATTCCACGTGATCTCGTTTCCCGTGGTTCCAAGCTCGATGAATTTATCCGTTGGTGGATTAATGAGCTGCGGAGGTTGGGAATCATGGACATCAATGATTACATCATCGGTCGTGAACTGGCTGAAATCATCATAGACCCACAAGGTATAATTGTACGTTCCGATCGGTAATCCATCAATATTTCGGCTGATGTATTCGTAATTTTGCCACGTTCCTTCGGAAACCTTGAATCCGTTGCGGTATAATTCGTAAGTATCGGGATTTACATCAGATACGTTCCACCGTAAATAATGGCCCGAAGTCCCAAACTCATAGCCCGAAATGCTGGGAGAAGAGATAATCGTTGGAGGATCGTTATCTGCCGTGTAGATTGTAACATACACTTCATCTTCGATGACATTACCCTGTTGATCTTTCAACGTGATGACAAAGAGCCAAACGCCGACAACATTCGTGCTGACGGTCAGATTAATATCTTCAAGATCGCTCCAAGTCTGATCGATATGACCAGTCACCAATGAACCGTTTTTAGTGATGTTATAAACGTCAGGATCATTATCAGAGGGAACCCACGTGATTGTTCTCGTTCCGGAGAATTGCTCGGCACTGAAGTCAGAAGGATGACTGATTTGAGGTGGTGCCGTGCTGGTAACCGTGACATTAACTTCATCGGTTACAAAATTTCCAGATGTATCATTACAATAAATCGTGAAATTATAAGATCCCGCACTTAATCCATCAACATCAACGATTATGTTTGAAATACCATCCCAAATTCCCGATGTGTAAATCGTAGATTGATTGTAAACCACATAAGTACTGGGAGCTAAATCGCTTGGAGACCACGTGATCGTGTTTCCAGTTGATCCAACTTGATATGATATATCTGCAGGATTATTTATTGTGGGTTCGATGGTATCAGTTACATTAACATAGACTTGGCTCATGTTGTAATTGAAATCAATATCATAAATGACGATTTGGAACAAGTAAAGGCTGATATTTAGTCCTAATGCATCCAAATCAAGGAAGATATAATCGCTCCATGTTTGATTGATGACGATGGGCGAGCCGTTTAACGTGATTGTATATACATTGGGATGGGCATCAGTGGCATTCCAACTTAGAGAATTTCCTGATGAGCCAAATTCAATCGTTTTATCACTTGGCCATGATATAAAAGCAGGATTCGTGGTGTCATTTACCTTGACATAGACATCATCGGTCCGAAGATTATCAAACGAATCGTACACGTATATCACGTAATAATATGACGTTTCGCTGGCATTTAATCCATCGATGTTGATCGTTATATTGGTTCCATTGTTCCAGATGCCATTCATAATTTCCAAACCGTCCCGTGTTATGTTATAGTGACCTGGATTGATATCCGTGACATTCCACGTGAGCGTGTTCCCCGTATCACCTTCATTGTATGATACCTGCATGCCATTATAAAGAACATCAATATACGGATCAGTCGTGTCAACAACCGTTACATATACCAAATCCGTTGCTTCGTTTGATACTTGATCAATCACGTGGATGGTATAATTATAAACGTCCACGGATAACCCGTCAATATTGATTTGCACGGTTGAAGTACTCCAATTAGTGCCCCAGATTCGAGTTTGAATCAGAGTTCCGTTTCGATAAATATATAGGACATCGAGGTCGGAATCACTAACGTCCCACGTGATGACATTACCCGTATCGCCCATTTCATATTGGATGTCAGAGGGATTATCAATTGTTGGAGGACCACCTGGTGCAGTAACCGTAACAACGACTAAATCGCTAATATCATTCCAAAATGCATCATAGAACGTGATGAGATAGTTATACACACCCTGAGATAAGCCACTCACGTCTATTGTAACATTAACATTGTTCGTCCAGCTGCCATTTTGCACTAGTAAACCATCTTTCGTAATGTTATACCAACCGCTACCTGATTGATCCCATGCTGACCAGTTGATGTGCTTGCCGGAACCTGCCCCTTGTTGATACGAGATGTCAAGTGGAGTGTAATCCAAAACGGGATCGGTTTGATCCTTTACCGTTACCTTGACGGTATCGTTAACGCTGTTTCCGTACGTATCGTTAATGCCAATGGTATAGAAGTATATGCCACTTTCAAGCCCGGACACGTCGATTTGAATTGGCGTGCCATTCAGGAATGACCCAGTCTGATTAACGAGTCCCGTGTCATTTCGCGTGATGTTATAGACGGCATTTGTATCGTTATAATCATAAAATGTCCAACTAATGTATATCGGGCCTGCATCACCGTAATTATATTCGATGTCTGCAGGAGGTGTTGGAATATCGGGTGGAATTTCATCCACGATTTGAACGAAATGAGTAGTGCTGGATGCGGTATAATTCTCGTTTCCGTTGAAAAATACGGTTATGTTATATACCCCAACCGAGTTAAATACGTGAAATACACTTTCAGATGTATTTATCAAATACATCAAAGTATCATTGATGAATATGGAGACATTTACGGGTTCAGATGGCTTCTGATTGAATAAAACTTCAGCAGTAATATTCACGATCGAACTATAATTGGCCACAACGTCTCCGTCGGTTCCATTAAGAAGTAACACGAGAATAGAGGCATTCTTGTCAATTGTATAATTTGCCAAGTCTGTGACATTCCAGTTTTCCGCAAAATCACTAGCCCACCAACGATATTCATAAAATCCTGCAGAAATGTCGGTCAGATTAAAGCTATACTCGTTGCCTGTAAATGTCGTTACAGTATTGTTAGTCCCATTAAGCTCGAAATAGACCGTTTGAACTCCGACATTATCATTCCACGTGATATTAAATATGATATTCAATCCTTCGACAAATATTTGTGGAGACGCGGGCGTTACAATTGGATTGCTCCAATTTGGAGATATCGAGTCGGGTGGACTGGTCACATTTAACGTGACGTAACATGTTGCCGTCTTATATCCAAACTTGCTGGCATTTATTTCTATAATATAGATTCCCGGTCCCGGAATATCTGTATTCCAAGTCGAGAAATTCACGTATCCGCCGCCCAAATCCAACGTGAAATTTCCATAAGTCCAATTTGAATCAAGTGTTGCATTATTGATACCCTCGTTCTTGTCGGTGTCGTTATAATAGAGAGTATATGTCGCGATGTTACCTGCAGTTACTTCAAGATATGCTCCTGATGGATAATCGCAATATAGTTCCGTATTGTTAAAGTCGGACACGTTTAAAACCAAATAACAGGTACCATTTTTGTATCCTGCTTTGCTTGCAATTATTTCTATTAGATATGAGCCTGGTGTCACATTACTTGTATTGAATATATTAACCGAGTAACTTCCATTCCCGTAGTCATCATACCAGACATCGTAGGACCAATTTGATTCAACAATAGCACCTAAAATTGGCAAGTTATTATCGGTATCATTGTAATACACGATGAAGGTGGCATTTTCTCCACTTGCAATTTCATTATAGGCGATGGGGGGAACCATACACGTGAGTTCTGTCTTATTTTTCTCTCCTAATGTTAGGTATCCATCAAAGTGAAGCATTTCGGGATTAATCACGCTGCAGACTTCGTATATGAAAACATAAAAGCCGAATAGCTCGGGTTCTCCAAAAATGAGGTCCCAATCCTTCAAGTCACCCGATGAAAGAGGAACCTGTATTTCTGCATGATTTGTTAAAGAGAACCAATCGGTAGCAGCCAACGTGTCGTTTGTTCCGGCATGATCGGTATCATTTAATGGATCTTGGCTGATGGAGGAATTTATAAACCAATCATAAATGTCAAAATCATATACAGCATGTATATCGAGATCATGGTAGGAATAGCTTCCATTAATATATTCTGCACAAGGTGCGATTCCATCGGCTTCGGTCCAATTAGAACCATCCCAACCACCGTTATCATCAATTTCATATCCTATGTAAAGATTGTTTTCATCGTTCATAATGAGTATTTTAAAAGTATAGTTAATTTCAATATTCGAAACATCTTCCGTGAAATAGGAATAATTAAACAGAACGGCATCTTTCCATTCTTGGGAGCCCGCGATAAATGAGGATGGAAAATCACCGCTTCCATCCAACGTGGGTGGCGATGATGTATATCCGCTTGTCATGTTTATTTGCATTGCAATGCCGTATGCTTCCGTTTCGTTTTTATATCCAGGTGCAGACACGGTATAGTTTACGAAATACACGCCGTATTCGGTAAAGGCATCTCCATAGATGGTGATGTTATAATTACCGTTCGTGTCACTTTCCCAACTTCCTTGATAATTCAGCAGGGAAATATTGGCATTCTGAACGGCATCTCCAGTAATCTTATTTTTAATACAAACTTGGAAAGTCGCATTTTCGTATAAAATAGCGGGCACGCGTGGATAAAGACCGTCGATTTCGTAATGTGAAATATTCATGGTCATTTGACCCGTTACATTTAGAACTAAGAGAAGCGTGGCATTGGCTTCACCCTTCTTGCTTGCATTAACCAATATCGCATGATTTCCCGGGTTCACAGCCGCTTCAAAGTTCACGTTGTAATAACCGGATCCAGCATCCACGAAATTCCAATTCTTGGTCCAGTTCGTATTGATGTTAGCATTTGCGATTCCTATACCCAGATCGGTATTGTTATAATAAATCGTAAAATTGCCATAAGTTCCGATGTCAGTCTCTAAATATCCAGAAGTGGGACCAGTGGAAATGAGTTCGGTATTATTATCGGTTTTTGCGGTGATATTGAGTGTAACGTTAACCGTGGCAGTTTCAAATCCTACTTTACTTGCCTGAATTTGGATCGGATATTCACCCGGACCTGCAATATCAGTTTCAAAGATATCCACTTTATAGGACCCATTTAACAAATCAGTAATGGCATGATTCCAGTTCCAATTTGTCGTTACGGATGCACCCGAGATTGGTAATATTGAAGTTGTATCGTTATAATAAACGCAATATGTTGCATTCTGACCTTCTTCAACTTCCAGATAACCAGATACGGGGTTTTCCATGGTTAATTCCGTGGAATTTACATTATTATCCACGTAAATTGAAACGTCATGAGTGCACGAAACTATTGGAACGCCATCATCTCTTAATATGACGCTAACATCTCGCGAGCCATTTTGTACCGTGAGAGAATCCCAAATCCAAGTAAACGGAAGAGAAGGACTGGAATTTGCGTATTTTTGCTCACCTTCAATCCATAGTTCGATTTGATCAAGATTTTCATTTCCAACAATTGCATCCAAAACGGTCGTATTCACGTTGCCTTGAATGTGATCGGCATCGCCGCTATCAGACTCAATCGAGAAGATGAGCGCATTCCAAACATCTCCGGATTGTTTTTCATATCTACAAATTTCAGGAGGATTACTATAAGTTGATTCTATGAAGACCACGGTAGCGTTTTCATAAACGTTTATCTCGGATACGAAAGATCCCCGTATTTCAACTCGTGCTTCACTCCCCGCTTTTATGAAGTTGATACTTGCACTACCAAAAATGGAAAGTGTACTTGAGCTACTCAAATCGTAACCAAAATAAACAGAATTAATGTAATACGGTTCTTTAAGACTACTATTTCCATCAAGGTTTAAACCATCAGCATAAGATCCCGTTACTGCTGAACCATTTATATCAAGATTCCCGGATACATCCCAAATGCTTCTTTGCAATGTAATTGATGATAAGTTCGAATAGACGAGTGTTAAATCAGAGAATGGATCCATTGTTAAATATCCTGCTTTTGCCGTGCTATTCGTATTCGTGAATTTAACGCTTGCATATTCTTGGATGTGGATGTTTCCCGCATCCAAAATCGAATCTTGCATTTCAAATTGAGGAATATATTCTCCGTCCTTATCAGACCTAAAAGTCTGAAATCCTACGCCGATGTCTATTACATTAGAGTACCAAGCGGTAAGGTATGAATCGGATGTGATGTTTAGGGTGGAATTGTCACCGAGTACCACACCATCCAAGAGAGTAGAATTTTGGAGATATACGTCAGCGAATTCGTAACAGGTAATTGTATCGTAAAATGAACTGTTAGAAACCGTAACTTGTGCACTTCCTGCAACGAAAAGTGCTCCATCATAAATGGGGGCAGTACGGACGGATTCAATTGGTCGATAGAATGTGTTACCCGTCGAATTCCAAGTGAAGTTGCAATTCTCAAATGAAACGGACGAATTATCAGCATAAATGGAACCAGCAACGTGAACGGGATAATTGAAAACGCAATCCGCCAAGTTCACGGTGGAAAGATCAACGCCAACATTGCCATTAAACGTCACGTTGATAAAAGTCATGTCGGAATCCTTGATGGAAACGTCATCATTATAAATCGTATCCTGAATTGTTCCGGAATAACCGTCAAACTCGTAAAACGGAATCTCTCCTAAAAGCAAGTCAAGATCGGTCATGTATAAGTCAATCTCACCCGAATTATAACTGAAATTGAAACGAAGATACAATTCTCCATCACCACCGATGAACTGAGATAGATTTTTGATTGATGAGATTAATTCGTCAAATGAATCGCCTCTAATTCCGTAATCTTGTTTTACGGTAACCCATGTCAAGTCGGATTGATTCATAATTTCTAAACAAGCATGATCGAAATAACCATCATTGCCATTCCAATAACCGCCATCGTCATTACCTTCAAAGAAGAGAAGAGCCAATTTTGATGCATTCGACACGTAACCGGTCACGTTATAATGAAATTCAAAGACCAATTGTCCATCAGAAGTAGAGGCATCAAGTTCCCAAAAGCTATTAGAATTATTCAAGGTGTTAAATTGACCCGACGTGACGGTAGTGTCATTTTGAAATGGAACCGTTGTCCAGACAACATACGGGAGTGGAGCTACCACTTCAAAAGATTCGTAATTATTCACGGAATAACCCTCGTTATCTTCTGCATAGAACTCGACGTAATATATGCCTGCATCGAGTGAAGCAACATCGATGGAGTCCTTGAAATAAATCGTAGTATTACTGTCATAGTCAAGATTTCCGGAAATTCCAATGCTATTAAAATCTAAATCCAAGACTGAATAAGTATATTGGGACAAGCCAGAAGGATCAATTGGAGATTGATCACTCGGGTTGACAATTGAGCAGGACACATCTATAATAGAACCTTCGTATAGAAAATCAAATTGGACAGAGACATCCGTGATGTACAGATTGCCACCGCCACTACCAGAACCACTGCCACCATTATCAACTTGAAGTGGAATTTCTGCAGAAGCTGTAACGTTATAGGCGTCGACAAGCATGACTTTTAAAAGGTACATTCCATTCTCCACGGTTGATGAGTCCCACTGTCCAAACCAAATTGAAAATGGATCTGATAGATTACCTGTTGAAACAAGGTTTCCTATCACTTGCGTGTAATAGTCGAATTCGTAGACTTCGTAATATCCCTGAACCACGGGTGCAGGACCGCTTGCCCGAGCGTTGATGATGTATGATGAAAAAAGTGTATTCGTTCCAATCAGAACGTATCTATACATGGAGATCATGTGTTGGGGATCGAAGGGAACAAGATGTATTGTCATGAATTCAGTATTGTAAATTGAAAAACTTCGTTTAACAATAGCCGATGTTGATGAATTATCGGATATTACAACGTACAAGGTAAAGTCCTGATTTGAAAAGCCATACGATGGCCAAGATCCTTCCCATAAAGTTGACGTTGCATTATATTCTAGGGAAAAAGTTTCAAAGATGTTCATTCTCCTGAAATCCTCAAAGTATAAATCAACTTGCGTGATAGGATATGGACCAGTCACGTTTAGAGAGAAATCGACTACTCCAGTCAAATCATTACCAACAGGCGAGATGAATTCGGCATGGATTGTTTCGGGATTCGAAATGTTCAATTCGTGAAGTGTATATGCGAGAATGGGTGGAAATGCCCTAGGAACATCGTTGTGCATTACTTCCGAAACCACTACGATCATCACATAGGTTCCATTCTCAAATCTATGACTTCCTGTATTAATTTCCTTGTATTGCTGTGATCCAAAATAAGTGAGTCTCTGAGTGTAATGAATATCAGCCGTGATCCATTCCAAACTTGACGTGCTGGTTTCAAACAGGCTTTTCTCAATGAAATAGCAAGTCATGTTCAGTATCTTTGCAGTATCAATGTTGATGTTATCAGTCAAATTAACCGTTATGTTGAAGGACCCGCTCACATCACTAATTGGTTCGACCACCGTGAGCCCGAATAACGGGGAAGTGAAATTGATCTCTATGAGGTTAATCTCAGATTTAGCCCACGAAATGTAATCATTTTGTCCGAGAATGTTGATATCTTTGTTTGCAAGCCAATGCTGAATCGTATTATACACTAAGGAACCATTTGTTGATATCGTGCTGGTGAAGGCATCATCATTCGTGTTAGTTATGTTTGCGTTTTGAAATGTTGTTTCGACATAACTTCCGTAAGATGAAGTATTATAATTCGTCAGGTTGAGAGGCATGTCCAAAAGATCGGAATAATTTAGGAGGCGATTTAATGGAGTCGAATTATAGTTAGAACCGAAGAATTCGGAGTAATATACATGTGCGGAAATAATTTCGTATCCCAGTTGATAGTCCACGTTTGGATCGAGTAAATAAAACGTGCTTCCGTCCTTATATCCCAAACAATCATAGAAGTTTTGGGCAGGAGGTATGCTACCTTCAAACTGTGCCGAGTCATACTCCCATGAAACATATGATGAGTTACTTGTCAAGCGTGAAGCGGTAAATGCCAGGCTTAGGCCACCGGGGACATCAGCATGGAATTTATTTACGAAGTCAGAATAAGTGCGAACTGAATAGTTGCATCCGTAGATATAATATTGCTGATGTTCTAACGTGAAGTTTTTTGCAAGTGTAAATGATGAAAAAATGTTGAATTCAGTTTTGTATGCGTCTTTAATCGTTACTGCTTTTTGATCCCATTCAACTTGTGAATAATCGCCGTGTCCACGAATGATTAAAAGAATGTCATAATATTCCAAATCGTAGGTATAGTTTTGGAGGTCAATGTCATCATCCCACATGTCGTGGATGTAAAGGGAGGTATCAGCAGAAGATGCCATGAATTTGACTTTTACGTTGTCGAACGCAGACGTGATATTCACGCCAGATGCTATATTATAGCCTCCGAAGAAGCCCGAAACGAGAACATTTCCATCTTGATCGACATCGGTTAGAATTGCTTCGCCATAGAAACTATTATTCACGGATACGATTTTTCTTTCGGTCTTGGAATAAGAAATATCCTGTCCATTATAGTTTCCAAAGATCAATGAATCACTGGCAGAAACGGAAAGTTCAATTTCAGTGCTTGGACAGAATTCGATTGTATCCAAGTATCCTTCATATAATCCTGACGTTGAATTATATTCAAGTGGAATCGAGGTGAATTGAGTATATACGCGACCCATAGAAAGTGAGATATTTGAAACGCTTGTCGCTTGGCATACCACGGATTCATTGTTGATGTCATTCGGGCTTGTAATGTTTGCACGTATCGTGGCATTTCCAGAGAGGATCGGATCGGTGATGATATCAATCGTTACC
>JALGVI010000158.1 GCA_029838215.1 Candidatus Helarchaeota archaeon | reverse complement strand
CCACCTATTGAACCACGATCTCACGGAAGTTCTGGAAAGAGTCGGTTTTATTTTGAAGGGAGAGATTATTTGGTATGACGTGGCTAAGAAATTGCATCTCTACGGAATAAACTATAGTTGGATTCCATCAATCGTTCATCAATTTATAATGGTATATCGAAAAGAAGAATGATTTACTGATGATTAACCTGTTTGGTCTATTTCAACAAGATAGCCGAGATTGAAAAATGTCCTTAAAAAAAACATTCACTCGAGAAAACATAAGAAGGGACTTTAATTCGGGATCTCCATTTCTTAAAGGATTCATTCAAAATCTCCTGTCCCAATTATCTTCCGTTGAAGAAAATATGGAGAAATGGAAGAAAAAAGTCGTAAGAATCTATGGGAAAAAAATTCTAACATCTAAATTCAAGTTTCCATATTTCCCGAATGATGATCTTTTCGATATACTTTATTGTCATCACTTGCTTTATTCATTTATCATCAAGTTAATCCTTGCAGAGATAATTACAATTCATCAAGATGGTCGAAATGCTTCGTTTCTCGCAGAATTGCATGATTTTCAGCGGAAAGATTTTCTGGAACGATCGCACTCTTTAATAACGGGTCAATTTTTCAGGGACTTTAATCTTCCTGTTCTCATTTCTGATGATTATTTCTGCTTTCCAATTGAAAACTTGGATCCAAGCATCGTTATTTCAATAAAGAAATTAATTCGAATATTGCTCGGCTATGATTTCTCAAGCACGGCTAGACAGCAAGATTTTTTCAAGTATTTATATCTTATATTAATACCGCGATCGGTCAGACATCTTCTCGGTGAATATTTTACGCCAGACTGGCTTGCGAGTTTTATTTTTGATGAATTGCCTGGTTTTTCTTATGAGCGTTGTACAATACTTGACCCTAGTTGTGGCTCTGGGACTTTTATCATCCAAGGCATTAATCGTTTTAAAATGGCAGGGAAAGAGCTCGGAATTTCAAACGAAGAACTCCTAAAAAAAATTTTGACTGGCATCGCTGGAATTGATTTAAATCCGCTTTCCGTTCTTTCAGCTAGGGCTAATTTTTTAATTCAAGTTCTTAACTTGCTTGAGGGTTCTGATTTGCAAATTAGAATTCCCATCATTCAAGGAGATGCAATTCTTGATGATATTGGACTTGCAAAAGTTGATTATATTGTTGGAAATCCTCCTTGGATCTCATGGGATCTTCTTCCGCGAGAATATCGTGAAGAAACACGTTCTCTTTGGGAATACCACGGTCTATTTTCTTTGGATGGTCGAAGAGCACTCTATGGAGGGAGTAAGAAGGACATTTCAATGCTTTTTACATACGCCACGACCGAGAAATTCTTGAAAAATAATGGAATTTTGGCGTTTCTCATGACACAGACAATATTCAAGACGAAAGGAGCAGGCGATGGTTTTAGGAGATTCCAATTGGGTTCAAAGACTCCATTGAAAGTCTTAAAGGTTCATGACCTTTCTCGCATCAATCCTTTTCAGGATGCAAGTAGCACGACATCAATCATGTTCCTGCAAAAAGGTGTTTCCACAGCATACCCCGTTCCTTTTTATCGCTGGACCACAAATAAAGGAAAAAATTCGATGATCAGATTGGCCGCGACTCCTGTAGACCCAAATTCTGTCACCTCTCCGTGGCTTACCCTTGCAGAAAATCGACTTGGCTTGAAAGAATTGTTTGGAAATTCCATCTACGATGCGCGTGAAGGTGTAAATACAGGTGGAGCTAATGGAGTATATTGGTTTAGAATCCTTGAAAAAACGAGTCACGCGAAAATCCGTATTGAAAATGATCCTGCATTAGGGAAGATTCCTGTTGAGCGTGTTCGAGCTCAAATTGAGACAAAAAATGTCTTTCCTCTAATAAAAAGTAAAAATGTAAAAAAATGGGCACTAACAAGTAGCGATCTTTACGTCTTAGTATGTCAAGACCCCGAAACAAGGCGAGGTTTCCCTCTTGTAACTTTTCAAAAATCTTCTCCGCTCCAATACGCTTATCTAAAACGATTTCAAGAGAGGTTGGAGAATAGAGCACTATATAAAAAGTTTTTCGCCAAGATAAATGCCCCATTTTACTCAATGTATAATGTTCAGAAAGAAACATTCAGCCCATACAAGGTTGCTTGGTCTCGAATGAGTAAAAATCTTGAAGCCGCATTAATCAAGCCCGTAAATGATAAATTCTTAGGGGAAATCATTCCAATTCCCCAAGAAACCATTAGTTACGTGCCCTTTAATGATTTAGAAGAAGCTTTCTATTTTTGTGCAATGATAAACTCCGAGCTTTCAAATGAATTTGTTCGTGCTTATTCCGTAACTGGTGGTAAAGGATTTGCTTCGACTCATGTATTGCAATATTTGAAAATTCCAAAATTTGCTCCTGAGAACGAAATTCACGTTGAGCTGGCAAAACAAGCTCGTCTATTAACCGAAAACGAGTCATCATTAAAAAAAGATGACAATATTGAAATGGAAAAGGAAATAACGCGACTCTCAGCACGCGCCTACAAAGTCCCTGAACTTAATCTTTCAAGGTAAATTTCCAGGCACAGTCGTATTCATCCGGATGCTCATCAGGTGGACAACACACGCATTCTGTTTCAAATCGTGGATCTATTGTACTCGCAAAGTTGGAATATTCGACAATACCTATTGACTTGCATGGAAAATCAGGGAGATTTTTTCTTTTTCTCGCTGCCTGAACGCGACACCGATTCATTCGAAATATGAATGATTTATTGTCGACATCAACCGTGGATTGGATGTTCAGATTCGCATACAGCCGATATTTAAGAGCTTTTTTAAGAGCGGGTATTCCACCACCTGGCTTCATGTTCAGGAAGTCCATGATTCTCCTTGCCTCAATGACGGTAAATTTCCGCCACGCCTCACGATCTAAATCCATTGCCGTTTCAATATCAAACTTTTGTTCTGCCGCAAGAAACCACAAGCCATCGTGCGCAATCCATCTTCGAGATAAATTGTCGATGAACCGAAGGAGGTCTTCCTTGGTTAATTTCTTTAGTTCGTCATTTTCCATTTGCGGTCCACTCGTTTTTCGATTTTAAAAGCCCTGTG
>JALGVI010000020.1 GCA_029838215.1 Candidatus Helarchaeota archaeon | reverse complement strand
TCGGGGATTTTGATGCTTTAATTCAAAAAAATGAGTTTTGTTTTGAAAATAATATAATTTAGGAGATATTGGACATCTCTTTGAACAGTTCTGGTAGAATCTTTTCAATTTGATCGTTTTTCAAGTTTGATAAAATTGTTGCGGCACCTTTTTTTAGAATTTCCCTGAATAAGTGTGGTTTTTCGTCCCGACGCAAGACCAAAGCAACAATGTGATTTGGTTCTCCTATAAAATTCTCTCCCAGCCCCGAAAAAAAGCTTGTAATTTTCGAATCTTTTAATGTTAATGAGGCGAAATTTGGGTCTGTGCTTTCGATTCGATGATTAGCGTAAATGTTTGTCAAGAGTTTTGTCGTGATTTTTAATTTTTTAGGGTACTTTGAAACCAGAATGGCTCCGATTTCATTATCCCATTTGATTATGAGTATTCCTTTTGGCATGCAAATCACGTATCTGAAGTGTTATTATTAATTTCCAATTGAGCTCATTTTTAATAGATCATTAATGCTTTATTAAGATTTTAAATTCAACATGTTTTAAAAATCTTCCATCATTTTAGTTCGTAGTTCAAGAATTTGTTTATTCAGCTTATCCCTAAGTTTCTTGTATAATTGGACTTGTTCATCAAACGAGTCTTGAGAGATTGCTTTATTTTTCAAATCGCTTTCAAGATCTAAGATTTCGAGTTCAATTGCTTTCTTTTTAGATTTTAATTTATCCAATCGATTTTGCAAATCATCGACCTGAGGTGTCTTTTCTGAAGTTGTTTTAGAAGCGATTTTTTCACTTTCGGGTTCAGCTGGTTTAGGTGGTTCTGGTGCTGGAGTTGGTTGTCCTTTTAATTCTTTAGTTTCGGTACCAATTTCAGGTGATATTTTTTCTTCTTTTGTGGTAGGAGCTTCTGTAAGTGGAACTGGAGTGGGTTCCTCTTTTTTTTCTGCTCGTGCAGACATTGCTTCCAATTCTTCTTCCTTTGAGCGGAGTGATTCTCTCAATCTTGTAATGTCTTCCATCATTTTTGCAGAATCTTTAGAAAATTCCTCTTCTGATGGAGCGGTACTTTTTGTTGTTTCAGCAGGAGCAGGTTTCGCTGCCGTATCTTGATTGCTGCCCAATGATATTCTTAATGCTTCAATATTGGAGATCATGCCATCAATCTCCGAGCGAATTGCACCTTGTGCAGGCACTTTATTGTTTTCGACCTGAGGAATCTTTGGTTCTTTTGCAGTTGTATTTTGCAAAACGGTCATTTCTGGTTGGGACGTACTTATTTTTTCAGGACTTTTCACTGGTTCAGGACTTTCAACAACGAGCTCTACTTCTTGTTCTTGCTCCATTTTAGGTTTGTTTATATCTTCTATTTTTATTGATGTCTCCGAACTTTCTACAACGAGTTCTAATTCTGGTTCGTGTTGTGATTCTTCCTTGATTGGTTTTGGCTCTGGTGGTTTTTCTTGTGTCTGAGCGATTTCTTTTGCAGGAGTTACAGATTTAGACTCGATAATTGCATTTTTGATCAACTTTGCTCTTTGAAAAAATTCTGAAGCGAGTTTTTCTTCTCCCAATTCAAGTGAATGATTTGCGATGGCTTCAAATTTTTCTTGTGCAGTTTGTAAATCGCCTTTTTCAAGGGCTTCTTGAGCTTCTACAACTTCTTTATCCCTATCGAAGAAAGACCTAAGTAGCGGAGATACGACATTTGTAATTCCTAATGTTTCTGAAATGATGTTAATCATTTTTTCTCGATTATTTGGATCGACTGCAACCATTCCTTTAACGGGTATTTTTAACATGTCTGAGATCTCTTTCGGAGTGAGGGCATTTGGAATGTCTTGTTTGTTTGCAATTCCTACGACTCTCGCCAAAGGAACCTCTTTTGAAACAAGATCGAGAAAAAATCGTGATTTGTCAATATTTCGAAGAGTCGAATCCATTATCAAGAGGACGGCATCTGATCCTTTAATGAATTTTGGCCAAAGAAATGAAAATTGTTCTTGTCCTGCAAAATCCCATAAGAAGAAATGAAGTTTACCGATTTTTACGGTAGCCACATCACCAGTCATTGTTGGGATATGTTCCATTGGAATTTCTTCAGCTTTAATCAGTCGCGTGATTGTTGTTTTTCCCACGCCAGAAAATCCGACTAAAGCAATTTTTGGGCGGAGTTCTTTGTGAATTAAATCTGCAATTATATTAAACGTGTCAAATGCTTCGGGATCGGCATTCGACGTGATCAACGAATCAGGAAATTGCTCTAAAAATTCTTCTTTTGCTCTTTTGAGTTGTTTTTCAATTAAATTATTACTATCAGTTATGTCCGTCAGAAAAGCAAAGAAGATTTCAAGTGGTTCATGATATATGTATGATAATTTTGCATTGACTATTTCGGTTTTTTGAACTTTTTCTTTTGAACTATGAGCCACATAATTTGAGAGCGAGAAAAGAATTGGTTTCAAAGTTTCCCACGGAACAGAGTCTCCAAATTTTCTATGAAATAGGACTTTCTTTTCCCGAACCACAAAAATATCACGTAACACGACATTTCACCCTTTAATTTCATTAAGAACGGATTTCCAAATTAATTACTCAAGTATTTATAATCTAAATGCTAAGTTATTAATTTTGTTATTTTGTTTCATCTAAGAGGGAGAAAATTACGATAAATAATAAATTTTGGCTTAATCGAAATTATCTCAGGTATTCCATCAGCCTCTTTATTTGAGGAAATTTTGGTGGTTGCATATTACTAGTGATTCCCTCCAATCTTTGAATTGTTTTCTCCAGATTAGATGTTATTTGTAGCTGAGGTGTTGGTTTTGCTTCTATCATTTCAATGATGCGTTGTAAGATAAAAAGCAATTCATCATGAAATCCTGATCTTGTAAGTGGTGTTAGATCTTCAAGCTCCACCAAAAGTAAGATATTTTTATCTTGAATGGAAGACCTTACGAGATATTTATTAATTCGACTTGAAGATATTAATATTCCACGGAATTCTTCTTCAGTTAAAAAATGTTTTTCAATAGTTGGATAAATTTCCTGAATTAACGCTTGAAGTTGTTCTTCATCGATGGGTATCGGTTTGTCAATGAATAGAATTTCTTTATTCTCGTTAAATAAAATGATTTGACTTAAATTAAATTTTACACTAAACCTTTTTAATAGGCTAATGGCTGCGGAGTGTAATGAATTAACCATCCAGTCGTCCCCACGTGAAGAAAATCATGTTAAAAGTCATTCTTCTTTTTTCTCAATCGGTCGTTTGAATCGTGAGAGCTTTGAGTCAAGTTTTTTCAGTTTTTTGACTTCAATGAACCTACTTATTTCTTGGAGTGTTTTTTGATATTCCATCACTTGAATCGTGCGTTGAAAGATCTCCAGGCTTTCATCAAGAGCTTTTCGTGCTTTGAGAATGGAGTCCGCGCCAGATTGGGTCCTGATGGCACTTAGATTGTCCATCGTAATTTCCTTTAATTTTTCCAGGCTTTCACGTAGGTATTCAGCATTTTGTTTAATTACCTGAGTCACGTCTCGAAGAGCATTGATGCTTTCGCTCATGAATTTCTTCATGGATTCGAATCGTTCTTTTTCGGAAGCCCGCATGGCAGTAAAAAATTCAACCACTTCTTTCATAAAGGGTTTTAAATTATCATCCACTTTTCTATTCCCCCGTTCGTTTCAATTCAGTTATTAAATCCTTCAAATTAAAGATAAACGTTTGAAATTCGTAATCCAACATTTTTTTTCGTAGTGCATTTAACGATTTATGAGTTTCCTCCGTAACTTGTTTTTGTTTATCCGTAAAATTTAGGGCGACATCTCTTATTTCTTCAAGTGCTTCCATGTGCTTGGTGAACATTGAGAAAATCACGTTGAATTGGGCCTCTCTGCTGGATTGTATTAAATATATCAGTGCTTGGAAGTTTTCTGAAATGTCCACTACCGTATTCGTGAGTTTTTCGGTGAGATTGTCTATGGATTCATTTAATCTTCTCATGGATTCCTCTAGACCTTCGACCTGCTTTTGAATTTCTTCGGTTGTGCTGATCAAAAAACTGACAATACTTTCCCGCATTCATGATTTCCCTCATTTTATAATTTTTTCACGAATTCCATGATAGATTTAAACGTTTCTTGAATCTTTTTTTCATCGATATCAAAAGACATTCGATTTTGAAGGTCAACTATTGATTGGATTGTCTTGTTAAGTCGATCCAAATCGAAGTAATGTCGAATTCTTCTCATTTCGTTATCTAATCTTTTTACTAACTCTTCGATTTGCATGTAATTTTTCTTGTCTTCTTTTTGTATGTATTCTTCTAGCACCTTAAAGTCTGTTGTTAAATATTTTAATTTATCATCTACAAGCGAAAAATATTTTTCGACTTTTTGAAAGGAATTATCAATGGATTGTGAGAGTTGGTTAAGTGTTTTTGGGATTTCTGCGAGAATATTTTTTATATTTTCGATTTCTTCGCTCATGGCAAGCAGAACCTTTAGAAGAATTGTTTTTTCTTAAATTACTGCATTTTTCTCTCATTATCTGAAGGTCTTTTCTTCAATGTTTCTGAATCGTGAATTTAAGACAATTCGTTTCTATTCATTGGAGATTACTTAAATTTATCGTTTTAAAAAAATCTTTTAATCTTATTTTTATAGAGAAATCTCAAAGCAAATTCTTTCAATTTATTAACGATGCGAGACAAATAATAACAAATGAAGATAAAACTCGTGCTGGAGATTCTTCATGCTGTTATTACTTGAGGATGAGTTTTTTTAATGAGTTTATTGGATTATTTTGACGGGACTACTAAAAAAAAGAAAACGAAATCAGGGAATAAGAAAAATAAGAAGGAAAAGAAATCAGAGAAAAAGGTTTCAAAGCCGTCTAAATTAAAAGAACGAAAAGAGATTAAAAAGTCTCCCGATAAAACTGAAAACGACTTTATTTTGAATACGCCGCAACAGATTCCTCCTAAAAGGGAAGACAATGTTGATCCCTTGGAGGATAAGCAAAATATTAACCGCGGAGTAAAACAAAAAGGGAAAGAAATAAACGTGAAAAAAGAACACGTGCGCGTTCTTTTAAAGGTTGATTATAGTGGGGAGAGAAATAAAGCATACGTGGGAATATATGAAGACGGTAAGATGAAATATTGGTATGATAATACCGGTCATAAGCCTTTTTTGTACACTCGCATTTCGAAAGAGAAGTTAAAGAAAGATTATCCTGCAATTTTTGAGAATCGTGGTTTTGATCATTTAGAAGAAAAGAAGTTGACAGATCTCATTATTGACAAGGTGATACCCATCATTAAAGTAATTGCCAAGGATCCTCTTTCGATTGGTGGCAAGCGGAATAGTTTGCGGGATATCATTGGAACAAAGGCATGGGAAGCAAGGATTCGATATCATAATTGTTATATTTATGATAATGCCTTAATTCCTGGTCTTCCTTATTACATAGACGAGAATGATCGAATACAACGTGAAGAGATAAAAATCTCCGCCGATTTTCGTAAGGAGTTATTGGACAGGTTTAAAGATGAGCCACCCGAATTTCAGGCTTTTTTACCATCTTTAATTGATGTATTTTTTTGTCCCATACCTCCAATTTCTCGCGTGGCAATCGACATTGAAGTGTCTAGTGAACCAAATAAGATGCCTTCTGCGGCACAAGCGAAAGAATCTGTAATTTGTGTTTCTTTTGCAGGTACTGATAATTTTAAAAGGGTTCTGACTTTAAGACGTGAAGGCGTTGAAGAAGGAGACCCCATTTTTGAATTAGACACGCACATAGAATACTTTGACGACGAAAGATCTCTTTTGCTTTCGACTTTTCGCACGATTGATAAGTTTCCAGTTGTCCTTACTTTTAACGGAGACAATTTTGATTTTCTTTATCTGTATAACAGGGCAGTCAATCTTGGAATTGACAAAAAGGACATTCCCATAACTCTGGGTCGAGAAATCACCTTATTGAAAAACGGAGTGCACGTAGATCTTTACAGGTTTTTCCAAAACCGCGCCATAAAGATCTCAGCCTTTAGAAATGCATACAGAAGGAACTCACTTGATGAAATTTCTCAGCAATTATTAAAACATTCAAAAATTGCTCATCCCGACAAGGAAATCTTTGAGATGACTTATAATGAGCTTTCTTATTATTGTTTAAGAGATAGTGAATTAACACTCGAGCTTACCACCTTTGATGATGATCTAGTCATGAATCTCATCATCCTTCTAATGCGCATTTCAAAACTTTCGATTGAAGATTTGACGCGTCAAGGAATAAGTTCTTGGTTGCAGAATCTTTTTTATTGGGAACATAGACAACGAAACTATCTTATTCCTAATCCCGATTACATTCTAGGGATAAAAGGTGAAGCAAAATCAACTGCGATCATAAAAGGGAAGAAGTATCAGGGTGCAATTGTCATTGAACCAAAGCCCGGCATTTACTTTAACGTTGCCGTATTGGATTTCGCATCTTTATATCCGAGCATTATCAAGCGCTATAACTTGAGTTATGAGACGGTTAATTGTCTTCATGATGAATGCAGAAAAAATTTGATGCCTGGCACGAATTATTGGATTTGCACTCGAAGAGTTGGAGTGATGTCTTTAGTTATCGGTCTTTTAAAAGAGTTACGGGTGAGATGGTTTAAACCAAAATCAAAAGACAAAACGATATCGGAATTAGAACGCAGATTTTTTAATATAATTCAATTCACGCTTAAAGTCATTGTAAATGCAAGTTACGGTGTTTTTGGATTTGCCCAATTTCCGTTGTATTGTCCCCCTGTTGCGGATTCTACTACGGCAGGTGGGCGATATGCAATTGAACAAACAAAGAAAAAAGCCGAAAGCATGGGAATAACCGTGCTTTATGGTGATACAGATAGCGTGTTTTTACTCAATCCTACGAAAGAGGCGATGGATGAAATCGTTAGGTGGAGTTCTGAAGAACTCAAGATGGATCTTGAGGTGGAAAAGATATTTCGTTATGTTGCACTTTCAAGTAGAAAGAAAAATTATTTTGGTGTATATCAGGATGGAACCGTTGATATTAAAGGACTATCCGGGAAGAAATCAAATACACCTCCTTACATTCAAAAAGCATTTTACAAGATGATCGACATTTTAAGTGAAGTGCATACCGAGGATGACTTCGATGTTGCCAAAGATAAAATTAGAAAGCTCTTAAGAGTCGTGCTAAAAAAATTGAAGAATAAACAGATTCCAAAGAAAGAACTTGCGTTTAAAGTTGCCCTTACCAGACCATTGGACGGCTATGTTAAAACAACGCCCCAACACGTAAAGGCCGCTCGGATGTTAGAAAAACACGGTAAAAAAGTTGAGACGGGTGAATTCATCGAATTTTTGAAGACCTCGGATACAGAAGGTGTTAGACCCCTTGAGCTAGCCAATGTCGGTGATATAGATTATAATAAATACAAGGATACGGTAGAATCGGTATTCGAACAGGTTTTAGATTCCTTAAATATAGACTTTAATGAACTAACAGGCTCGAAAAGTCTTGAATTCTTCATGTAATGATTTAATGAATCATGATTTCAATTGATTAATGAATTATTTATTCTTTTAAAAATTTTCAGGAAAGTCATTTCCAGTCATTTTTTTCTTTTCATTTAAATTCCAATGGCGATTGTTATTGATGAAAAGCATTCATTTCTTCATTTCTCTTGATCATTCGGTTTAAGGATTTCATCCCTACAATCCATATAGATGACAATGCATCAAGCTTATATTTCATTCATGACAAAAACAATATAGAAAAATCAAGTTCTTGAGAGATTCTTGATAAAGACTTTAAAAATTCTGAGATCTCTCAATACACTATTAAAATACTCAATAAATTCGCATTTCGTGAAATATAAAAAATTGGTGAAATGAATGGAAGAAGAAGTTCTGAGCAAACCAGTCGTTGTGGACAACGGAACTGGTATTTCTAAGAACGGATACGCTGGTGAGGACCAACCGAGAAGTGTATTCCCAACCTTAATTGGATATCCAAAATATACGTCCATCATGACTGACGTAGAGCATTACCAACGGGAGTACTATATCGGTGAAGAAGCATTACAATTGCGTGGTGTTCTCCGCCTTTCTTACCCTGTTGGGCATGGTATCGTAGAAGATTGGGGTGCCATGGAAAAAATTTGGCATTATACATTCTATACGGACCTCCGATTAGATCCGACGGTACATCCTTGCCTTCTTACTGAACCCCCTCTAAATCCCCGACCAAACCGGGAAAAAATGTGTGAAATCATGTTTGATGAATTCCACGTTCCGGCTCTTTACGTAGCAATGCAGGCAGTTCTTTCTCTTTATGCTTCTGGGCGAACGACAGGACTCGTATGCGATTCAGGAACTGGAGTTACGCACGTTGTACCTATCTATGAAGGGTTTGCATTAACACATGCTATTTCCCGTTTGGATTTAGCGGGTCGTGATATCACGGAATATCTAATGCGACTACTTCGACAAAGAGGTTATTCTCTCACGACATCTGCAGAAAAAGAAATCGTTAGAGATATCAAAGAAAGGCTCTGTTATGTTGCGCTTGATCCTGAAAAGGAACTCAAACTTGCTGAAAAAGTTTCGGGCATGGAAAAATCCTACATGTTACCCGATGGGGCAACAATCACTGTCGGTGTTGAGCGTTTTCTCGCTCCTGAGGTTGTATTCAATCCATCTGCAGTTGGTAAAGAATCACCACCCATCGATGAAGTTATCTTCGAAGCAGTTTCAAAGTGCGACATCGATTTGCGACGTGATCTCTATTCAAACGTTGTTCTTTCTGGTGGTTCAACCATGTTCCCAGGCTTGAAAGAGCGCCTCACGAGAGAAATTTCTGAGCTCATCCCACAAAACGTTGAGGTAAAAATCATCGCTCCACCTGAGCGGATGTATTCCGTTTGGATCGGAGGAAGCATTCTGGCAAGTCTCAAGACATTCCAGAAAATGTGGGTAACTCGCAAGGAATATAATGAAATTGGACCAGGCGTCATCCATCGCTGCTTCTAAGCAGTAAAGAATATATTTTTTCCTTTTATTCTTTTTTTTAATCTGATGAATTTTATCGGATTCATTTCTTTTTGTAGAATTTTGAAATTGAAAAATGATATTGCAATAAAAACATGATTAGAAGATAAATTTTAAAACCTCGAGAATTACTAAGTTTATTGCATATTGTAAAGCACTTTTAGATACTTAATTTTTAATGGAGGACGATGAATCTGCCATTTTTGAATAAAGCAGAACACAAAAAATACATAAAAAAACTGAAATCGCACGTATTTAGGTCGAATCCGTTCAAAAACATTGTTTCATTTGACATGAAACAAATTGATGATGATAAGAGCGGATTTCCGTTACCATATGGCCATCCTCTAATGCTTTATGTAATGGAGCAACTTGATTATTATGGATTATTTCGATTTACTCATAAGATACCTTTATTTCTCATCAAAATTTGCGAAATTTTATGGTTTTCGATTGAAGCCGCGACTTATCCTTTTCTATCGAATAATATTGAAACGAATATCAAGCGAATAATGGGCTCGAGAATTCGCAAAAAATACGGTGAAGAGCGAGTACCTGAAATCGTCAAGCGTCTTAGGATTGCTAGCATGCGATATTTAGCTCGTTACCTATTAGAAGCCATCTTCGTCTTCCCTGCAATGTTGCGTGTCAAAGGATTTGCGAAAAAATATGTTTCCCTCAAGGTTTTGGATGAGAAATTATATAAGTTCGTCTTGAGAAGGGGTGGTATTATTATATCCGCCCACGTGGCAAATTTCTTGGTATATACGTTTTTTGGAATGACGGGACATCATGCTGTCAACGTCATGGATCTTGAATCCATGGCGGGTTTCGTTCCATTTATTCGAGCAGGTAATACTGTTTTAATACCGAATCCAAAAGGAGACAAGTCTGCCCGAGATAAAAAAATACGAGAAATGCTCGATGCTGAAATGAAAAAGAAATGCATCCTTTGCTTGTTTGCAGATGCAGGATATCCATATTTTCCTTTAGTACCATTTTTTGGAGATTATTGTAGGACCGCCGCAGGATCTGCCGCTCTTGCCTTGTTTTATAATCGTCGAATGGCTTTAATGTGGGTGGAGACCGATCCTAAACGGAAGCATCATACCATCGTCATTGGTTCCGAGATTAAATACAATAAGGATTTTACAATTCCACGCAAGAAATTGATAATGCAAAATACGTTGGAACTTAATAGAATTCTGGAAACACATATTCGAAAGCATTTACCTGAATGGACTTTTTTACCTGTTTATCATCAAAACAAGATCTTTCACCATACCGCAAGATATACTGGTGATGACCCTTGTAAGAGTCTCATCGAGCGACTGGAGTTTTATGAAAAATTCATAAAAATGAGTTATGAAGAAGACCGTGATGACCACGCTTATAGAGAAATTCTAAAAAATGCAATTGAAAAATTAAAAGAATCTTGAAAAATAAAAAAGAATTAGATGGTGGCTACTTTATTTAAATCCTTAAAGCGATTTCGAAGAGTTACTTCTGTAATGCCAGCAACGCGTGCAACCTGATTTTGGCTGCGCCTGTCTTCATTTTTTAATGATGCAAGGTATAATGCAGCTGCAGCGATGCCTTTTGGATCTTTCCCCGAAAGCATTCCTTTTTTTTCAGCTTTAGTTATAATTTCGGTTGCATCTTTTTGGATATCATTAGAAAGCTTCAGCTGGCTTGCCATCTGAGCAATTAAGGATTTTGGATGAATCGTATTCACCTTTATGTTAAGTTCTCTTTGGATGATTCGTAAGCAATGGCGTATGGATTTTTCTTTATCCAGTGTAAATCTTGCTATTTTTGAGAGTGGGATTGGGAGTTGTTGCTGTCGACAGGCCACGTAGACTGCCGCTGCGACCATGCATTTAATACTACGTCCTTTTAGAAGATCTTTTTTGTAGACCTTGCGATAAAGTTTTGCAGCGCTTTCTGAAACGTTATCAGGCAGGTCAAGTTGGCTGGCCAAGCGGCGAATTTCATTCGTGGCGATGCTTAAATTACGTTGTTGCCAAGTCATTCTATTTTGCCATTTACGAATGCGCTCAAATTTTTGACGCTCCCGTGCTTTCATATTATTAGGTGTTTTTTTATCAATTTGGGTTGAGAGTCCTTTGTCTGGGAGCATTAATGTAGAAGGACTTCCATGTTGATCGCGGGCATTCCTCTCCTCGGGAGAAAATGACCTTACACCCCTCGAATTGTCAATAATGTGGTCCTCAAGAACAATTCCACAATTGGAACAGATTAATTCACCCCTCACATAGTCCCGAATGATATTTTTTGAGCCACACTCCGGACACTCATCGAGATCCGGTTGTTGGTTGATTGCCGTTTTTTCATGCGGATTCCAGAGGGTTTTTGACATCATATTTAAATGATTGTTACTTCTCAGATTTAAGCCGTTTGCATAAAAAACTGCGTGATTCTTGATAGCTTTGGGTCAGTATATGTTTTTCGGGTATAAAATGTCATGGCTCTCAATTTTGTCCATTCTTGGAGATCTCATCCGATTACTTTTACTCATGTCACGGTTTTTGTGACCAAATTTTAATACGGAATCATTTTTTAAAAATCGCGCCAAATCCGTTCTTTTTAATGATGAGAACATATCTTGCCCGTTTGAATCAATTTTTTTATTTTGTTTAGATTTTTCTGGTGGATCGTGGTAAATTCTAATAGAAAATGATAAGATCTATTAATTACAACTTGGATTTCGAAACAAATCAGTAATTCGACATATTGATGACAAAATGTTAAATCAATATCATTTTAAATAACGTTATGTTAAATATCTTTTCCAATTATTTTATCATTTATTAAAATTATTCTGTTTTCTTTAATAGTCGTTCTTAAATTAGGCAAAGATACTTACAAGATCTACCGAAAACATTTTATCGCTATTGAAACTCATAAATAATTTAGCGTCTAATAATTAAATCTTAAAGACGTATTTGTGGAGGTAAATAATTGCCCGAATCGAAGAGAATAACTCTCAACATAACTGAAACCGAGGAAACAGTACTTTCAGGAAAAGGAAAGATAGATTCGATTGAAATAAAAGGCGAATTGCTTACCGTGAATCCATCATCATCGCAACGAATTTGGAACTTGGTTCATTTTTTTGAAGGAAGTCAATCAACAAGTCTGACTTTGATGGAAAATAAAATCGGTTCTTTAGAGCCAGAGGCAAAAAACGAAGTGACTTATGTTGTCCAAGAGAAAGATGTCACGTATCGACCTTTAATTGAATTGACCGAAACTGTCGACACTTATTTTGAGAAAGGTGATGACATTAATTGGAATTTCGTATTAGACAGTCGCATGCCAACGAAGTTCATATTGACATTAAAAAATGCATCTAATCAACCAACCACGAAAGTTACTCTTAAGAAAAAACTACTGGATTTCTTTGATAATCCCATAATAGAATCGACAACTTCAGGCAATGCAAGTTTTGACGAATCAAGCCGCCTAATTTCGTGGGAAGACATAACGATTCCACCCGGAGAGGAGCAGAGCCTTGTTTTTCGTGCAGGTGCCAACCCAACGGAGACAACGCCATATCCTACAGGCGAAATTGATGTTAATTATGAAATTCAAAAAGTTCAAAGATCCAAATTGAATCCAACCATTATTGGTGTTTCGGAGAGCATTTTTGCACTTGAGAAAGATGAAGCTGCTGAAGATGAATGGGATTGTACTGTTGAATTTCAAAACACGAGCGATTTTGACGTGAAATTAAATACCGTGAAAGTCATTCATGTAAAAGAAGGAGTAAAAGAGGTAACACTTGAGGAAAACCCATATATTGAATTAGCATCTAATGAGGTTTGGTCAAAAAGTTTCAAGGTTACCAGTCATTCACCACCTAAATTTTCCAAGACAAATGACTTTTCAGTTCTTTCAGTTCTTAACACTCGTGTAGTGGGACATATTCATAAGAAATCTGATGACATTCCCGTTGCAGCAATTGAGTCTCAAAAAGTCTTGGAACCTCAAGAAGTTCCTGCTCATGCAAAGACGGACATAAAAGTAACGGACACCATAAAAAATGTGGGATCTGCACCCCTTACTAAAATAATGGTCATCGATGTAATTCCATCAAGTTTCAAACCTCCCTCTTTGGATCAAGTTGTAATTCAACTTGCAGGGAATTCTTTAGGAAAAGGACCGCTTTTACAATTAGAACCCGATAATGACAATCCCGATCTTGAGCACAGATTGACGATTGATATTCCAAACATTACTCAATTTGGCACACCCCTTAATCCAGGGGATGAGATTGTCATTAGTTATCCATTAAAGGCTTGGGAACCGAGACCTGCGCAATATGGGTGCCCGTTAGAAGCGAATTTTAATGTCACTCCTCCTGGTCAGCCCGTGAAAAATTCGCTACCCGACGTAAAGATCACGGCACGACAGGTAAGAAGAAAATATCGTGCATTCAAGCAGGTTCGACCTGGTTCTGAACCGGACATGTATGAAATTAATGTTGTCTTCCAAAATAAGGGCGAAGTTCCTGTTGAGAAATGCAAGGTCACGGATTTAATCCCAAAGGGATTCGTGCTTAAAAGCTGGACTCCAGAAGAGAAAAAACCTGAAATAATCGATGTCGAAGATGGCACTTCATTGGTTTGGGAATTGAGCGACATTTCCGCTGGTGGTCAAGAAACGCTTGCATATACCATTAAAGGAGAAGGCGATTACGTCGAAGAAGATCCTGAAATAGAATTTCTTTAAATTCTTTTTTTTTGTTTTTATTCAAATGTATTAATTATCTTTTTGAAGACTTTATCTACATTCTCACCGGTTTTAGCCGAAATGAAAAAATGTTTTGCTTCTATTCTGAACGTAAATTCTTGAATGGCTTTTTGCGGAATGTTTTGGTCAAGATCGTTTTTATTTCCTAAAATAAAGATGGGTTCTTTCTCTAGCTTTAAATTAGCTGCAATTTCTTCATACCATCTTTCTAGATTGGAAAATGTTTCGGGTTTAGTAACATCATAGACGAGAATCACGGCTTCAGCACCTTCATAATAGTAAATACGTTGATCCTGAAACAGATCATTGCTGGTAATATCCCAAAAAGTCACGTTTTTGCCTTTATCGCCATCAGGGAACTCTTTTCGTATTAAATTTACGCCCCAAGTGGATTCATGTTTTTCAGGAAATTCATCATTCACATATTTCTTTAAGATGCTTGTCTTTCCTACTGCTTTATCCCCAACTAGAATGACTTTAAAAGAAACTTGTTTCTTTTTCATTCTTAACACTCAAATAATATTTAACAGGAGCCGATTTAAAGATTCTTCACGTCTCAATTTATTTTATTAGAGAAATATCTATTGATTTCCTTTATGTTTTTTGTATATTAAAAATATGCGAATTTAATTGAATTGGTACAATAATCGACAAATGGACTTAATTTGTTTTAAATTTAAAAATAAGCATGTTGAACGATGATATTTGGATATTATTCAAGTTCAAGTTCCTGTCGTGCGTGTAATTCATAAACACGTTACTGGAAGGAATTTACTTGACAAAATTTGATCTCATTGGAGAATATCAAAAAAAACGGGCAAAAGATATTCGAAGAAACAAAGAATTTAGTTTCGATGAAATTGCATTATTTCAGCAAGCCATCTATGAAGTACACGAACTTGCACGTAAACGATTTCTCCAGCATCATGCTCCAGAAGATGCCGAACTTTTACTCGATACGATTCTTGCGATTAGAGACATGGAAGAAAGAAAAAGAACTTTACCTGTTGAGCCATTTAAAACCATGTCATGAAAACAAGTATCGCCGTGATGACGATATAAATGGCAAGTGCAATTAGTAAGATTTGCGTGGTTCCGATTTTTCTTTTTAACACGTGTGCTTCGATGTTTTGAACTTTTTCATGGCTTTCTTTAAGTTTATTTAGAACTTTTTGCGTGGTAAGATCGCGTAAGCCAAAGTTTGACGCGTTATTTACATCATGATTGAGTGGCAACGGCGTGATGGATAATCCCGAATCGTTGATGATTTCGATCATATTTGGCGTGTAGCCTCTCAGTTGTCCGAGTTTAAAGCCGTCTTTTTTTGGTAATTTTTCGGATGCATTTTTTTTGCCGTTTTTCAACACCGATTTGTCATGTTCGTCCAAAGATTGCACCATCATAATTGAATTAAAAATATAATACGATTATTCTAAATAAAAGACACGAATACAAGGATTTAATCTTTGTGATATTTTTAGTCAATGACACGGACTTTTTCTTCATATGTTTTTTTCAGTTTTGTTTTGGGATATTTTTTTGCGGGGTTCCCGAGGTAGAGAGAATCAGGATCAAGAACTGCGCCATCTGGAACATAGGCACCCAGTCCAATAATGGTATTATCACCTACGACCACGCCAGCTCCAATATGAACGAATCCTCCAATGAGACAATTTTCACCTATTTTCGTTCTTGCAATGATGAGCTTTCCATCTTTGATTCTATGCGTGTGGATGATACTAAAAGCCGCACATTCAGTATTTGCTCCTATATCGATGAATTCAGGATCGAAGAAACATTTCACGATGCGAACATTTGACGCTATGCGATTTCTAAAGGCTTGAAGAATGATGACATCACCAAATGCCATTGGTGATTCATGAATCAGGCGCATTATAAATAGTTTTAATAAATAACCCGTTTTCCATGCTTTCACGCGAGGATCCGTGAGGGAATATTCGCCTTCTTCCAGTCCCTTATTCAAGATTATACGATAAATAAAAAGTATGTTGAATGTCATGAAACCTACACCGCCAACAAACAAAAAGATGGCCGCAAGCACGATCAAAGGATATAATGAAATGACTATGAGATCAATCCAAAAAATCCACGTTGGAAATTTAAAGACTTCAATGATTAATGCTGTATATGCAAGAAAAGGTATCATTGCGATTCCAAGTGCTCCCAATACAACAATGAGCTTGTAAAGCAAGAGTATTTTTCCATTAAACTCGATTTCATGAACTCTTTCTTCCTGATAATTGAGATATTCTTGACTTTTAATGATGTCTTTAAGATTTTCGACATGTTCTGGAGAAAATATTGATGAATCGGCAATTCTGCGTAAAGGCGTGCCTTTGTAGATACCGCCACCCTTTGCAACCTGTCCACGGATGCCACAAGTGGCTTTTCCTAGTATTATTGAATTGCTACCGATTGTCGTGCCCACGCAACCCGTCCAATTATCAAAGATGACGTTATCACCTATGATCGTTCTATTCAAGGTTAACTTGTAAGGATCAATTAAATGACCTGAGATGACCGTATTTTTACCCATGAACACGTTATTTCCGATTTCCATGAAATAATCTTCCAGAATATACTTGCCAAGCCGAACATTTTTTCCAATTTTTATCCCATATGACCTGAGCATGATTTTTCGCAGCCATTGAGAATTTGAAGTTCCCGTGAGCCATGAACAGAACTTGCGCACTATCGTTCGCTTGCGCCATGCTCTTACATCGGGATTAGATATTTCGTGTTCGAAAGAACCCAGCCGGGGTGGTGTCTTCCTATTAATTTTCCATAGATATACATTAGTAACACCTATTGAAACAAATATGGCTAAATAATAACTACCTATACAAACCAGATAGGATAAAACGACCCATATGATTATTTCTAGAAGTGTATTGATTGAAGGAAGCATTATATTAAATAAAAACCAAAAATAAAAATAAACAACATAAAATGATGGCAAGAGTGATAATAAACCAACCACAGTAAAACATCTTAATATATATATTGGACCCAAATGACCAGCATCAAGTCCTTTTGATTCGGGTGATTCGCCTTCTTCGTGTTCTTGTTTTTCGGTCATGAAACATCCCAAAATTTTTTTCTCAACGTTTTTAATTAATTTATTAAAATAAGCTTTACGTATAATGAAAGCCCCATATTCTATATAGTTTTTTAGATTCTAATGACGAGATGGTTTTAAAATCCAATTTTGAGACAAAATGAGAATTTACAAGAACGAGATCTTTAATGCAATTCAAGATCAAATGATAAAAAGAAGAAAAAAAAGTTATGTGGGTTTTGAAACAAAATCCTTTTTATTCAGGATTTTTCCATCAGTTCCGTGAGGCATTCGAAAGACAGTGTTTCCACCTTTCTCTAATTCGCGGGCTTCATCGGCTAATTTTGCAGCTTGTCTGAGTAATTCATGTGCAGCACCAACTATTGGCATGTATGCTTCACGTCCTTTTGTTTTAAAGCATCCCGTGACATTTAGACCCGCAACGGTACTAGTTGCTTCAAATGCAGCCATTGCCTTGACTTCAGCGTATGGATTTTGAAATTTCATTGCCGCAATTGCTTTCTTTCGTGATACGACGAGTTGTGGCAGTTCTGGTTTTTGCCCTTGCTTGATTTTATCAATCACTGCCTCTAGCGTTTCAGCGACTAAATTAATGACTCCCGTTATTGCTTGAATGCGAAGAACATCCGAATTAAAAAGAACCATTTCGGCAGGATCCAAGAAAGGGCGTCGGGCACCGATCATCGGATCTGCACTAATGATCATGTAACCCATTCCACGTTCTGCAATTTCTTCAACTGCTTTCTTTCCAGGACTATCCGAGAAAATAATTGTTGGGATGCCTGTTGGTTGGATCATGTCTCGTGCTTTCTTTGGACCCGGCAAAGCCGTATTTGGACTCGTGAATAAGATTAGTTGTGGTTTTACTTGCTCTAACATTATTCGCGTTGCCGCCTCACACTGCTCGGGACCTAGTTTGGCACCGCTTCCGATAACAGCAACATCGATGTCCTCTCGATCCGCCCGTTCATCAAGAATAAGATCTAAAACTGGAGAGATTCCAATATTTCCGCATTTTATGACTCCGATCTTAATCATGGTCGTTCAACTTCTCTTTACTGTTTATAATTGGCAATTCCCCTTAAAAGAAAAAGCCGTCATTTTATATGCTTTAGTTATCAAGTGAACTTAAAATCATTTTGCCAAGTGATCAATTGAATTTTCATTGATGGAGTATTTTTATTAATGAATAAGATCCGTGGTTTATCATCTCATCACGTGGGGTTTCAGGAGTGAATGTCAAGCGAGACGATGTTTGGATAATCGGAAAAGATACGCATGAATTTCGCCGACTTAAGGAAGAAGCGGCTTTCCATGAAATTTCTTATTCTTTTTATTCGCTTGAAGATTTGGTATTTCCTCTTCCAACGATCCCTGAGATTTGTCTAATACGGGCATCTCTTGATTTATTTATTCCGCATTCCGTGATATATCTTTTAAACGTGATTGAAACTCTTGAGCTTGAAGGATGCAAGGTGATTCCTTCATCACATGCGCTAAAGATTTGTGATAAGATGAGTTTTTATTTTTTCTGGAAGAAACACTTGAGCATAATCATTAAAATGCCGGAGACTTATATTGGCACCTGCTTTTCAGCCGTTATCAAAAAACTCGATCAAGATAAAAAATACGTGTTCAAACCCATGATAGGGGGGCTTGGCGAGGATATAACTTTGGTTTCCTTGAAGGATGAGGCAGGACTTCAATCGCTTTTCAGGAAGTATAAAATTTTGCTCTTGCAAGAATACGTGGACAACTTGGACTATGATATTCGCACGATCATGATTGGACCTGAAAAACCCATTCAATTCATGCGCTATTCTAAGGAGGATTTTCGCCACAACCTGCATCAGGGTGGTCACGGTAAGACTAAGGACGAAATACGGAGAATTGATCCAAATATCGATGAGCATCTACGACAATCACGTGAAGTTGCTCAAAAAATTCAGGAACTCACGGGTCTCGTAATCTTTGGGCTTGATACTCTTCCAAGCAAGGATGGGACACTTTATTTACTAGAGATAAATCCGTTTATTGGTTTTCGTGGCGCAGAAAAAACCTTAAAAGATTCAACTGAGCATGGTAATGTCGCAGGTAAGATCATTAATTATCTCAATTCATTGATTACGTTGGACTGATTCAAATGAAAGTTATTTGGTGCGGTGATGGTTGGCGACGTGCTGCTGAAAAATTACGTCTTAGATTGGAAAATGAACTCTCTGGTGTGAGTTTTATTTATCAGGACTCAACACGTCCTCTTGTAGAACAGGTTAAAGACGTAGATGTTCTCATTCCCACGATGGAACAAATTGATGCTCAAATCATTAATGCCGCCACTCGGCTCAAGTTGATTCATCAGTTTGGCGTGGGACTTGAAGGCGTGGATTTTGAAGCCGCAAGTGCCCGGCAAATTCTCGTCGCAAACACGCCGGGAACAAATCATCAATCCGTAGCGGAGGCGGCTTTCTTTTTAATTTTGGCTTTGGCAAAAAGATTTAACGAAGCGCGCGATTCCTTTCAAGCACGAAGGCTGGGCTGGCCAATCGGCACAGAGCTTGAAGGTAAGACTTTGGGAATAATTGGTTTTGGGCAATCAGGGACGGATCTTGCAAGACGTGCTGCTGCATTTGGGATGAAGATATTTGCAATAAAACGGCAACTCTCTTCCATTGTTAAATGCGGATTTAAACTGAAGTTTTTAGGCGAAAAAACCGATCTTGATTTCATACTCAAGAACTCTGATTTTGTTTCTATCCACGCGCCTCTAACACCAGAAACACGCGGATTAATTGGGGAACGTGAATTACGCTTGATGAAACCAACTGCATTTATCATAAACGTGGCTCGCGGACCGATCATTCAGAAGGATGCTTTATATTTTGCCTTAAAAAATAAGATCATTGCCGGTGCCGGTCTTGATGTTTATTGGAACGAACCAGAGGATCCAGACGATCCTTTATTCAAAGAAAATGTTATTTCATTGCCGCACGTGGCAGGGAGCACCGTAGAAAGTCATGATCGAATCATTTCGGGAATTATTGAAAATATCAGACGGCTGATGAGTGGTGAGCCGCTTTTAAACGTGCAAACGGGACCGTGAATCTATAAAATGATGGCAAGAAATGTTTGCAATAGATAAATTCCCAATATCACGTTATGAATGAGAAGAATCCCACTAGCAATAATGATGATTGCTAAAATTGCTTTTGTATTATTTGAAAATGGTTCAAGAACGCGTGCTGTCTGTTCTTTGATGCTTCCTTTTCTTCCCTTGTGACTAAAGAAAGCGCGTTTCGGTTGGATTAGTTTTTTGACTCGTTGATATATTTCTACAGTTCCTTTTTCAGTAGGATCAACGCGTTTCATTTGTTCGAAACACTGCCATGATTTATCAATATCTCCCAATTGGAAATAAGCACAGGCGAGAGTATCCCAGATAAAACCTTTTGTCGGAGCAATATCTAATGCAATTTCGGCATATCGGATGGCATCTTCATATTCTCCCATCAAATAATAAGTCCAAGCCATATCATTCAGTGTTGATGGGTTATTTGGTGAAAGATTCAAGGATTTCTGATAAATAGGAATCGCATCTGCGTATTTTCCATTTTTCCTTAACTCCGATGCTTGGTCGTAAAGTTTCTTAGCCATATCTGCCTTATTTATACCATTTGTTTCGTTATCTTTCTTAGTGTTTGTTGTTTTCTTGGGCGTTTTTCTCGGTTTCCTTGTTTTCTTTGACATATTAAATTCCAACAATTAATGAATAAAATAAATGTATTTCAAGATTGATTTATTTTTCCTTTTCAAGTATTTGAATTTTACAAGAACGGATCTGAAATAAAAAAAGGGAAAAAATTAAGTAAGAAACTTCATTTTCTTACATTTTAGGCATTGGGATCAAGTTTTTCCTTATCTTTAGGAATGTGTTTCCGTAAGGGATCGCAGGAACATTCTTCTGCCGTGATTCCAGCGAGCATGAGTGCATCAGCAGCATCATCATAAATGTCTTCATATTTTACCATGAGTTCGGAACTCGCACCAATTTCTTCTAATATTTGTTTTAGTTCATCTATGTTGATCTGATCGCAAGTTTGCTTTTCGGCGAGAGTTATCAAATCCTTGAGTCGCGCCTTTGTTTCATTAACGTTATTTAAATCCAATTTCATTTAGCTCACCAATTTTTAATCTTAAATTTTATAAGGTCTTAAAGAATCCTCCAACGTATTCTTTTTTGTCATTCATTTGTTAAAAAATTAGCTTACGAAATTAAGATTTGTAAGAAAAAAAGAGGAAATTTGTTTATTATCATTCCAAGTAAAAAAATATTTAATTTGAATCTGCAATGGCTTTCTTGACAAGTTCTCCGAATTGATCTCGTTGATTTTTCCAAGTTTTCTTATCGATTTTTTTCGGACGTAATAGAACGTATTTAGTTTTTATTGTTTTGAATTCTCCTTTTTTATTTGTTACGAATTCACCAGTTTTCTTATCGATTTTTTTCCATTTTATGTTCATCATTCCGTTTCCTTTGATTTCGACTTCAGCAATGCTTTTAAGTTCGTTTGCTTTTTCTTCATTACTTCTCATGGCCCTTCGTGCTGCGGCTCCAGATGATCCTGAACTAGTATATGCAGCAAACTTGGTCCAGCCAGAGTGATGCGGAGCCCAATAAAATGCTTGATTCGTCAGAACTCCAAATCCTTCAACACCATTGCTCATCATTTTGCAAGCGGCAATAGGTTCTTCGCCTTCGCAAAAGGCTTCTTGTAATTTTTTATAATCTTTTGCTCGTTCTTCGGGAACTTCCCATTCAGGTAGAAATGGCATATTAATCAATCCTCATATTTTTTTTCAATTCTTTCCGTGTTTTTTGATATATTGTGATGGATCGCTTATAATGGGAGCTGATGATGCAAAAGAATTATTTATTTTATAGCAATTTATGAGAAAACAGGAAAAAAAGAAAAAAGTTGGTTCAACCCAGGCGTGGGTTCGTCCCCGCGTCCAGCCTTGCTTTCGGACGCGAATCATCCTGAACCAATGACGATATCTTTTTCGACAATTACGTTATCATTTTCATCAATGATGGTCAAATGTGCTGCGCACGATAGTCAGCAGTCATAATTGCGAACGACCATTTCAAGAAGGTTCAGGAGTCCTTCAGGAATTTCTTCGCTCATGTTTTTCACCTAATTTTAAGATTATTTTATCATGGGTTCAGGGAGTTTGAGACTCTCATGGGCTTTATCTTCGAAGACTTGTTTTGCCACGTGCAAGAGTGATTTTTGAATGCCTGCAATGTTATTATTGGTTGCAACGACCAAATTGGCTTTTGTAACGATGCCTTTATCGTTTGTCCAATAATTGTGTATCAGGTTACCTCTCGGTGCTTCAACACAACCGACGCCAACGCCAGCTTTTGGTTCAACGTCTGCCAGTTTCACGTCTGTTGAAACGATTTCCGGATCTTCCATGAGGATCTTGCATTTTTCAACGGCTTGGATTGTTTCAATGATGCGGGCCCAAACGTATGCAAAGTTTAAGTGACACGGACGACCGACTGTCTTGCGGAATTCCTCAAGTAGTTCTTGTGCCCATGGCGTTTGCATTTTTTCTGCAACGTTCAGACGTGCTAAACAATTTGCACGCCAGATGCCGTCAGGATATCCTGCGCCTTTGTAGTAAATGTGCGTTGCATAAGAATAATTGGGTATGTGTTCACCTAGAAATTCGAGATATTTTGAAGGATGTTCATCCACGACGATTTTGCCATCGGGAGCCATAACGCGTAAATTACCATCCCAAATGGTCATTTCTTTTTTATCGTTTACCAGACCAAAGTAATATGTTGGGACATTTCCTACTTTCGTGATCACGTCAAGATAATCTTGTACTAGCTTATTACCCAAATCGACTACAACCTTGCCGATTTCGACAACACGCGGAATGGCTTTCAAGAATTGATCACGTTTTTCTTCACTCCACGGGCTTGTCATTCCGCCAGCAATTGCGGATACAGGATGAACTGACTTTCCACCAATGGAAGCACAGAGTTCCTGACCAAATCGCATTGCTTCGAAAACAGCCTTACCAATATCCGGAAGGGCGTTGATAACGGTAACCACGTTTCGTTTTTCTTTAGGAGCAAAAGGTCCAACGAGTAGATCGGGTAATTGTAGTGCAGCAATGTGAAGCACGTGAGATGAGATTTGTTTGGCGTTGATCATCAATTCACGAAGCTTCAATGCCGGTCGTGGGGGTGTTATGCCAAAGGCAGCTTCAACCGCTTTTGTAGATGCCAAGTGATGTGGAATTGGACAAATACCACAAATCCTTGGAGCCATCCGTGGCACGTCTTCTGCCTTGCGACCTTCGAACCACTTTTCAAAGAAGCGTGTCGATGTAATATTATATTGCACGTCCTCGACTTTATTGCCCGGTCCGAGTTTAATTGTAATCGCACCGTGACCTTCAAGTCTCGTGACTGGATCGATTTTGATTGTTTTTGACATGTTAGACTCATTCCATTAACGTTTCTAATGGATTTTAACTGAGTTGTTAAGTGAATATTTTGTAGCAAACAGTTCAAGATTTAATTTATATATGGTTCTGTTATTGTCTAGACAAAAATCAATACAGAACCTTGACACGAAATTTGGTTGGTTGAAGAAATTGAAGAAAACGCAAGGTCTTGGGACGTTTGTAACTATTCGTTTAAAAAGGGTGGAGAAAGCACGTTGGATGGAACATGCAAAGAACAAATACGGGGAAACACTATCACAATTCATTCGTAGGTTGGTTGAAATGGATATTTCAGAAACAATACCTGCCATTAATCCCACGAAATTCGAGGATGAATTGGAAAAAGTTCGATTTGAAATTCAACGCCTTAACTTGGCCATTACAACGCTTGCCACGCGGGATGATTCATACGAATCACGTTTTGAGTTTGAAATGCTCTATCAACTTGTAATCAATAAGATCGATTCTTTTATAAGATCAAATAAAATAAGGGGTCAAGTTCAAAAACTAAAAGATGAAATCACGGTATTGTTTGGTCCAACCTATAGGATTTAATAAAATAGATTCATAATTCGAGTTTCATGACAACATGACTTTCCACGAAGTCAAATTTCTCGAATAGAAGCAATAATTCATCAATTTCTTTGCGAGCATTAGTATGAATTTCTTTGACCTTTTTGTCTCGACATAGTTCAATAGCACGTTGAATGAGTTTTGAGCCGATTCCCTTACCCCTCCATTCCTTCTTCACGATGAAATTGTTTAATTGAGCAATTATTGCTCCAGAGTAAGGATCGCGACCGATATCAACAAGTATCATGCCGACAAGTTCATTGTTTTCTGTATCTTCTGCAACAATAATAGATTCCGGTGCAGATTCAAATTTATATTTGATATCCATTATCCATTGTTTTTCGTAAAAAGGTCGCTTGAAGTATTCCGTCAAGGATCTCATTAATGCTTTCAGTTCATCGATGTCCTCTATTCTAGAAGCACGAATCTTTATATTTACCATCAAAATCCCTTCATGTTGATCGTGAATTGCACTTAAGATTTGTACTAAAGTATTAAAGAAGCTTTCAGTTTTTATGTTCTTCCTCGCATTGTTAAATATCGAATTAGGTCAATTATTTCGTTAAGGAAGGAAAGTAAATGAGCGTGAATTTAACGAATGATTCACCAACGGATCATGAACAAGAAGTTTTAACGACAGAATTTAAGGTAAATCTCTTGAATGCCTTTGCTTTTGGAGGTTTTATTTTATATGCGATTGGAATTTATTTACACGTTGCCATCATGCATGAACGATGGGGAAACGTCGCCGTTGATTTAGCGTTAAATCTCTTAGGTCCTCTTGGAGGTGTCATTCTTGTCGTGGCAATAGGCGGGGTGATTCTTCTTACATCCAGGCTCTTGAAGTTTTTCCGACTTACAAACATATTTCTTTGCTGGTTTTGGATTCCATCTTTATATCAATGTGCCGTGAATTCGTTTCTTCAATTTTTTCAGTTACCTGATGAGCCGATTAATTTATTTTTCAAGATTTTCTTTCCTACCGCATGGTACCCTGTCAAGGAGGTTGTTTTTACCAGCATTGCATTGTCCCTGACCTTTATTTGGGGGATAAAAGTCTTTGATGGTTCCTACCAGAAGGTTGATGTCATATTCTTGAGCGCGCTTGCCGTGGTTTTCATCGTTGCGACGTTGGCAAGCCAATTTCTCTTAATAAATCCAAGTCTTTAAATCGTGATCCACATGAATGGAATTAAACTCACTTATCTTGGTAAGCTTTCCAAGGCAGAAGTATTGAGTTCGACACCAATGGCAAATCTAAAAATTGAGAAAATGGCAGGAGAAAAAAAAACATCAGATGAGTGGAACAATTTTTTGATACATGGCGATTGTTTAAACGTTTTGAAGACATTACTTCAAGATCCTAAACTGAAAAACAAGGTGAAGTTGATTTATATTGATCCACCATTCGCTACTAAAAAAGATTTCAAGATCGGTAAAGAACGAACCGCAACTATCAGCATGAGTGATAAAGATGCCGTGGCTTATGCAGACAAATTAAGCGGTCCCGAATATTTAGAATTCTTGCGACATCGCTTGATCTTGATGCGTGAGTTATTGGCTGATGATGGTTCAATCTATGTTCACGTGGATTCAAAGGTAGGACATTATGTTAAGATTATTTTGGATGAAGTTTTTGGACCCGAGCGTTATATTAATGATATTTCCCGAATTAAATGCAATCCGAAAAACTTTGCCCGAAAAGCATACGGTAATTATAAAGACGTGATCTATTTTTACTCAAAAACGAGAAAATATATTTGGAATGACCCCCGAGATTCTTTTACGGAGGAGGATCTTCTTCGATTATTTCCGAGGAGAGATAAGAATGGTCGAATGTATACAACAAACCCACTTCACGCGCCGGGTGAGACCAAGAATGGCCCAACTGGTCAACCATGGCGGGGAAAGTTACCACCAAAGGGACGTCATTGGCGTTATTCCCCAGACGTACTGGAAGATCTTGACCAGAAGGGTTTAATTGAATGGTCCAAGACAGGAAATCCCCGAAAGATCATTTATGCTGATGAATATGTTAAGAAGGGAAAGAAGAAGCAGGATGTGTGGATGTATAAGGATGCTCCATATCCTTCATATCCAACAGAAAAGAATCTTGAGATGTTAAAATTGATAATTTCTGCATCTTCCAATGAGGGCGATGTTATATTAGATGCTTTTGCGGGTTCTGGCACCAGCCTTGTTGCGGCAGAACAATTGAAGAGGCGTTGGATTGGAATTGATTCTTCATTTCAAGCGATTAACGTTGCACTTCAGCGATTAACAAGTATTCCTCAATGTAAAATTTTCAATGTTTACAAAACGAAATAGAAAAGATCTAGACCAATACTTCAGCTCATGAACGAATTTATTTATATAATGCTTTGGTTGTTGTTTTTTTGCTTGAAGAATTTTCTTCAGGGATTTCCTATAACATTCTCTGAATGCAGGAAATAAACACAATTGTCTAAGTAAACGGGTTATATTGAAACTCGGACTCAAAAATTTCAAACGACAAAAGTGAGATGAGATTATGAGTAAGGACGAAAACGTGGTATTTATTGGACAAAAACCCGCCATGAATTATGTGATGGCTTGTTTTGCCATAATTCAAGGTGAAAAATCTAAGGAGATTATTATAAAGGCTAGAGGTCGTGCCATTTCCAGAGCCGTAGATGTTGCAGAAATTCTCAGGACGAAATTCATGCAAGGGCAGATAGAAATCGTTGATATCAAAACAGGCACAGAGACCATTGAAAGCAAGGATCGAGGAAACTTCTCCGTTTCAACGATCGAAATAACCCTAACGAAGAAATAAATTCTCAAGGAAAATTCATTTTTTGTTTTTCCTCTTTTTTTTTGGTTTGCTTTTTTTCGAAGATCTAACGATTGGTTGCGTTTTTGAAATTGATTTGCTTGTAGGATTGCTTAATTTTTCGGACTGGATTATCTTTTTTAGGAATCTACCGGTATGCGTATTCGTCTTTGATACTTCCTCTGGAGTTCCCGTTGCGACTACTTGACCGCCATCCGTTCCACCTTCAGGACCGAGATCAATGATATAGTCTGCGGATTTTATCACGTCTAAGTTATGTTCAATGACTAAAACCGTGTTCCCTTTATCGACCAAGACCTGCAATACATTCAGCAATTTTTTGATATCATAGGTCGAAAGACCTGTGGTTGGTTCGTCCAAGAGATAGAGCGTCCGTCCTGTCGATCTTTTAGAAAGTTCTCGGGCTAATTTCACGCGCTGTGCTTCGCCACCACTTAAAACAGGGCTTGACTGTCCTAATTTAATGTAACCAAGACCTACATCTTGGAGTGTTTGGAGAATACGCCGTATTTTAGGATAAGCACTAAAGAAATCCAATGCTTCATCTACGCTCATGTTTAGGACATCTGCAATGCTTTTCTCCTTAAATTTGATTTCCAAGGTCTCTCTATTGTATTTTGCACCTTTACAAACTTCGCACGGCACGAATACCGGGGCTAAAAAGACGAGATCAATTTTTATGAGACCATCACCTTGACAGGCTTCACATCGGCCGCCCTGCACGTTAAAACTGAATCGTCCGGGCTTATAGCCTCGAAGTTTGGATTCTTTGATTTCAGCAAAAACCTTTCGTATTTCGTCCCAAACTTTTGAATACGTTGCAGGATTACTTCGAGTTGTTCGTCCTATCGGAGCTTGCGTGATGTTAATTATTTTGTCTATTTTTTCGGTTCCTACTATGACATCGTGGTCTCCCGGAATCAGCGAAGCATCATTGATTTCGCTTGCTAATTGATTATATAGAATGTCATTTATCAGGGTGCTTTTACCCGCACCGCTAACGCCCGTGACACAAGTAAATACACCAAGAGGGATCTTTACCGTTATGTTTTTTAAGTTATGGTGCCTGGCACCTCGGATCTCTATCCAATCGAGGGCTTTTCGTCTCATCGCGGGAATTTCTATTTCTTCCTTTCCACTTAAAAATCGTCCTGTTATGGATTCTTCACAATTTTTTACGTCTTCTGGTGATCCTGCAACAACGACATAACCTCCATTTTCACCAGCTCCAGGACCCAAATCAATTACAAAATCCGAACGTTCTATAGTTGCATGATCGTGTTCGACGACCAATACCGTATTTCCGAGATCTCTCAATTTTTCTAGCGTGTTTAAGAGTCTTTCATTATCACGTGCGTGTAATCCGATTGACGGTTCATCAAGAACATATAAAACACCGACCAAGTTTGAACCGATTTGGGTGGCCAAATGAATACGTTGCGATTCACCAGCAGAAAGAGTGCTCGCCATTCTATCTAACGTGATGTATCCAAGCCCCACATTTAATAAAAATTGAATGCGATTTTTAATTTCCTTCAGGACATCTTTTGCGATTATTTTTTCGCGATCATTCAATTTTATTTCATTGACTATTGAGGGTAATTCTATTAGTGGAACGTGGCAAAGATCCATTATATTATGCTTGCCTATACGAACCGAAAGTGATTCTGGGCGAAGTCGGTTCCCATTACACGCCGGGCAAGTTCGTTCCTGCATGAAGCTTTCGGTCAATTCTCGAGACCATTCCGATTTTGTTTCGCGATATCTACGTTGCATGTTATTGATGACGCCTTCATATTTCCGCCGAAACTCATAGACATTCTCACCTTCGCGCCCTAGTTTGAAGTGAATTATATCAGGAGAACCATTTAGGATGATGTCTCTTTCTTTTTTGGTCAACTCCCGAAACGGCTTATCTAAATCGATGTTATAATGCTCAGCAACCGATCGAACCATTTGAAAGAAATACGTATTTCGATTTTCCCCTAATGCACTGATGGCACCTTGATTTATTGAGAGCGTATCGTCCGGAATTAAAAGGCCCATGTCAATCTCTTTTTTAACGCCCAAGCCCTCGCACACGGGACAGCTGCCGAATGGTGTATTGAATGAGAAATTTCTTGGATTTAATTCCTCAAAACTAATACCACAATGCACGCAGGCGAGATTTTCGCTAAAAATTAGTTCCTTGTTCCAGCGAGGATCATTTTGATCAAGAACGAGAATGGACACGACACGATTTCCAAAATTCAATGCTGTTTCAATAGCATCAGTAAGTTGCCTTTCAACTTCTTCTGAAATGACTAACCTGTCAACGACAATTTCGATATCATGTTTTTTATTCTTATCAAGCTTGATGGGAGATGCCAATGGAATAATTTCTCCATCAACTCTCACGCGGACAAAACCTTTCTTTTTCAAATCTTGAAATAACTTGGCATAATGACCCTTACGTCCACGTATTTGTGGTGAAAGAATGATGATTCTTGATCCTCTTTCAAATGACAACACCTGATCGACAATTTCCTGCACTGTTTGTCTTGCAATTGGACGTCCGCATAGATGACAATGTGGTCTTCCTATCCTTGCGAACAACAATCTTAAATAATCATAGATTTCAGTAACCGTGCCGACCGTGGAGCGGGGATTATGGGATAATGCTCGCTGCTCGATAGCGATTGCTGGAGATAAACCTTCGATTGATTCAACATCTGGTTTTAACATTTTTCCTAAGAATTGACGAGCATAAGCAGACAACGATTCTACATATCGACGCTGACCTTCTGCATATATTGTATCAAATGCAAGTGAAGATTTACCAGATCCCGATATACCCGTAATAACTATGAATTTATCTCTAGGTATCTCTAAATCGAAATTTTTCAGGTTATGTTCCCGGGCTCCTTTAATTACCAATTTATTCATTCAAGAATCACTGAACCGGTTTGGATTTCCTGCCGTTAGATTAGAAATTTGTTTAAAAAATATTACTGACGACATGAAAAAATCGAAAAATCATTAATTGATTAAAATGGGGTGTTTTTAGGTCAATTTATAATCTTTAATGAATTAATAAAAAACTAGGTGGTATTTTTGGATGTTATTCACGGTCTACGAAATGCTGTTATAGAAGGAAATGAAGAATCGGTAATCGAGCTTTCAAATAAAGCTATTAAAGAAAATATCCCGCCAAAAAAAGCGATACTTGAAGGTTTGGCAAAAGGAATGCAGATTGTTGGAGAGAAATATGAAAGCAAGGAATATTTCCTGCCGGAAATTATAATTTCTGCTGATGCATGCCGCGTGGGAATGGAAATTCTTCAAGAAAAATTAAAAGAAGGCGACATTTCATACAAAGCAACGGTAGTAATAGGTACCGTGCATGGAGATATTCATGAAATTGGAAAGACCATTACTCGATATTTTCTCGAAGCTAGCGGTTACAAGTGTGTTGATTGCGGAAGAAACGTTAAAGCTGAAACATTTATCAACACGATTAAGGAGAATAATGCTAATGTTCTGGCGATGTCCACCATGATGACACCCACTTTAGAGAGCATGAAAGATGTAATGAAAAAATTAAACGATGCAGGACTTCGAGATAAACTAAAAATTATAATCGGTGGAGCCGCTGTTGATGACAAATTCCGAGAAGAGATTGGTGCTGATTTTTATGCAAAGGATGCGAACATGGCTCAACGGTTACTGGACGAATATTTTGGAGGAAGTTCCACGTGATTCACGAAATTTTCGAAGATCAGGAATTATTGAATGGTCTTTTGGGAAAGGATGGAGGACGAATTCCAAGTTTTCCCATCAGTTTGGGATATGCCATCAACGAGTATCATAAGACCAGTGGAATACCCGCCCCACAAATAATGAAAGACCCGAAGAATTTGGCAAAGGCTCAAATTTTCGTGCGAAATAAGTTCGACCTTCCATTCGCCATATCCTTATGCGATTTGAATGTCGTTGGTGAAGCCTTTGGTACAAAGTTGACTTACGAACAAGCCACGATTCCAATGTTTGAGGAAGAGTTTTTAAAGACGCTCGATGACGTTACGAAACTTGAAGTCTTGGATCCACATTCTGCAGGTAGAATGCCGGTTGTAATACAAGCAGGTAAGTACTTTGCTGAAAAATATGCTAACGTAAAGAACATTCTTTATTCAGGTGGTTCTGAAGGTCCAATTACTGCTGCGGGAAGCGTTTTTGGGATGGAGAATCTAATGCGTGCAATGATACGGCAACCTGATGTCGTGCACGAGGCTTTGGGAATCATCACCGATACCATAATTGAATTTTTAAATGCCCAGATAGAGCAGGGTTTACTAGGGGTTGGCATTGCCGAACCAACGGCGTCATGTTCCTGCATTTCGCCCGAATTTTTCCGCGAATTCGCATTCCCGTACTTGAAAAAAATCATTCGGAAAGTCAACACAATAGGCATTCTACTCCACATCTGTGGTGATGTCGATGGGATTTTGAAGGACTTGGCTCGACTTCGGGGTCTTTTAATAATGAGTGTTGATGATGTTTCCTTGAAAAAGGCAAAGGAAGTATTTTCCAAGAAAATGATCATCACGTTGGGTAACGTTTCGACGACGACGTTATTACGAGGGAAGCCATCAGACGTAGAGAAGGAGGCACTCGAATGTATCAAGCAAGCAGGTGATGGTGGTCGTTTTTGCCTGAGTACTGCTTGCGATATTGCCGTGGGAACTCCCAGTGCAAACATTTGGGCTTTAATTAATGCTGGAAAGAAGTTTGGACGTTTCCCGTTGAATTTTTGAGTTAAATCACTTTCCTTTCATTTTTTTTCCTGTCTCAAGAAATCTTATTATTAATGATCTCTTCAATACATGCAGGATCTTCTTTTTGTTTGAATTTAATGGTGAATTTTTGAGGTTTTAATGATGAAACTTACAGATACAGAAATGATCTCTGCATTTTTGCAAATACATGAAGTGAGATCAAAATTTATCAAGCTGTTCGACGAATATATCACAAAGATCATTAAGTCTCTTGAATCAAGAGATCAGAAAACGTTTAAAAGCGGTTCTAACGTGCGAATGATCAACATTTTATTAGAAATGGGTTTTGGTAAACATATTAAACACCGATATGAAGAACTCTACGATCAAGTCATCTCGAAATCTTTACCTGAAGATGAGACACTCCCATTAGAACAACTAATTGATTACGAATGTCATGTTCTTGCTCATATTCTAGTGAGCACTCGGCTTGCTTATGCCGATCATTCATTTGAGATTTTTCTAAGTGAGTTGAGAGGAAATACGGGAGATGAAATCTTAACACTTTTAGACTTACTCATAAAGAATTACAAAAATGAAAGGGGAGTTCTTGATCAGGTGGCATATGATCGAATACGTATTGACCACCAGCAGTATTTTATTTAATTAATCGTGAGCCTACATATTTTTTTTTCTTTTTTTCTTCTTTCGTTTTGGATTCATTTGGCTTTTTAGGTCGAAAATTCGGTCACGCAGGAGTGCGGCTTTCTCAAATTCTAAATTATCCGCGGCTTCTTTCATTTGTTTTTCCAGAACGTGCATGACCATTTCCATGTCTTCGGCTGCGATTTCGAATGTTTTGTCAATTTCTTTCATTGTAATGGGGAGTGCATCTTGAATGGGCTTAATAATTGTACGGGGTTTGATCCCGTGCTTTTTATTGTAGGCAATTTGTTTATTTCGTCGTCGGGAGATTTCGTTTATGGCTTTCGTGAGTGCGTCCGTCATTTTATCTGCATACATTATGACTTGACCATTGAGATTTCTGGAAGCCCTGCCCGCAGTTTGAATTAAAGCCATTTCGGATCGTAGGAAACCGACTTTGTCAGCATCCAAAATGCATACTAGAGAGACTTCTGGGAGATCCAACCCTTCTCGGAGTAGGTTGATCCCGACCAACACGTCGAAACCATCATTTTGTGTCCCTAACCGCAATTCGCGCAATATCTGCATTCTCTCGATTGTTCCAATTTCGGAATGGAGGTAACGGGCATTTATTTCGAGGTCTTGAAGATAATTCGTGAGTTCTTCTGCCATTCTTTTAGTAAGGGTCGTGATCAAGACACGTTCATTTTTCTGAACTCGTTTATTAGCTTCAGCAATGGTATCATCGATTTGTCCTTTTATGGGTCGCATTATTATCTCGGGTTCTAGCAACCCCGTAGGGCGGACGATGAGTTCTGCGACTTGCGTACTATGCTCGAGTTCGTATTCTGCAGGTGTTGCAGAGACAAATATCACCTGGTTTAATCGTTCTTCGAACTCTTCGAACGTTAGCGGTCTATTGTCACGTGCGGCTGGTAAGCGAAATCCGTAATCTATTAAATTATCTTTACGGCTCTTATCTCCCCAGTACATCCCTCGGACTTGTGGTATGGTTTCATGACTTTCATCGATGAACAAGATAAAATCTTCAGGAAAATAGTCCAAAAGAGTGAAGGGTGGATCACCAGGAACACGATCATCAAAGAACCGAGAATAATTTTCAATTCCCGTGCAATACCCCATATTTTCGAGCATCTCAATGTCAAAGTTCACGCGTTCTTCTAAACGCTGATGTTCGATAAGTTTATTTTGTGCTTTCAATTCTGCCAGACGTTCATCAAGCTCCGTCCTAATGTTCTTAATGGCTTTTTGAATCATGTCTTCAGGAACTACATAATGCCGTGCGGGAAAAATGGCGATTTGAGGCAAGTCTTGAATAATTTCACCCTTTAAAAAATCAATTTCGCTAATATTTTCAATTTCGTTTCCAAACATCTCAATTCGGATGACATTATCCCCATAATACGTGGGAAAAATATCAATGGTGTCGCCTCTCACGCGAAACTTTCCTCTGTCAAATCCCATGTCATTTCGTTCATATTGAATATCCACGAGACTTTTGAAAAGCACTTTTCGATTAATTACCTGGCCTTTTTTAAGCAAGACCATCATGCGTTTGTAATACGATGGAGATCCCAATCCGTATATGCAACTAACGGAAGCCACAACTATGACATCCCTTCGACTCATGAGACTTACCGTGGCTGATTGCCGCAATTTTTCTATTTCAGCATTGATTGAAGTTTCTTTTGCGATGTAAGTGTCAGTTCGTGGCATGTATGCTTCCGGTTGATAATAATCATAATATGAGACAAAATATTCGACTGCATTTTCAGGAAAATATTCCTTGAATTCCCGCCACAATTGAGCTGCCAAAGTTTTATTATGACTCAAAACAAGTATGGGACGTTGTACTTTCTCAATTATGTTAGCCATTGTGAAGGTTTTGCCTGATCCTGTAACACCTAATAATGTTTGATACTTGTATCCCTTATTTAATCCATTGACTAATTGCTTGATGGCATCTGGTTGATCACCTGTTGGGGAATAATCTGCACGGAGCTTAAATTTAGGCAATATTTCATCTCTTTTTATTTTCAATAATTTATGAAATGGGATATAAATTACTCAGGAATAGATAATAATCTTAAATTATTTCTCCTTAAAGTATGATCAATAAAAAGATCTCTGAGGTCGTCTAATTGGTTCAGAAAGGCAAGACAAAGGGATTCTTCAGGCAAAAAAGAACGGATCCTGAAAATCCGGCTTGGTATAATCTGGCAATCAATACTTTTCATCGTGCAAGAGTTCCAATGAGCGGCAACCAACTGAGGAGCTTGTTTTATGGTCGATTATTGGAAATTCCCATCATCTGCATCGCTTTTTTACTCGGAAAAATTCATCCGAAGCTTGAAAAATATTTCATGAGAGGAATAGCAAAGCGATGGAAGTTTCGTCCCGTGCCGCATTTAGGGGCAATTCATCCTTCTTTACGCCCAGAAACAGGAAAGACCATCAGAATTGAGCATAAAATGAATGTCCAAAATGTCCTCATCGATAAGGCGGCGATAGAACAGTTGGTTGAGATGTTTCCCGCAGTTTTTATCGGTCCGTGCTTCTGCCGTCAGATCATAAAGCATTGCGATAATCCATTAATGACTTGCCTTACGATTGGCTGGGCACAGGACGTTTCAAAATCATTGGAAAATAATTCCAATTATTCAAGGCTTTCAAGAGAAGAACTCGAAGACTGGTTGGACTTGACCGATAAGCATGCGCTCATTAAGATGGCCTTGACATACCCAAATAAAGATAATGTATATCACATCTGTTGCTGTTGTGATTGTTGCTGCATAAGTTTTCGTGAATTTCGGCAATTTGCCACACCTATAATTCAACAAACCACATTCGTGGCGGAAATTGATCCCGACAAGTGTATTGGTTGTTTTAAATGCATTAACGAACGATGCCGTTTTAGAGCCATTTTAAAGATGAACGATGATGGAACTATTGTTGATCCGTTAAAAGAAGACAAAGAAGTCATAAAACTGAAATTTTATGATTATTCCGAACATCGTAATGGTTGGGGACTACAGATTCGTAAGGACCCGCCGTCATGGTATGAGATTAGAAAACAACACACGGGAAACTGGAAAGCCAAGGTAAATCCCAACCGATGCTTTGGTTGTGGAATGTGTGCATCACCAAAATATGGATGTCCTCAAGGTGCAATTATGCTTAAGGAACGATGTCATTCATAGATTATCAATTCCAGAATATAATGATTAATAAGTCAGGTTTGTTACGTTTTCTTCAGGAATCAGAAACTCGTAAAAATTATTTTTTAAATTGAAATTCAGGTTAATCATCAGTTGGAAATCAACAAAATAAAACAAAGATGAATTAAAATTGAAAGTCATTGAATGTAAAGATCTGGTTAAAAAGTTCAAGCAATTGGTTGCCGTGGATCACGTTACTTTTGACGTTGAAGAAGGTGAAATTTTCTCCTTGTTGGGTCCTAACGGTGCCGGAAAATCAACAACAATCTCGATACTTTGCACGTTATTTCGACCTACGAGTGGCATTGCGAAGGTTTTTGGATACGATGTTCTTTCCCAACCGACAAAAGTTAGAAAATATATTGGGATTGTTTTTCAATCAATTGTTTTGGATGATTTATTAACCGGTTATGAAAACCTGCGTTTTTTTGCACGACTTGGCAACATGAGCAAAGATAGAAGGAAGCAGAGAATAGAAGATATTCTCAATTTAGTCGATTTGCTTGATCGAAAGGATGATCTCGTCCGTCATTATTCTGGTGGCATGAAACGGAGATTAGAAATTGCGCGCGGTTTATTATTTCATCCCAAAATATTGTTTTTAGACGAAGCGACACTCGGTTTGGATGCTCAAAATCGCCGTCGCATTTGGGACTACATCCAACGGCTTAACAAGGAAGAGGAAATCACGATTTTTATGACAACTCATTACATTGATGAGGCAGAGATTTGTAATAAGGTGGCGATCATAGACCACGGCAAGATAATTGCGATCGACCATCCCAAGCAGTTGAAGGCACAAATTGGCTCAGAATATGTTGAAGTTAAATTGAGCCATGGCGAACTCACGAAAGAAGCAATTGGTGATGGTTTAGACTTTATTACGGATATAATTCCCATAAAACAAACATCAATGGAAAATACGGATACTTACCGAATAATGGTTTCGATACCTGCCGAGGAAGCCATCCCTGAAATCATTTCACGCGGAACCATGAATAAACTCAAGTTCAAGTCCGTGCAAATCAACAAACCGACCTTGGAGGACGTTTTCATAGAACATACCGGACGTGGTCTTCGTGATCAAGATGAACATGGTGAAGAACTTTGGAAGATCCGCATGCGGAACGAACAACTAAGCGGAAAGACACGCGGCTTCAGACATAGGAGGAGGCGATAAAAAATGGAAGAAACATTATTAGACCGTACAAAGCATTTAATTTCATCGGTTTGGGCAATAACAGAACGTCAGCTTCTTCGAATTATTAGACACAAGGTCATACTCGTGGGACAGTTTGGATTGCCCATCTTGCTCTTAATTGCATTTGGTTTTGGTTTGGATTCACTTCTCCCGGGCTTGTTTGATTATTTAGTGGCGGGGGTAATGATAATGAGCGTATTTTTTGCTTCTCAATTCTCCGCATTTGCCATAGTGAATGATCGTGAGATTGGATTTCAAGAGGAAATTTTGGTTTCTTCTGCCCCTAGAATTGCAATAATTCTTGGAAACTCGCTTTCGGGAGCATTTCGCGCCTTTTACCAAGGGATTGGTGTATTGGTTACGGGATTGTTAATGGCAATTTTCGTAAAACGTGGAACAATGCTTTTCGTAACGCCACTTGGTGCATTAGGGATTTTTATCTCAATCATTGGCCTTTCAGTTACGATCGTTTTTGCCAGCTTATTTGTTGGAGGTTTCATGAGCCTTCTTTCATCGCTCTTTCGGGATTCTGAAACATATTTTTTGGTCACGAGCATCATCGCAATGCCATTGTTCTTCACGTCCGATGTTATCTTTCCCGATAATCTAGCAATAGTCGGCTTGCCTTTATTTAACATGCATACGTTAAATCCATTAAATATTGCTACAAATGCACTAAGATTTTGGTTATTACCGGGTAGCAGTTGGCCAATCGGGTTTACATTTCCGATTTTAATTATATTGGGAATCGTATTCACCATTGCTTCGACTTGGCTGTTTCAAGTAACCGCGAGGCAATAAAAACTTAACAAGTCGTTCATAGTGGAAAATATAAAAAAGTTAAGCATTAGATAATTTTATCCTATATAACTGATGGTATAAACTTGGACATTAATGGACATGCCGGGAGACACGTCCTCGTCCAAGGGAGTTCCGTCCCATCAGAAGACGGAAACGCGCACCTTGGGGGTGCGCCATGATGATGATGATTTTATTTATAATTAATGTTTTTCGTCAGGTGGAAGCACCAATGGCGGCGGCGAATTCGTCCCATGCGTCCTGCCCGCGCCTTGCGATGTTCCTTGCGGCGTTC